>JAFRNP010000138.1 GCA_017430145.1 Clostridia bacterium
CTTCTTTTGGCAAGTTCCCCTCTTTTTTTATTTCGTCATTTTGACGGTGTTTTGTAACTTCTTCCGTCATTTTGACGAATTTTTTCCCTCCGTCATCTTGACGAATACTCGTGGTTTTCTTTCACTGGCTGAACTGTTACGATCTGCCGGTGAATTTCTTTATCCAAATCCGCATAACTGCTTGCAATTATGTGCGTAATATGATAAAATAGTTACGATTTTATTTTTTAGGAGGATGACTATGAGCGAACGATATGACGTGATCGTCGTCGGCGCCGGTAACGGCGGGCTTGTGGCGGCTGCGAAATGCGCCAAAGAAGGCTATAAAACGCTGCTGCTTGAAAAACACAACCTGCCCGGCGGCTGTGCGACCAGTTTCCGGCGCGGACGGTTTGAATTTGAGCCGTCGCTGCACGAGCTTTGCGGCGTGGGCAGCGCCGAACACCCCGACGTTTTATACAAGATTTTTGAGGACCTTGACGTGAAGATCGACTGGCAGATCGACCGTCACCTGTTCCGCGTGATCGCCCCCGGCCCCGACGGCTACGACGTGACCATGCCCGCGGGCAAGGAAGAGTTCCTTGCCGCCATGGAAGCGGCGGTGCCCGGCTGCAAGGAAAGCGTACGCGCGTTCCTCGATCTGATCGACAACATCAACGACGCGCAGGTCTATATGGCAGGCGGCAAGCTGAACCCCGTCACGCTTATGAAGGACTACGGCGATTTTCTGCGCACCGGCTGCCATTCGGTGGACGAGGTCATGGAGGCGCTGAACATCCCGGTCAAGGCGCGAAACATCCTGAACACCTACTGGGGATATCTGGGCGTGCCCAGCAGGGACTTGAACGCCCTGCATTATATCAGCATGCTGACCTCTTACATGAACGAGGGCGCGCTGATGCCGCCCCACCGTTCCCACGAGATGAGCCTTGCGCTGCTGGCTTCCTTTAAGAAAAACGGCGGCACCGTGCTTTTCAACAGCGAGGTCACCCGCTTTATCTACACCGGCGACGGCTCCGCCTGCGGCGTGCGCGCGAACGGCAAGGATTATTTTGCGCGCGAGATCATTTCCAACATCATCCCGAACAACGTGATCAACCGCTCCGACAGCCGGTTTATCCCCGCCCGCTCCAAAAAGCTTGCGAACGCGAGAAAGCTCGGCATGAGCGTGGCCACCATCTACCTCGGCATGGACTGCACGAAAGAAGAGCTCGGCATCAACGATTACTCCGTGTTCGTCGTCAGCAGCCCGGACGCGAACAAGCAGTATGAGGACCATAAGGAGTTCGGCATGTATATCGTCAACTGCCTGAACGAGGTGATCCCGGACGCGTCCCCCGCGGGGACTTCGATGCTGTTCTTTACCACCGCGCTCTATCCCGGCGACCTGCCGGAGGACCTGACGCCCGAGACCTATAAGGATTACAAAAACGCGCTGGCGAAAAAATATATCGACCACTACGAGGCTCTGACCGGCATGAATATCAAGGACCACATCGAAGAGATTTCGGTGGCGACGCCGGTGACGTTCGCAAGATACCTCGACACGCCGGACGGCACGATCTACGGGTATATGTCGACGGGCTATGACAACATCATCGCCCGCACCGCCACCGTGGACGCCGATTACAAGATCCCGCATATGCACTTCTGCGGCGGCCACTACATCCGCGGCGACGGATTTGCCCCGTCGTACACCACCGGGTACATGGCGGCAGAAGATACCATCAAAGCGTTGAAAGGAGGCGCAGTCGGATGAGTGAGAAATCAAAGATCGCGAGCTTAAAGCCCGCGCGCTTCGTCAAAATGGTGGCGCAGCGTATCTCCGCGGTCAAAGCCGCCCCGGATACGGACGTACCGCCGCTGGAAAGCTACCAGGCCAACCGCATTGCCGCCGCTCTGCACCCGAAGGCGCAGTTCCTGAAGGTCAAAGAGATCGTCGCCCACTCCCCCGATTTCAAAACGATCGTGCTGGAAGCGGACCGTGAAAAAGGCACCGACGCCCTCGCGTGGTTCTCCGCCGGGCAGTATCTGTCCGTCGCCCTCGCCTTTGACGGCATGTGCCTGACACGCCCTTACTCCCTCGCCTCCGCCCCGCTGGACGCGAAAAACGGCGAATACCGCCTGGGAATCAAGCGCGTCAAAGACGGCCTTGCCAGCAACTATCTGCTGGACCGTCTGGCTGTCGGCGACACGCTGACCGCCTCCGCCCCGCTGGGGCAGTTCACCTATGAGCCCCTCCGGGACGCCGAAACCGTGATCGGCATCGCGGGCGGCAGCGGCATCACGCCCTTCCGGTCCTTTGCCCGCGCCATTGCGGACGGCACCGAAAAGGATATGCGCCTGGTGCTGCTCTACGGCTCCCGCACCCTTGCCGACGCCGTTTACGCCGACGAGATCGCGGCGCTGGCGGAAAAATGCGACCGCATCAAACTGGTGAACGTGTTGAGCGAAGAGGAGAAAGAGGGCTGCGAAAGCGGCTTTATCTCCGCCGACATCATCAAAAAGTACGCGCCCGAAAACGAGGCGTACAGCGTGTTCATGTGCGGCCCGCAGGCCATGTACAGCTTTATGGACAAAGAGCTGCCGAAGCTCGGCCTTCGCCGCAAATTCATCCGCCGCGAGCTGTTCGGCGAGTATTTCGGCCCCGCCAAAGAAGCGGATTACCCGAAGGACGTGCAGGAGAGCTACAAACTGACCGTTTTGCAGAGCGGCAGCGAGACCGTGGTCGACTGCAGGAGCGACGCGTCCATCCTGCGCGCCATGGAGGCGGCGGGGATCAGCGCCCCCGCGGACTGCCGCTCCGGCGAATGCGGCTGGTGCCGTTCGCAGCTTCTGTCCGGCGACGTATACGTGCCGGCGTCGGTGGACGGCAGACGGCTTGCCGACCTGGACTACGGCTATATCCACCCGTGCTGCACCTTCCTGCTCAGCGACGCCGTGATCGAAGTGCCGCCGGTGCACGCGTAAAACAGAACCGTAAAACCGTGAGGCGCCGGCTCCGGATCCGTCCGGCGCTTCTGCCGTAACAAAAAAAGAAACATTTATCAGAAAGGCGGGCGCGCCGCGCCCCGGATAAAACATGAAAAATACCGAAAAAACAATGGAAAAAATCGTTGCCCTGTGCAAAGGCCGCGGCTTTGTGTACGCGGGCAGCGAGATCTACGGCGGACTTGCCAACACCTGGGACTACGGCCCCCTCGGCGTGGAGCTGAAAACCAACATCAAAAACGCCTGGCGCAAAAAGTTCATCCAGGAGAACCCCTACAACGTGGGGCTGGACAGCGCCATCCTGATGAACCCGCAGACCTGGGTCGCCTCCGGGCACCTGGGCGGCTTCTCCGACCCGCTGATGGACTGCCGCGAGTGCAAAACGCGCCACCGCGCCGACAACCTGATCGAGGATTTTGACGGCACGAACGTGGCGGGCTGGTCCAACCAGCAGATGATGGACTACATTAAAGAAAAAAATATCCCCTGCCCCGACTGCGGCAAGCACAACTTTACGGACATCCGTCAGTTCAACCTGATGTTCAAGACCTTCCAGGGCGTGACCGAGGACACCAAAAACGAGCTGTACCTGCGTCCCGAGACCGCCCAGGGCATCTTTGTAAACTTTGCCAACATCCAGCGCACCACCCGCAAAAAGCTGCCCTTCGGCGTGGCGCAGATCGGCAAATCCTTCCGCAACGAGATCACGCCCGGCAACTTCATTTTCCGCGTGCGCGAGTTTGAGCAGATGGAGCTGGAATTTTTCTGCAAGCCCGACACGGACCTGGAATGGTTCGCCTACTGGCGCGCCTTCTGCCGCGACTGGCTGTACGCGCTGGGGCTGAAGGAAGAGAACCTGCGCCTGCGCGACCACGAAAAGGAGGAGCTCTCGTTCTACTCCAAGGCGACCACCGACTTCGAGTATCTGTTCCCCTTCGGCTGGGGCGAGCTGTGGGGCATCGCCGACCGGACGAACTACGACCTTTCGCGCCATATGGAGACCTCCGGCAAAGCGCTGGATTACTTTGACCAGGAGGCCAACGAGCGCTATATCCCCTACGTCATCGAGCCGTCGCTCGGCGTGGAGCGCCTGTTCCTTGCCGTGATGACCGAGGCCTATGACGAGGAGGTCGTGGACGAGGCGAAAAACGACGTGCGTACCGTACTGCACCTGCACCCGACGCTGGCGCCCTTCAAGGCGTGCGTACTGCCGCTTTCCAAAAAGCTGGGGCCGAAGGCGGAGGAGATCTATACCGCCCTCGCAAAGGACTTCCCGGTGGATTACGACGACACGGGCTCCATCGGCAAGCGGTACCGCCGGCAGGATGAGATCGGCACGCCGCTTTGTATCACGGTGGATTTCCAGACCGTGGGCGACGGCGATGAAGCGGGCGACAACTGCGTGACCGTCCGCGACCGCGACACCATGGAGCAGGTGCGCCTGCCCATCGGCGAGCTCAAGGCCTATATCGCCGAAAAGATCGCGTTCTGAACAGTCCTTTCAGCCGGGGAAAGCCGGGCCCGGAACGGTTTGGGTTTCCCCTTTCAACAACTTTCGGGAGGAAACACGAAATGAAAAGAAAACTGCTGTTCCCTGTACTTGTTGCCCTGTTTTTTGTCTTTGTCTTCGCGTTTACGGCCGCGGCGGTCACGCTGGGCGACGTAAACGGCGACGGCGACAGGGGCGCCGACGACGCGCGTCTGGCGCTCAGGGCGTCCGTAGACCTTGAAAACTACGTGCCCGGCTCCCCCGCCTTTACCGCTGCCGATACGAACGGCAACGGCGTCATTGAAGCCTCCGACGCGCGCCTGATCCTGCGCACCTCCGTGGCGCTGGAGGATCTGCCGGAGGACCCCGCCGAAGTGATCGTTTCAAACGCCTTTGCCGATCCCGTGAAAAACTGGGCGGACTACGACGGGCTGATCGCCCGCATCCGGGCCGAAACGAACCGCGAAACGCGCACACAGCTCATGCATGAGGCGGAGGATATGCTGATGGCGACGCAGTGCATTATGCCGCTGTATCATTACAACACCTCCTATCTTCTTTCCTCAAAGGTGACCGGCGTGTATGCGAACGTCTACGGCGTCAAAACCTTCAGCTACGCAAAAAAAACGGACAATAAAACGTTTTCCGTGTGTCTCGGCCCGGTGGGCACGATGGACCCCGCGTTTGTTACGAGCACACAGGAGTTTGACATCGTCTCCACGCTGTTCAGCGGACTTTATACCTATGATGCAGAAGGACAAACCGTTCCTGCCTGCGCCGAAAGCTGCACCTGCTCTGACGACGGGCTGCGTTACACGGTCACGCTGAAGGACGGCCTGAAATGGTCCGACGGAAGCGAGCTGACAGCCGGCGACTTTGCATTCGCCTGGAAACGTGCCGCCGACCCCGATACCGGAGCCGATTACAGCTACCTGTTTGCCGGCTTCAAGGGTTATGAAAGCGGACAGATCGCAGTGGAAGCGCCGGACAAAAAGACCCTCACATTTGAACTGATCGCCCCCTGTGCGTACATGGAGGATCTGATGGCGTTCCCGACCTTCTATCCTGTAAAACAGGCGGTTGTTGAAAACACCGAGGGCGACGCCTGGTGCCGGGAATCCGGTTTTATTTGCAACGGCGCGTTTATCTGCGGGCCCTGGACGGATACGGACGTTCTGACCATCGACAAAAACCGGTTCTTCTATAATGCGGACAATGTATCTCTGCAGAACATCCTTTTCCTTCTTACCGAGGACTTTGAACTTCCGTTTTCCCTGTTTACCGCCGGCGATCTCGATTATATCGATTCGATCCCGATCGAATCGCTGGATGCGGTCATCAAAGACTACTCCTCTCAGATGCACAGTATGCCGGTGCTCGGCACCTACTATTTCGCATTCAACGCAAAAAGCGCCCTGTTCCGGGACAAAACGCCCGCGCAGGCAGCCTGCATACGTGAAGCGATCTCTCTGCTCACAGACCGTAAGGCGATCTGCGACGACATTGTACGCGGAGGCCTTACCCCGGCAAGCAGCTTTATCCCCCGCGGCATGGCGGACGGCAACGGCGGCATTTTCCATCCCGACGGCGACGGCGGTTATTACGACCCGCTTGCGATCAACACCGACCGCAAGGGTGTGGAGGACCGCGCAAAGGCGCTGCTGGCGGCAGCAGGCTATACTTTCGGCGAGGACGGCAAGCTCTCCGCCGAAACGCCGCTGACGATCGTTTTCGGCACCAACTACGGCGCGCATGAAGCCATCGCGAACTCCATGGCGAAAGATCTGGAAACGCTTGGGATCAAGCTGCAGGTGGTCGCTATGGGCTGGAATGCGTTCACGGAGGCAAAGGGCAGCGGTCAGTTCGATCTGATCCGCGAGGGCTGGATCGCAGATTTCAACGATCCCATCAATATGCTGGAGCTGTTTACGTCCGATTCCGGTTTCAATGACTGCCGGTTCGGCGAATAACCGAAACAAAACATGATAAAAACGCTGTGCGTAACTGCGCGCACAGCGTTTTTGTATTCTTTCCCGGACCCGGGCGTCAGCTCTGTGTCCGGCTCGGAAGCTGGTCGGTCACGTCCTCAATGGATTGAAGACTGATTGCCAACCGACCCCCGAACGGATAAACGTTGAAGGTCACGATATATTCGCTGACCTTACTCTCCGGGCTCCCGCCCGGCAGGCACTGCGAAAGATTGAGCGTCACCTCGCCGGGCGTTTTCGCTTCAAAGGTGCAGTACAGAATCCTGCCGGTACCGAAGCCGCGCTTCCAGACAGGCAGGTCCACCTCCTCCCGGGAGGTCTCCTCCATCGCGCCGTCTCCGGACTGCTCAAACACCCAGCGCCAGGGATTGCCCTGACCCTCCAGGCGGAATTCCACCGTTTCGTTGCTGACCGAAACGCCCACCGGGCCTAAGGTGGCCTGCGGCGTGCTGTGGGGCGTCAGGCTCAGCCCGAACAGGCCCAAAACGGTGAGAAACAACGCCGTTATCCGCTGCATGACTGTCGTCACTGTTCGTCACCTCCTCTCTGAAAAACAGTATATCCTTCAACAAACGAGTCGACGCTGACCGTCAGGTCCGCCGCGACCGTGACCGTGGCGATATAGGTCGAAACGGGCGGATCCTCCTCCCAATCGCGGAAATAGCTGAATGTCAGCACAGCCGTGCCGGGGGCGACGGCCTTGAAGCCGTAATACTGGGTCCCGCCTACGCCCGCCATACCGGGGGCGGCAGGGTCCGAAACGTAGTTTTCTTTTGTCAGCTCCAGAGCGTCGCCCGCCATCTCCACGTGCCAGCTGTACCCGGTGGTGGCGTTGCCGGCAAGGGCAAACTCCACCGTATCGGCTTCGGCCGTGTACCCGGCGGTATCGTCCACCGTCGTCGCAGGCTGCTCATGCCCGCCGATATGGATGCCGAAAAAGGCAAGGATCGTCATAAAAAACGCAAGGATCTTTTGAAAAATCGCACGCATATTCGTTTCCTCCTGTAGATTTTTTCTGCAGCTTCATTGTAGCACATCCCGGTTAAAAATGCAAGTATCAACAGTGAATAGAACGTTTTTCTTACCGGCGTATCAATCCCAGTGCTTTGCGCCGCATTCACAGGTCTCGTTGACGCCGAAGAACTTCCAGAACCGGCAAAGGATCCGGTAAATGAATTGTACAAAGCGGTTTTCGCTGTGGCACAGGTGCCTGCAGGAAAGCGCCGCCAATAATTCGCCGCAGCCGTCACATCTGCCGTCGCCGTCTTCATCCGCATGCGGGGTCTTATTCAGGATCTCCCAGTAAGACGCGGTACAGTTGGCGCAGGCGTACTCGGCATAGCCGTCGGCAGCACAGCTCGGCGCAAGGGCGCCCGTCTGCCGGTAGCTGTGGCCCGTTGCGGGGATGACCATTTTCTGTTCGATCACCTCGCCGCAGTCCAGACAGTAGCTGCCCATGGTATAGCCGTCGGCCGTGCAGGTAGGCGCGACAAGCGGGTTTTCCACGGGCGGGTGGTCCAGCTCTAAAATCACAAGCTGCGGCGTGAGTTTTAAGCCGCATTCGGCGCAGTGGCTGCCCGCCGTGAGCCCGCGGGTGTCGGCGGTGGGGGCAACGTAATCATCCTGTACAACGGTATGCCCCGTCATCGGCGTTGTTCCGTCGCTGTAATTGTACCCGCACACGGTGCAGATATGCAGCGTATAACCGGCCGAAACACAGGTCGGGCGGACGACTTCGGTACGAAAGCTGTGCCCGGCAGCCGGCGTCGGTTCATCCCGGTAGGTATCAGCGCAGAAAAGGCAGACGTGCTCGGTATACCCCTCTTCGGTACACGTGGGCGCGGTCACCGCTACGCGGTAAAAATGCCCCGCCGCAGGCAGAACGGCGGTATACTCTTCCCCGCAGACCGAACAGCACATCTCCTGCACGCCGTTTTCGGTACAGGTTGCGGGCGTAACCGTGAGAACAAAGCTGTGTCCCGTGTATCCGGCGCCGGCAAGCGTTTGGACGTCGCCGCACCGGCTGCAGACAAGCGTCGTATATCCGTCGCGGATGCAGGTGGGCGGGGTGACCGTCTCCGCATACTCGTGTCCCGAAGCAGGGACGGCCGTCTGCTCTGTCAATACCTTGCCGCACACGGCGCATTTCTCACCGGCGGTCAGCCCCTCGGCGACGCAGGTGGCTTCCAGAGCGGCAAGCGTTTCGGGCGTATGGGCGCAGGGGGCCGTCAGTTCCTCCCCGCACACCGTGCACACGACGCCCGTTTCACAGTCATATTCTGCAGGTACGGTGTGGCCCGTGGGCGGCAGCAGCGTCCCTTCCAGTTTAACTTCGCCGCAGACGGTACACACGACCTCTTCGGTTTTGCCGTAGGCGGTGCAGGTGGGCGGGACGGCGGCAAGGGTCTCAAGCGTATGCCCGGGCGCAGGGACGACCTGCTGCGCCTCAATTACAGCGCCGCACACGGCACAGTGGCTGCCCGCCGTTTTGCCGGGGGTCAGGCAGCTTGCAGGCACGGCTGCGTCCGCAACAGGCGTATGGCCGGTCAGGGCGGCGACGGCGTCGTTTGTAGCGTCGCACCGGGTACAGGAGTACGCCGCAACGCCGGGGGCGGTACAGGTGGGCGCTGTGCTTCTGGCGGCGTCCGCGACAAAATTGTGGCCCAAAGGCGCGATCTCCCGCGTCTCCTCAAATGTACAGACCGTGCACTGATAATAGCCCGTGCCCGCCTTGATACAGTTGGGGTCGGTCTGCCCGGTCAGCGCAAAGCTGTGCCCGTTGGCGGCGACCGTTTGCGGGGCGACGGTGATATCGCCGCACACGGTACAGCGTTTGCCGGCGGTCAGGCCCGTGGCGACGCAGGTGGGCGCGACTGCCGGGACCGTCTCTTCGGTGTGCCCGGTCGCCGGGAGCACTTCCGTCTGTACGTCGCCGCACTTGGCGCAGACCGAACGGATCTCACCATCTTCCGTACAGGTAGGCTCCGTGCGGGTCACGTCGTAGGCATGGGCGCAGAGCACCGTGACGGTCACGGTATCGGTAAAACCGTTTTCGGCGGTGGTGACGGTGATCTCCGTCTCGCCACGGAAAACGCCGTGTACGGTCCCGTCCGCGTCCACCGTCGCCACGGTCTCATCCGCGCTCGTCCAGCTCACCGTCTGATCGTCCGCGTCCGTCGGGAACACGGTGGCGGTCAGCGGCAGCGTTTCGCCTTCCGTCACGGTCAGGTCGGTCCCGTTGACCGCAACGCCGCAGACGTCGGACTTGAATTCCACAAATTCCAGATACCCGGTATCGCTGTTGTTGCAGGTATACGCCTCCTCGGCGTCCGGGGTGAACACACAGGTGACAACGGACGTATCGTTTACAAAATCCGCGTGGTCAAAATCGTAGTGGACGATCTGCCGCTCCATGGCGCCGAGCGTCTCTATGGGATAGCTTGCAAGCGGGATCTCCGTATGCTCGTCCGTATAGATATCCAGCACACCGCCCACGGGCGCGGCGCCGGTATTTTCCACCGTGACCGCCATCATATTCTGTTTGCCGATGCGCAGCATTTCCACCTGCACCTCGGCGTCCGCGTAGCCCACGGTCACGCTGCCGGCGTTGTTGGCGGCAACGCTGTCGTTTGCTGCCGTCGCGGTCACCGTATAAGTGACCTGCTCCACGCCAACGGGGCAGTTTACGGTGACCTCTTTGCTCTCGCCGGGCAGCAGGTCAAGCGTCACGGTCTGCTCCGCCGCCGTTTTGCCGTCGGGAGCAGTAAAACGGATCGCTGCGGCGGAGACCGTCGTGGTGCCGTTGTTGGAAAGCGATACCTGAACGGGCAGGTCCTGCCCGTAGGTCAGGTCCGCCGGGCTGCAGTTCACGCCGTCCAGAGACAGGTCGGTAAAATCGCCGCCCAGCAGATAACACAGGGTACAGTCGTCGTCCACGTCGCCCTGGGTAATGGTCACGGTCTTCTGTGTCGCGGTCAGAAGCTGTCTGCCGCCGACCTCGCATCCGGAGAGCCGCTCGATATACTGTTCCTGCTGCGTCACGGGGACCGGCGCGCCGTAGCCGCCCACAGCGGCGTCATATACAAGCGCGTAAACCTCGGAGCCGCCGTTTTCGTCCGCAAGAGTACAAAGGATACGGTCGCTGAGATAGACAAGGGATTCCAGGGAGCCGACGGCGTCGGTCACAAGCGCCGGCGCACCGTTTGCAAGCCGATAGAGCGCGCCGTTATTCACCCACACAAAGGCGGGGGTCCCGGTATCCGGCAAAGCGGCAAAGGCAAGCTGCGCCGCCGCGCCCTCCTCTACTGCGGCCGTGCCGTCCGGCGTTACCAGCAGCAGGGTCCGGTCGTCGTCGGTGGCAAAACTGTTGTCGGCGTCCGCGCAGGCCAAAACGGCAAGGCTGCCGTTCTCTTCGCCGGCGGCAAAGGCCGAAAGGGAGGAACGCCCAGATGAAAGCGTCTGCTTTTCACCCCACGCGTCCCCGTTCTTTATAGCGTAACAGAGGGAAACGCTTTGGGCCTGTCCGATCAGATCGGCGTTTTGTGCTTCGATCCAGACAAGGACGGGCGCGCCGCCCACGGACGTGAGCTTGGGGGCGTAAAGCGAAGCGTCGGGATTTGCAAAGGCCGCCTCCGGCACGAACGCGCCGGTATCGGCGTCGTACTTCATAACGGCCACGGTCTGGGCGTTCAGATAATCGTCGTCCGTCGCGTCGTCCGGCAGAACGGCGTCGGCGTTCTGATACGCAAGGTAAAGGTCGTCCCCAACGTTAAGGAGCTGCGGCGCGTAGTCGGCGGTGCCGTCGTCCGAAAGGACAACAGGCTCACACCAGGTATTGGCGGCGGCGTTATAGACGCTGTATTTTAATACCGTAAAGTTGTTCGCGCCCCGGGTTTCATCCGCGCCGAGGAACGCCATGACCGCCGTATCGCCCGCCGCAGCCGTTACGGGCATGGCGTTGCGGTAGGTGGAGGTGAGCAGCGGCGTAAGGGTATTATAGACGGCGGCGCCCGAAGCGGGAGCCTTTTTTATACCGCCGCTGCTGCCGCCGAGCCAGCCGGATTCGCCGGAGAGGTAGGAGAGGTCCTGCGGGGCGTAGGCGTCATCGTCATAAAAGCCGTCGTACCAGGCTTCAGCGCCCCCGCCTCGTTTGGGGGCAAGGGAAGGTCCCTGTTGCCGCGAATACAGGTGCCAGGTATGATAAGCAAAATCCTTTTTGTATTCAAACGGTCCCACGTACCCCTTCAAGCCTAATTCGCCGGTCAGATCAACCGAATTCAACCCCTGCGCACCCGAGGTGCCGATCAATTGGATATTGATATCTGCCGTCGCAGATCCATATACACCAAAACCGACCCACCTGTCAACACCGACTCCGGCAAAGGCGTCGATATAGGGGCTGATGGTAACGGCAAAGTCCCCCTCCAGTTTTGAGGACCCGAAATCAAAGCTGCCCTTTGCCTGCAGTTTCGCTTTTGCGCCGAAATTCAGCTGAATCGTTACAGGAAAAACACCTAACATCAGTTGCCAGTTTTTATTAAAATTTACTTTCGTAATCAGGCAGAGATCCAGACTGACTTTTACATCGTCGGTCATGAGAGCCTTCATGCTGTCCCATTCAATCATGCCGGCACCGAAGAAATCCATTTTCACTTCCCCGACAACAGGAAGGTCAAATTTGTCATGGTCTTTTAAGAATTTATCTATTTTTTTCTCTATATTATCGGCTTTAACGTTACCAAGCTCATAGTTTAGCTGTTTTATCTCCTCGATTGTTTTTTGTATCTCGTTATACTGTTGCTTGATTGTCTTTCTTTCATCTTCCGGACAAATCTTCATGTTAACGCCGACATACGCCTTACCGTCTTCAATGTACACCTCCAATGGGAGATCCGGAATATCATAGTTCAGGGTCGTTCCGCCTACAAATGGGATATCGCTGTCGAGCTTGAAAGAGATCTTATCTCCGAACTTGACGTTCGTCTTTTTTACGGCGGCGTCTTCACAGATTTCAAGATTCAAAAATGTATTGATGGTTTTTCCGTCATTTGAATAGACCTTAACGTAGATCCCGTTTCCGGTATTGAATTGATTTACCCTTAAACGAAACTCTCCGTTGGTGCTTTCTGCAATCATCTCCGCATTTTGGTACAGCACATACTTCTCTGTTTCCGCTGTATTGCCGGATTTACAGTTCAGCGTAAAATGTCCTGTTTCGATGATCCCGAACAAAGCGCTTTCATTTGACATGGACAGGCGCTTTTTTTGTTTCAGGATATCCATTGCCACATCAAGGTTCGTCTGATAATCTCCGTCTGTATCCTGATAGATCGCTTCTTTCAGTTTGTATTTCAGCTCCTGATCGTTATAAAGCGTCACGATCATGCAGCCGTTGAGAGATACCGGCCGATTCCCGCTTATGGAAGAATCCGCCCCGTATCCGTCCGCGGTGACAGTGTATTCCAGATTTTCAGCCGTAAGCAAATTGACGCCGCCGCCAAAAAACTTCGCCGTCCCGTTATCGTCTGTGGTCTCCGTCCTCGCGCGTCCGACGCTGTCCCGCAACGTTACGCAGGCGCCGGGGATCGCGTTCCCTGCCGTATTCAGCACACGCATCTCCAGCTGGTCCCCGCCTGCTGCCTTATCAGCTGTGATAACCTTGGCGTCAGATTCCAGCTTCATGGCAGGGCAGACGCCAAATTTACAATTGACTTCATCAGTAGTAGGATTCACACGGAGACTTCCTGTATTATAAACAGAACATGCATTGCTGGAATAAACGCCGGGCGTACGAAGCCACCAGGTATTTTCAAAATAATGGTTATACCCTAACTTCGAAAGCGCATACGCCGTACAATAGGAAGTTCGTAATGCGGTATTGTTTCTATTATCAGGAAAACCATAATCAGGCGCCGTCGCTTCATTGTAAGACAAAACAAAAACATGATCCTGCGTTTCATTGCCACCGGATGTTCCTTTATCAGGGTTAGGGTCGTTTAAGATCTGTGACTCCCGGATGCCGTTTTTCTCATCTGAATTAAAAGCCAAGTCATAAAACGTTTTATTCAGCCACTTGCGAAGATCGCAGGTCTCCCACGTAACATTCGAATATGTTGAATGATACTTTTCACGGTCAAGAATCTTTTCCGACAGAACAAAAAGCCCGTCATTTCCATTGGACAGTACCCGCCAGGCGATCGGCTCACACAAATAAAAATGCGTTTTGTTATTATACATATAACGGTAAAACCGCGAGCCGTTATAGCTGACAACTCCGTACTCGTCGGGCGTTTGCTCCGCAAGTATCGCAATCGAGGAAGCGTCTGTAATTTCACCCTGCGGGTAACTGCCGTAATAAATGAGGTCTCCGGTTTTACAATTCCCTGCCAGCGCCGCGTTTGCCTTCGGCTGCAGGGCGGTAAAACCCGGCAGCAGGACGCCTGCCGTCAGCAGCAGCGACAAAAACAGAGAGATGATGCGTTTCGTTTTCTTCATGGCGGTAAACTCCTTTGCCCTGTATCTATTAAAAAGTATATCAAATCTATAAAGAATTGCAAGCGTTTGCATTGATTTTTCAAAAAAACAGCGCCGGAAAAGCGGGAAAACCGGATTCGGCAGTTTTTTGCATTGCGTCAACAAAAAAACCACTATGGCAACTCTTAAACGATAAAAGTGTCATAGTGGGTTATATTTTTTCAGTTTTCTTTCATTCTTTTGTTATGTTAGCGGCGGGCGCGCGGCGTCCATGGTGGCGCCCGCGTACTGCACCGGGACCCAGTTCCCGTTCGGGAACTTTACGGCGATCCGCCCGTTTTCGACCTCGCTGAGATCCACAAGCAGGTCCTCGTAGGACTCGGGCCACTGGTTCATTTCGTTATAGACCGCCTCGTAATGCAGCGGAATGCTCACGGTCCTGCGCAGGCTGCCCTTGCAGTCGCTCTCCTCCGCGTAGCCGGGCTGGTCGCCCTCGCTGTACCATACGCCGGACAGCATCGTGCGCCTGCCGTTTTCCACCGTAAAGCTGATAAACATTTTGCCGTCGTCGGTGTTCCAGTAGCCGTTTAACAGCTGCCAGACCTCCGATACGGACGAGGTGAGCTGTTCGGGGGCGGCCTCGGTCGCGTAATACAGCGCGATCCACCCCACGACGCCGCCGTAATTCACGTATCCCCACCAGTGGACGGACGCATCCGCAGGCGCGGGGTCCTCATAGACGGAGGTCACGGTAAACTGCGTTCCGGGGGCAAGCTTTGTCAGCGGCGACGCCGATTTATTGTGGTCGGCGCGCAGATACACGTTTTTGGTGGCGGAGATCACGTAGGCGCCGGGGACGTACTTATCCCCCGTCGGCGCCGCGGGGCCGAGATCGCCCGCCGGGCTTTGCGTTTCAACTTCCGCCGACGCCGTCGCGTCAGGGGACGTGGCGTCAAACGCCGTCACACCGGGCGCGTCGGACAAAACAGGAGGCCGTTCCTCCCCTCTCCCGCGCAGAAGGATCACCGCGATCACAACGCCCGCGATCAGCACGACGCTGCCCAGAACGACAGGCAAAACGATCTTTGCGGCGCTGCCCTGTTTTTTCGGCGGATACGGGGGCTGCCCCGGGTAACCCGGCTGACCGGGATAGCCCTGCTGCCCCGGATACCCCTGCTGCCCCGGATAGCCCTGCTGCCCCGGATATCCCGGCTGTCCCGGATAGCCCTGCTGCCCCGGATATCCCGGTTGGCCGGGCTGGCCGGGCGCGCCCGGCGTCTGATTTTGCGTGGTTTTGTCCGTGCCGGGCCCGCAATAGGGACAGTACGGCGCGTTGCCGATATCATTTCCGCATTTTCCGCAAAACATAGGCTGATTTCCTTTCTTTTGTAGGTTGGGGCACGCCGGGAAGACAGTGTCAGTCCTCCAAAAGCACGGCGCCTCCCGCCGGATCTTCGGGCGGGGCGCTCTCCCCTGCCGCCACGGCGGCGGCGCGGCGCGTCATGATCTCCTCCATCATCTGCCGGTGGCTTTCGCCCGTGATGTTGTAGAAGTGCATCGGGACCAGCATCAGCAAATAGCCCAGCGCCGGCACCAGCGTCGTCATCAGAAACAGCGCCAGGTTCGTGTTGAAGTTCTGCACCAGGGAACCCTCGGTATGGGAGATATACTTGGTCTTTTTAAGGACGTACAGCCCCAGCGAAGAGGAGAAGGTGTTTTCGATCTTTCCCGTAAAGCTCATGATCGAAAGCATCACGCCCTCCACGCGGGTACCCTTTTTCCATTCGATATAATCGACGGTCTCCGCCTCCATCTCCTTTTGCATCAGGTTCTTGAATTCCATGGGAACGGCGGTAAGGCCGGTAAACAGCACCACTAAGATCCCGGTAAACAGCGATACGGGCGTGCCCTCCGGCTTATTCATCAGCCCGCCGTAGGTGGAAACGGCAAACAGCCCGTGCAGCCCGATCGCCGCCAGGCAGCACAGCTGATAGAACCGGCGGCTGTCCGCCTTTTTGCCGAGCTTTTCGGTGATCATCGGCACAAAGATGCCGGCGATCAGGAAACCGGGGAATTTGATAACGTCGATAAACAGGTTGTATTTCCGGGTGAACATCAGGTCGGAAACGAAGTAGAACGACACCTGCTCCGCGACCTTGCACAGAACGAACAGGCAGTTGCCGAAAAACAGCATCAGCAGCGGGCGATTCGAGAACAGCAGACGGAAGCATTCCTTCACCGACGGGGATTCCGAGTGGTGCACCGCACGTTCGGTGGTGTTGTGGTAGGTAAAGCGCGTCAGGACGATAATGCCCACCGCCGAGACGATGGCGGAGGTCAGGTACGCCTGCGGGGTATGGTCCTTGAAGTACGGCAGCAGCGCCGCGCCCGCCACAAACACCTGCGGCAAAGCGCCCAGCACCGACCGGACGATGGAGCTGACCCCGAAAAGCTTGGTCCGCTCGATGCCGCTGGGCGTGATCGAAAACGCAAGCGCCCCCATCGGGATATCGAAGGCTGTGTAGGTCACGTCCAGACCGACAAACAGGACCGTGGTATAAATGATATTGAACAGCGGCGGCGCGTTTTTGCTGCCGATGAAAAACAGGATCATCACCAGCGATACAAAGAACGGCGCAATGCGGATGTACGGGCGCATCTGCCCGTTTTTCGTGCGGGTCTTATCCACGATCACGCCCATCACGGGGTCGTTGATCGCGTCAAAGATCCCGCACCACAGCCGGATCTTTGACGCCGTGCCCATGGGATCCGCCAGCTTGTTGAACAGGATATCCGTCAAAAAGTTATTGATGTATTTGGAGCTGGTCATGCCGGTGCTCATGCCCTGCGCGCCGCGCCCCACAGCGTAGGAAAGCGTCTCTTTCCAGGTCAGGTACGTCTCTTCCCCGACGTCGGTCTTCACCAGCTTGCTGTTCAGCAATTCATTGATCTTTCCCATAAACACCCCACCGTTTTTTTTCGTTGGCGTTGCTTCTTTTTCATTGTATCACAGTTTTCGGCAGAATACAACAAAAAAAGAAGCGCGATACAAAAAAATGACGGGCGCGGCAAACCGTGTCCGGCGCCGCGCCCGGTCAGCATTTACAGCGGGCGTTTTTCAGTTTTCTGCAAAGGCGTACGCATCCGGCGGGAACCAGTTCCAGGGCGCTTCGGACGGCGGCGGGACGAAAAAAGAAAGCGGCTCCCCGGATTCGGGATGCAGAAACCCCAGCCGGCAGCTCCAGAGCGCCAGCGTATGGAAATTGTCCGCGGCGCCGTATTTGCCGTCGCCGGCCAGCGGCATCCGGCGGGAGGCAAACTGCACCCGGATCTGATGGGTCCGCCCGGTGTCAAGCTTGATGCGCATAAGCGAATACGGGGAACCTTCCCGCGCCGTCGCCCCGAGCAGCGTGTAACTCAGCCGCGCCTCTTTGACCCCGCGCCGGGGACGGGCGACGACGTAGCTTTTGTTCTTCCGGCTGTCCTTAAACAGCAGGTCCGTCAGCGTCCCGCCGTCGTTTTCAGGCGTCCCGTGGGTAACGCAGAAGTATTCTTTTTCCGTATCCCCCGCCGAAACCTGCCGGGAGAGCGCCGCCGCAGCCGCCGCCGTTTTCGCAAACACCATAAGCCCCGATGCCGGCGTATCCAGCCGGTGAACGGGGAAGATCTCTCCCCCGACGGCGCCGCGCAGCAGCGCCGGCATGTTCTCCCCTGCGCCCGCCTGCGACAGGACCC
>JAFRNP010000139.1 GCA_017430145.1 Clostridia bacterium
GCCTTGCTTGATCTTTATTCCGTCATCCTGCACAGATTTTCCTTGCCAACCGCCAGGTTGACGGCGTCAAATCTGTACAATCTGACGAAAAAATCTACTGCGCAATCCGCACACCGGAATTATGCGGTGTTGCCTTAAAGCCGGCAAAACAGAAAGGACAAACATAAAAAAAGGGCTGCGGACGCTGATAACGCCTGCGGCCTTTTTCCCGATTCCGTTATTGCTGCGGCAGCTGGTATGCCCTTACGTAGTCTACCTTATACTCCGCAATAAACGTTGCCTTGTCGTTTTTTTTGATATTCCCCGACCAGCCGTAGGTCGGCAGGCCGTCGCCGCCGTCCACTTCGCAGGAGAGGATCAGATATTCCGGCTGCGTCGAGACGCCGCCGTACGCGGTGTGGGCGACCTCCTGCCTGTTGATGTAGAATACGTACCCTTCAGGCGTCCACAGAAGGCCGTAGGTGTTATAATTCTCATAAGGATCGTTATCGAGTCTGAAGATCCCCACGTTCCGGTATCTCGTCTGCAGGTTGTAGCCGCTGAAGTGGATGTTCTGCGTGATCCGCCGGTTGCGTCTGCCCTTCAGGTGCCAGAACGGCGATTCCATGATATCCAGCTCCGCGCCTTTAATCGCGTTTTTTGAGACCTTGCCGACGTTGTCGTTGAGCATCCAGAACGCCGACCAGAGCCCCTGGCCCTTGGGCAGGATACAGCGGCACTCAAAATAGCCGTACGTCTGCTCAAATTTGTGCTGTGTACTGAGTCCGCAGGTGTACCAGGCAGGGCCGAACTCGCCGTCCTTTTTGTACTCGGTACGGATGATCAGGTTGCCGTCCTTTACGCTTGCCTGGCCGGCGCTCCAGTACCCGCCTTTGCGCATGCCGAAAAATTCATGCGCGCCCCATTTTTCAGGATCGAGGCTGTCGC
Organism: Clostridia bacterium; assembly: GCA_017430145.1. Lineage (GTDB taxonomy): Bacteria > Bacillota > Clostridia > Oscillospirales > Acutalibacteraceae > RUG806. Next base: position 928 of record JAFRNP010000139.1, read on the forward strand.
CGTCAAAATCGTCCGAGAAGGTCAGGCGGTACCCTGTAAGGTCTATTTCCTTTCTGTTTTTGTTTGCGCGGGAGGAATGGAACAACGTCAGGATCCCGTTTACAAAGGCGATCATAAAATTCAGGAACCATGCCGGAAAAACGTCCATATGTCATTCTCCTTTATTGTTTGATCCGGATAAGATCAATTATTTTGCTGCGGCCGCAGGCGGTCAGGATCTGCCGACTTGATCCAGAGGCAGAGGGGCAAAGTCCGGTATGACGTCATATACCGGCGCGTCGTCACGCAGGGTGTAATCGCCGTTTTTCGGATCGGTGAACAGTTTTTTCATCTCTCCCGGTTTATAGATCGCGTTGCCGGAGATGTCGGAAAACCGTTCAACGCTTTCGTCCGCACGGCCGAAGGTTTCCCTGTAATGGACGATCAGATTGCCGCTTACCTTGCTGTTTGCAGGGTTCGGAACAAAATCCGGGCTTTCCGTATCGGAATAATCCAGGGACCAGTTTGCGGAGTAAGGGTACGCTTTTCGCCACATTTCCCCCTGCCAGGGCATCTCCTCCAGATGCTGCTGCATATCCGCGCCCTCTTTACTGTGCTTGAACCAGGAATCCTCGTTCAGCGCGCCGTCCCGGGCGCGGTCATCGTAGCTGACGGGCGTTTCACAGTTGATCAGCACGTTGTTGTAAACGTTGTTGTCTCTGCCGCCGCCGATCAGAAAACCGTTTTGTTTGCAGTTCAGGATCAGGTTTCCGTAGGCAGTCTGGCCCGACATGCCGTCGTCCCAGTAGATGCCGTTCGGATGGTGGTCTTTATCGCCGAGGTTATACATCACGTTATAGCGCACGATGCTCCCGCCGCAGTCCCAGCGTCTGCCGCTGTACACCGCGCTGCAGTCGTCCGAAAGCAGCGCCACGTCATGCATCAGGTTGTACTCGATCAGCATATCGTTGCCGCCGTAGAAGATCGCCTGCTGCGGGGAATTGTAAAACTCATTGTGAGAACAGACGTTGCCGACGCCGTTGAGGTTCACGCCTCCGCCTGCGGTCAGCGCCACTTCGGAGTAGTCGTGGAACAGGCAGTTTTCCACGCGGCTGTTTCCGGGGGTCAGCGACTCCCGTTCGCCGCCGGTGATCACCGCTCCTGAGGCGCCGATGTGCGAAAGCTCGCTTTCGAGCAGTGCGTTGTCATAGCCGTTAAGGGAAACGCCGACGCCGGACAGATCCGTGATCTTGCAGCCGGAGATGATAACGTCGTTGCCGGTGACTGCAAAGCCGCCGCCGCGTGTGCCGCGTACGGTGAGCCCCTCAAAACGCAGATGACCCGCATCCGTGACCGTGATCAGGTCTTCGCTGGAAAGGGACAGGCTGATCTGTGCATCCGACATATTGCCGTCCGGATACAGGTAAAGCATCCCGGTCTCCCGGTCCAGATACCACTCGCCGGGGCTGTCCAGTTCCTCGATCACGTTGAAGATATAGTAGTCAGCGCCCGGAACCGCGCCGAATTTGCTGACGTATGCGGGTTCCATCGTTTTTGCTTCATAATCGAAGCTTTTCAGCGGCGAGGTCCCGTCCGCCCAGTTGTACATCAGCGCCGTCCAGAGCCAGACGTTTTCAAGCGAGGCATAGCCGTGAACGCGGTCGGCGGTTTTTTTGTCCACCGTAAAGACCGTGGTCTCGGGATTGCGCAGCGTCGCCCAGTCCTCGCGCTGGGAATGGTTGCTTGTGGAGCTCTCCAGGCCTTCTCCCTCTCTGACGACGCTTATTACCTTCAGCGTCCCGCTGTCCGGGTAACGCGCCGTCGTCATGGGCGCGCCGTTGAAGTACAGCACGCAGGGGACCGGGCCGGTGGTGTCGCCGTCGTAGTTCGAGGCGGTCGAGTACCCGCCCACGGAATAGAGTTTTCCCCAGTCGTCGGCGGTGAGCCCAAGCTTTGTAAGGTCCGTGCAGACGACGTTTTTCTTAGCGGCGTCCGACAAACGGTCAAGGACAGCGGGGTCGGTCACTGCGGAGAAACCGGCAGGGGAGAGCGTCACGCCGCCGTTTAAGATCACATCGCCGTCGCCGTAGGCGCAGTAGGTGACGGGACAGTTTTCGGTCCCGCTGTCTTCCTTTGAAAACGCGATATGCTTTACGCTGTATTCGCCTGCCTTCAGCGCCACGGTAACTCCTTTTTTGCCGGTCTTGTCCATTTCACGAATCAGATCGCGTGCTTTTTCAACGCTTGCCAAAGGATGCGCAATGCTGCCGTCGTTTTCGTCGCTGCCGTCAGGTGAAACGCAGAGATCGGCGTTCTCGGTCAGGACAGGCGCCTTTTCGGTATGGGCGGCAACGTTTGCAGGCGCCGCCGTTTTGTTGAAATCGGACCTGTAATAGTAGGAAAGCTGTACCGGCGCCATCGCCCAGACGGTCAGGACGAGCGACAACAGAAAGGAAATCGCGGCAAGCAGCCGGTTTTTTGTTTTTTTGCGCGACAGCATACAATAGAAAACGATGAAAAACAAAAGCGTAAGCAGGCAGATGATCGCGCCGGCAAGCGAAGCGCGCGCCTCTCTGAAAATGAGATTATTGATGAGAAAGGTCGCTGCGAAAAACACAGCGGCAAAGACTGCCGCTGTGATCGTACCGCGCAAAAGTGGCTTGTTTTTTGAAAAACGCGCTGAAAGGCACCCCGCTGCCGCAGCGTACAGCGCGACGGAAAGGATGTACAGCGCGGGGATCCATTTGGTGAAACTGCCGTAAAACAGGGCGGAGGCCACAACGGCTGCAATACCTGCCGCAAGGGACAATACTTTATTGCGCATGACGTTCATCTCCGTTTTTTGTCCGTTTCTGAAAAGGGGATCATCCTTCAAACGTTTCTTTGTTGATCCAGAGCCCGAGGGCGGGGTTGGGGATGTAATAGATCTCTTCCCCGTCCACCTCGTTATATCCGTACGTCAGCTTTGCGGGGTCGTATTTTTTCGCCGTTTCGTCGTAATCCGCCGCTTGGAAGCCGACGGACATGATCTCTTCCTGGGTGATATTCTTTACGGCGTAGGTGATCGAAAACCTGCCGTCCGAGGAGCCGTGGATCAGGTGCGCCGCCGCGCCCATATTCTCGCGCAGGTCCGCGTTCTCCGGCTTTTTGAATTCCTCAAGCGTGTGCAGGCGGCCCCGGTAGCCGTATTTGCGGATCAGCTTATCCACCCGGTCGTCCTCGCCGAAGCGTTCCACGCCCGGGGCGAGAATGATCAGCTCCCCGCCGTCCGCCATCGCCATCCTCGTGCGGTAAACGGCCTTGTTGCCCAGCCACGTGCTCTTGAATTCGGCGGGATCCAGATAGACCACGCATTTTTTGAGGCCGTGCCCGACAAAGTCGATATTTTTCTGCTGCGCAAGCTTTACCGCGTTCGTCAGGCAGTCCCTGCCCTCGCCGATAAAGATGCCGTGCGTGCGGATCTTTCCGCCGGGCGCCGTGGTGACCGTCAGCACGAACAGGATCGGGCGGTCTTTTAAGAAGTGCTCCATCCCGTAATCGAACATTCTGCGCACCGGCGTGTGGTCCTTGCCCATCATGCGCTCCATCCCGTAGACCGCGCCGACCATATGGGAACGGTTGATCATCTGGCTGCCGCCCACGCCCACAAAGAGGTTCTTCGCGTGGTTCGCCATGCCGATGACCTCGTGCGGCACCACCTGTCCCGGGGAGATGATCAGGTCGTAGCTTTCGTCCATGACCAGCCGGTTGACCTCCGCCGCCACCGGCTCGGTCCAGAGACCGTCGGTGATTTCGGAGATAAAGTCCGACGGGATCTCGCCGAGCTTTACCACGTCCGTGCGCCAGTTGTGGACGAGCATCCGTTCATAGGGAATATCGCCAAACATGGAGTCCCACTGCGCCTCGGTCACCGGCACGTGGGTGCCCAGCGCCGGCAGGATATCCACCCGGACGCCCTTTTCCGTCAGCGTATGGTAGTATACGTTCGTGATGTAGCCCGCGTTGGAATGGAAACGGGTGAAATCCGGCGGAAGGATCAGCACTTTTTTCAAAGAACGCCCTTCCAGTGAGGCAAGCAGCGCGGCTTTGATCTCTTCCGGCGTCAGGCCGGTGTCCGTCCGGGCAATTCGATAGATATCATTCATGGTTCATTCTCCCACAGAAAATGTTTCATCGCGTGCGCAACGCCGCAGTCGCCGCAGGCGTCCGTTACAAAGTCCGCCGCCCGTTTCACGGTCTCCTCCGCGTTTGACATGGCAACGCCGATCCCGGCGGCGGCAAGCATCGTGACGTCGTTATGATCGTCGCCGAACGCCATGGTTTCGGAGACGGGGATCTTCAGATGGTCCGCCAGTTTTTTCAGCGCGGCGCCCTTGGTGGCGCCCGGGCTGTTGAATTCGATATTGTTGACGATCGAGGACGTCACGACGAGATCGGGGAACGCCGCAGGGAACGCTTTTAGCATTTCGGCGCGTTTCTCCATATCCCGGAAAAAAACCTGGATCTTCTGGACGCCGCGCGCCCGTTCCCGCAGGCAGGCCTTCAGTTCCGGCACGGGCGTGCGAAGATTGCGGATCATATCCAGGCTGTGGACGTTTGCGGCGTACCGGTCGGCACAGTCGTAGAACGCCTGCGTCATCCAGCCCCAGCCGTCCTGATAACAGTCGTAGATCACCGGCAGCCCGTCCAGCGTCTCCATGACGGATACCGCCTGCTGCCAAGGGATCTCAGACGCAAAAACGGTCTCCTGCCGGGCGGCGTCGAACACCTCGGCGCCGTTGACCGAAATGACGTAGCGCACAAAGGGGAGTTCCCGGATATTCTGCGGCATGCCGCGATAGAAGCGGCCGGTGGCGGGGACGATCACGAGCCCTTCCGCTGCCGCCCGGGCAAGCGCAGCCCGGTTTTCTTCCGGCAGCCGTTTGTCGGCGTCGAGCAGCGTGCCGTCCAGGTCCAGCGCGATCAGCCGGATATTATGCATTGTACGTGGTCGCCGCGGTATTGCCGCCGTGGCCGGTCCAGTTGGTATGGAAAAACTCGCCTCTCGGCGCGTCCACTCTCTCATAGGTGTGTGCGCCGAAGTAGTCGCGCTGGGCCTGCAGGAGGTTCGCGGGCAGACGCGCGGTGGTATAGCCGTCAAAGTAGCTGAGGGCAGAGGTCATGGCAGGCGCCGGCACGCCGTACTGCACCGCCGCTGCGGCGACCTTGCGCCACGCCGGGACCAGCTTTTCGATGGTCTCTTTGAAATAGGGGGCAAGGATCAGGTTTTTGAGTTCCGGATCGGCCTCGTAAGCCTCTTTGATCTTTCCGAGGAAGACCGAACGGATGATGCAGCCGCCGCGCCACATCAGCGCGATCCCGCCGTAGTTGAGGTTCCAGCCGTAGTGTGCGGCAGCGGTGCGCATCAGGGTGTACCCCTGCGCGTAGGAGATGATTTTGGAGGCGAACAGCGCCTGCCGGATGGCTTCGACCATCTCCGCCTTGTCGCCCTCGAAGGCGGGGATCTTTCTGTCAAAGATCGCGGCGGCCTCCACGCGCTCTTCCTTCATGGCGGACAGGCACCTTGAAAAGACCGCTTCGCCGATCAGCGTCAGCGGCACGCCCTCGTCCAGCGCCGCAATGCCGGTCCACTTGCCGGTACCTTTCTGTCCGGCGGTGTCAAGGATTTTCTCCGCCAGCGGCGCGCCATCCGTATCCTTGTACGCCAGAATGTCGCGGGTGATCTCGATCAGATAGCTGTCAAGTTCGGTCTCGTTCCACTGCTTAAAGGTCTCGTGCATCTCCTCGTACGTCATGCCCAGCAGGTCGCGCATCAGCTGGTAGGCCTCGCAGATCAGCTGCATATCGCCGTATTCGATGCCGTTGTGGACCATCTTGACAAAGTGGCCCGCGCCGTTTTCGCCCACCCAGTCGCAGCAGGGCTCGCCGTTATCGGCCTTTGCGCAGATCCCCTGAAAGATGGGTTTGACGTACGGCCACGCGGCGGGGGAGCCGCCGGGCATCATGCTGGGCCCCTTTAAGGCGCCCTCTTCGCCGCCGGAGACGCCGGTGCCGACGTAGAGCTTGCCTTTGGACTCAACGTAGGCGGTCCTGCGCATGGTGTCGGGGAAGTGGGAGTTGCCGCCGTCAATGATGATGTCGCCGTCCTCCAGCAAGGGCAGCAGCCGGTCGATCATCGCGTCCACCGAGGCGCCGGCCTTGATCATCATAAAGACCTTGCGCGGTTTCTCCAGATTCTCTATCAGCTCTTCCAGGCTGTGGCAGCCGATGATATTTTTGCCGCTGGCGCGGCCGTTGACAAAATCATCCACCTTGGAAGTGGTGCGGTTGAAGACCGCCACGGTGAAGCCCTTGGACTCCATATTCATCACGAGGTTCTCGCCCATAACGGCGAGGCCGATCAGGCCGATATCCGCTTTTTTCATTTTTTTCTGTCTCCTTTTATCTTTGTACACGGGCGTTGCCCTTGTAGATGTCCCAGACCTGTTTTTCGTCCGCGGGTTCCGCGTAGTCGTTGAGACTGCTGGCCGCCAGTGCGCCGGTGGCCCAGCCGAACTGCAGCCATTTATCGGGGGACCAGTCTTTAAGGACGCCGTAGAGCAGGCCGCCGGAAAAACCGTCGCCGCCGCCGATCCGGTCCATGACCTGAATGGGCCTCGGCTCTTCAATGTACCAGCTGCCGTCCGCCCACAGGATCGCGCCCCAGAGGTGCTCGTTGGCGGAGACCACCTGCCTCAGCGTCGTCGCGTAGGCGCGCGCCTGCGGATATTTCTCCCGGACCTGGTCGATCATGGCCTGAAAACGTTCGATTTTTGATGCAAGCTCTTTGCCGCCGGCCTCCGGCCCCGGGAAGCCCAGGCAGAGCTGGAAGTCCTCTTCGTTGCCGACCAGAATGTCGGCGACGGAGGCGATCTCATGGAAAGCCTTGCGCAGCTCCTCCTCGCGGCCCTTCCAGAAGGTCGCCCGGTAGTTGAGGTCAAAGCTGACCAGCGTCCCGTATTTTTTGGCGGCTTTCGCGATCTCCAGGCAGCACCGGGTCGTCTCTTCGCTCATGGCGGCGATCAGGCCGGAGAGATGGAAGATACAGACGCCTTCCTGCCCGAAGATACGGTCAAGGTCGAAATCGTCGGCACAAAGCGTTCTGCCGACCTCGCCTGAGCGGTCGTTCCAGACGCGCGGCGCACGCAGCCCGAAGCCGGAATCCGCGATGTTGAACTGGTGCCGGTAGCCCCAGGGACCGCCCTGGGGAACGTCTTTCCCCTCAAAGCGGATGTTGCGCGCCCGAAGCTGCCGCTTGATGAAGTCCGCCATCGGCGAGCCCTCCACGAACTTCGTCAGAACAAGGCATTCGTTCCCGAGGCTGGACGCCACGTTCAGGACATTGCTCTCGGCGGAGGTCGCCTGCAGGTAAAACAGGTTGCTGTTCTGTACCGCCATACGGTCGGGCGGCGTGATCCTGAGGCCCATGCTGGTTACGGAAGCGATTGCGTATTTTTTCAAAACTGTCACTCCTTTTATACGCCGCCGCAGGCGGAAAGACCGCTGCCGGCAGGTGTATTCAATATCGATTCATCATACCATATCGTGAGCTAAAAATCAAGAATTTCACGTCAGATTCTTCTTTTTCACGCGAGAATCTTTTTAATTTATATATATAGTATTATTATGGAAAAACTTCCGTTTCCTTGTTGCAAGGCAGAAAGAAATGGTGTATACTGTATATGCCCAAAAAAAATACAAGGAGGGAACGGTTCATGTCAAATGCAAAAACAATCGGTAAGTCAGTGAAAGCGTTGCTCGTTTTAACGTCGATCGTCCTCAGCCTTTTTCTGGCTTCCTGCGGGGGAGGCGGCAGCCTTTCCGCCGAAGACCTGAAGACCTATCGCGATCTGTCCTGGGAAGGTACGGAGCTGACCGTAAAGCTCGGTACCAACAAGAGCACCGGCTGCGAGTGGAAAAACGAATTCGGCGACGACTCCATCATCGACTACTCCATCAACAGAAAATTCACGCTCTCCGACAAAGCTGCCCTGAGAAGCCAGGCGGCAGGGGTCCTGTCGGCAGGTTTTGAGGGTAAAAAAGAGGGGACCACCACCATCACCTTCACTACGCCCTGCGACTGGGACGGCAATGCGCCGGGGTATACCTACGTGGTGACGGTGCAAGTTGCGGCGGACGGGACCATCGTATCCGCGACCGGTAAATAGTCGTCAGTCCGTTCGTTCGTGCCCGCATATTGTTTCGTAATACAAAAAGCCTCTCTTTCTGCATCGGCAGAAGAGAGGTTTTTTGATCGGATTTTGCGGCGGATTTATTTTTTCAGAGCGGGAAAAACGGATTGCCCCTGTAAAACGATCATGATCAACTCATTATCATATGTTTGGTTGTGATTTTTTTTATCCTCATATATTTTTCGATTATATCCTTCATAACGATATATCTCTATTCCTTTATTTGGCGATCCTTTGCCGTTTTGATGGAAGAAATCAACATTACGCGAATGCTTGTACAGGCAGAATCCAGCAATTTATATGATGGTTCTGTAATATAACCGGTTCTATAAAGCAATTCCAACCAATAACCCGTTTCATTCGCTTCTTTCAACGCGATCTGGAGCTTTGCGATAAAGTCCGCCGTACCATGTGCGTATTGCGCTTCACGGATATTTGCGCCGATTGACGTACCGGAACGTCCTATTTGGTTGGATATAACTGACTCATGTTTCGCTTTCAGTTCTTTTACAAGGTTGATGATGGAAACAGCAAAATTGAGAGATTGATTTGAAAGCTCGTCATTGCGCATGCGTGTTCACCTCTTCGGTTCCATATTAACAAAAATCAGTGCAAAAATCAAGCGCTGATGAGAAATGAAAAATGAGAGTTTTTGTTTAATGAAGACGGGCTGCGCCCTAATGAAGTCACTCGCTTCGCTCGTTAATGAAGACGGCGCAGTAAACTGCGCCTAATGAAGCGAAGTCGCCCCTCAAGTAATTAGCTCCGCAGGAGCGACTTCATTAGCGAAGCGTCTTCATTCCTTCATTAGCCCCGCAAGGGGCGACTTCATTGAAAATCACGGTGATTTGTATCCAAATCACCGTGATTTTCTGGCTGGGATGGCGGGATTCGGACCCACGCATGACGGAGTCAAAGTCCGTTGCCTTACCGCTTGGCTACATCCCAATATCGAATATCGGTCACGACGCAGATCTGCGGACTGTTTTTTCTAAAAAATTATCGCAAAATCACGAGGATCTTGCGATAAATCGATTGGGGTGGATAGTCGGATTCGAACCGACGGCCTTCAGGGCCACAACCTGACGCGCTAACCAACTGCGCCATACCCACCAGATCATCGCGCTGCGTTGTTTCGCAACGCAATTCATTATAGCGTACAAACCCGGGTTTGTCAAGAGATAAATCTTCTTTTTTTATGCCGTTTGCCGGAAACCTGAAAGGGGACTCAGGCGTCAAAAAACGCCGCCTCCAGCCCCGCGCACAGGGCGTGATAGACCGGGAGCGTGTATTCCTGCACTTCAAACGGCGTGTGGGCAGGAAGCACGATGGAGACGTCGGCATACTTTTTGATCTCACCGCCGTCGCCGCCTGTGATCGCCAGCGTCTGGATGCCGACCGCTTTCGCCGTTTTTGCCGCGTTGACGACGTTTTTTGAGTTGCCGGAGGTGGTAAGGGCGATCAGCAAGTCGTTGGGGTCCTTTGCATACGCGTATACCTGCTGGGCGAAAACCAGGGAGGCGTCAACGTCGTTTGCAAAGGCGGAAATCAGCCCCGTCTGGCTTACCAGCGACACGGCGCGAAGGGCGCCCTGCAGCTTCTGCGCGATCGCATCGCCGCCTTCGACCTTGCCGAACTTTTCTTTTACTTCGTCTGAAAGCGGACGCCGGAGGTTGAACCCCTTCATCAGCTCGCCCACGATATGTTCGCTGTCCGCCGCGGAACCGCCGTTGCCGCAGCAGTATACCGTGCCGCCGTTTTCATAACAGCGTCTGAGCAGCGCGGCGGCCGCTTCGATCCCGGCGCGGCAGCCTTCCAACGCCGGATACGTATCAAAAAGCGTATCGTAGATCTCTTTCTCGGTTTTCATACGTTTCCTCCCATCACAAGCGACAGCGCGGCGATATCGCCGATGTTTTCCGACAGCGCCGCCGGCAGGATCTCACAGGCGTTGCCCGCAAGCGGCAGCGTTTCTTTTTTAATGACGTCAAGCACCGTGTCGCGGAACAGCGCCGTATCCCGGGCGTAGATGCTGCCGATCACGATCGCTTCGGGATTGAGCAGGTCGATCAGTAAACTGAGCCCCTGTCCGAGCCGCCTTGCGCTTTCGTTGTAAACCGCTTTTGCAACGGCGTCGCCCGCCTTTGCCGTCAGCGCAATGGTCTTTGCGGTCAGCTTTTCTTCTTTTTCCAGCGCAGTGGGAACGCCGTTTTCCTTCGCCTGCAAAAGCATCCTTTCACCGAGCCTTGCGATCCCGCCGCCGGAACAGAAGCCTTCAAAAGAGCCGCGCTTGCCGTAGCCCTCCGGCCCGTCTTCGGCAAGACGCATATGCCCAACCTCGCCGGCAAGGTCGTTCGTGCCCGAATAGAGCTTTCCATCCAGGATCAGGCCGGCGCCCATGCCGGTGCCGAAGGTCAGAAAAATCATGTTTCTCTTTCCCCGTCCCGCACCGAAACGCCATTCCGCAACGGCGCAGGCGTTGGCGTCGTTTTGCAGGACCGTTCTGACGCCGAAACGCCGTTCGGTCATCTCCACGATGGGGATATCGTCCCAGCCCGGCAGGTTCGGCGGGGACTGGATCAGCCCTTTTTTCGCGTCCAGCGGGCCGCCGCAGCTGATCCCGATGGCGCTTACGTCCTTTGCCGTCAGAGAGCGTCCGTCGAGTATGGCCTCGGCGGTCGCAAACAGCTCGTCGGTCACGGCGTACGGCCCGCGTGCACTGTCTGTCGGGAACACGCGTTTTTCGACGATGATATCGCCGATCTCACAACTGTCGGTCACATTGCCCAAAATTACGGCGCACTTGGTGCCGCCGATATCGAAGCCGAGGTTATACATCTGCTGCCTCCTTTTCGCTGCGCCGTCGGCGGAAAGCCTTGCGCAGTCGTCCCTGAAATGTACAGCCCCACCTTGGCGGCGGGGCGCATACAAAAGAAAGAGATCACTCTTTAAACTTATTCCACGGTTTGGCTGCGATCAGGCACATGACGGTGCCGAAAGCAGCGATCACGATCCACGAGATGAGCACGGCGTTCCAGCCGAGCGTTTTGCTGTCCGCGATCTTCCCGAAAAGATATACGCCTGCGGAAGCGCCCACGTAGGTCAGGGAGTTGATGATGCCGGACATGGTGGAAACGATCCCGTATTTTTCAAAGCGGGCGGGCACCACGCAGATCAAAAAGAAATTGATCGCATGCATCGCGCCCACGATCACCGCTGCGGTGCCGAGGGTCACGTATTCATTGTGCGCGTAAAATATGAACAGCCCTGCGCACAGCGCGGTCGCGCCCAAAAAGGTAAAACCTGCGCCGGAGACCTCGTTTCTGACCCATTTGTTGGAGGCCACGCCCACGATCTTCATACTGATGACGCCGATCACCGGCAGCACAACGGATTTAAGGATCGCCTTGTCGCTGGACTGGGAAAAGGTCTCGCTGATGAAGGTCGGCACCCAGTCCGTGATGCCGTCTCTGAGCGCGCCCTGTGAGATGATCGACAGCGCGATAAAGATAAAGCCGGAGCCGAGCAGCAGTTTTCCGGAGAGCTTTTGGACGCCGTCGGGCTGCTTTTCCGATTTTTTCTTAACGTGTTCAAAGTGCAGCGCGCCCGTTTTTTCGAGTTTTCCGCAGCCGACGATCCACAAAATCAGGATCAGAACGGTAAGTCCTGCGGAGGTCAGAAACGTGAGCTGCCAGGTAAGGGCCGTGTCCGTAAGCCGCAGCCAGATCAGCGAGGAGCTGAGGTATATAAAGATCGTTCCGCTCAGTCCCGCCACGTTCGTATTTGCGGCGGTCGTCGTATACTGCTTTTCGTTCATCGTGGCGGCCATGATGCGCACCAGCGGCGGCCAGAGCATGCTCTGCGCAAAGCCGTTGACGAACCAGACCGCTACGCGCACGCCCGCCGGTGTGAAGGGAAGCAGGACGTTGCAAAGGATCGTGACCGAAAGCCCGCACATGATCAGCCGCTGGGGCTTGAACCGGTCTCCGAGAAAACCGCTGATGATCTGTCCCGCGCCGTAGGAGATCACGGCAAGCGATTCCACCTGCCCCGCCTGCGCCTTGAGCAGCCCTTCGCTTTCTATGATCGCCTGCATGACGATGGAATAGTCTTTTCTTGTCAGATAGCTTGCGAAATAGACCAGCGGACATAAAATGCCCAGCAGCTTTACTGCATATCCGGCGCCGTTTTTTTGCAGCGCGGAAGTCTGTTTGTTTCCCATGATCCCGTCAGGTCCTTCCCGTGGAGCCGAAGCCCCCTTCGCCGCGAATAGTATCGTTCAGCGTGTTGCTTTCAATAAACGCCGCCTGCATCACAGGCATGATCAGAAGCTGGGCGATCCTTTCGCCCGGTTCCACCGTCTGGGGCGTCTTTCCGTGGTTGTGCAGCGCCACCATGACTTCTCCCCGGTAGTCGCTGTCGATGACGCCCACCTTGTTCGCGGGCGCAAGGTGACGTTTTGCGCCGAGGGAGCTGCGGGCAAAAATCAGTCCGGCAAAGCCGCCCGGGATCGCCAGGCTCAGCCCCGTATGGATCAGAACGGTCTCCCCGGCAGGGATCTCCACGGGCGCATCCGCCACGGCGTACAGATCCGCGCCCGCGGCGGCAGGGGAGCCGAATTGCGGGATAACGGCGCGGGGGTCCAGCTTTTTGATAGGTACGTCCACTTGTCTGCTCCTTACTGCGCGAATTCGTTGTAGATCGCTTCGATCGCCCGGTTCAGGTTCTTTTCCTCTACGGCGATGATGATGTTCAGCTCGCTGGAACCCTGGTCGATCATGCGGATGTTGACGTTAGCTTCTGCAAGCGCGGTAAAGGTGCGGGCGGCAACGCCCTCGGTGTTGACCATGCCGCGTCCGACCACTGCGATCAGCGCCAGATTTTCCACCAGCGTGATGGAATCGGGGTTTACGGCCTTGACCATATCGGCGGTGATGGCGCCCTTGAACTCTTCAATGGATTTGTTCGTGACCAGCACGCTCATGGTGTCGATGCCGGAGGGCAGATGCTCAAAGGGGACGTTGTAGTTTTCGAGGACGGACAAAACCTTTCTGCCGAAGCCGACCTCGGAGTTCATCATTTCCTTTTCCACGTGCAGCGCCGTGATGCCCTTTTTGCCGGCGATACCAGTGATCACGGTGTCCACCGAATTGCTCTTCGCCTTGTTGACGATCATGGTGCCCGGGGCTGCGGGATCGTTTGTATTGCGGATATTGATGGGGATCAGCGCCTTTCGCACCGGGAAGATCGCCTCCTCGTGCATGACGCTTGCGCCCATGTAAGAGAGCTCCCGGAGCTCCCGGTAGGTAATCTCCTCGATGGGGCGCGGGTTTTCTACGATCCGCGGATCCGCCATGAGCATGCCGGAAACGTCGGTCCAGTTTTCATACAGGTCGGCGCCCACCGCCGCCGCGACGATGGAGCCGGTGATGTCGGAGCCGCCGCGGGAGAAGGTTTTGATGGAACCGTCGGGCGATACGCCGTAAAAGCCCGGGAACACCGCGTATTCGTGGATCGAGAGCAGGGAGGATATCCTTCTGCAGGTCTTTTCCATGTCAAGCACGCCGCGCTCGTTGAAAAACACGCAGTCCTCCGCGTCGATAAACGGCAGGTCGAGATAGACTGCCAAAAGCTTTGCGTTCAGGTATTCGCCGCGGCTCGCCACGTAATCGGAGCTGGCGTGGTGCTCGATTGCGGTCTTGATGGAGTCGAAATCCGCGTCCAGTGAAAAATCGAGATCCAGATCCCGGATGATCTCCTGATAACGGCTTTTGATCTTTTCAAAAGTGGGGGTAATGTCGCGCCGTTCCTTACGGATACGGAAGCACTGCAGAAGCAGGTCCGTCACCTTTTCATCGTGGGAGTTCCGTTTGCCGGGCGCGGAAGCGACCACATAGCGCCGGTTGGGATCGCTTTTGATGATATCCGCCACCTTTTTGAACTGCCCGGCGCTTGCCAGCGAACTGCCGCCGAACTTGACAACCTTCAACATACTGAAAACCTCCGATACAGAATAAAAAAACTGTTTCTATTATATTATTTTTCTGTACAAATACAATAGAATTTTAACGTGTTTTCAGCATTTTTTCACCATTATACAAAATAGGACAAAAAATGACTGTTAAATTTGTAAGATATTTCAGTCCGCCGTACAAGAAAAGCATACGCTGAAAAGATCGGCTTCTCTTCATTTACGGATCCGGCGCACAAAAAAACAGGGCGGCGCCGCCCTGTTGGGTGATTGCCTTTGATGCTTATACTGTTTCAGCCGCCATAAAAAGTACGGCGGAGGCAATGATGAACTGAGCAATGTAATAGGTCACGTGGTTTACGATGATATCCACCGGGCGGTTTTTGTCCTTGCCGAAGTAGGTGCCGGAAAGGATCAGGTCGGAGATGATGAAGAACACGCCGCCGATCGCCATAACGATCAGGTGCCGGTTTGGGGCAAAGCCGGAGAATACGGCGCAAAAGAACGCGAACGCCGCCATAAAGAACAGCACGCCGCCGTAAACGGTGGAGATCAGCTTATATTTGCCGTAATGCAGCCCCATCGCTTTTTCGCCGAACCAGACCACCAGCGCCGCCACCACCGCAACGCCCAGCGCCGGCAGGATCGAAACGGCCTTGAAGCCGCCGGCAACGCCTGCAATGACAGCCGCGCAGAAAAAGACGTGCCCGATCCCGAAGCTCAGGAACCCCTGCTTCGTGAAGGTATCGTTATCGCGGGGATAGCAGAATTTCAGGTCCAGCCAGATATCGCCCAAAAGGCCGAACAGCAGCCCGGCGCAGATCAGCGTCTGAAACGCCGAAAAACCCTTGACTGCCAATGCCGAAAAGCCTGTCAGCATAAAGCACACGCTGACCCAGGATTTTGCGATCGCGGCCTTTGCGTTGCAGCCCTTGACGCGCTTCATCAGGAATACGACGAGCGCCGCAACTCCGAGCACCAGCGTAAATACGTAGAGGATCATCGGGGCGGACAGCGTTGCCACCGCCGGTTCAGTCAATGTCTCTGTCATCTGAAAAACTCCTTTTTTATTTGATACTTTCAGTATAGCACATTTTTTTGTCAGCGCAAGAGAAAAACGGGATTTTTTCACTTTCAGGCAAAAAACCGTTGCCTATCTTTGGCCGTTGTGCTACAATCGAAACGAAAAAAATGAAAAAAGAGGGATGTCCCATGGATCAGAATAAAATCAGACTCTGGGAAGAGGGAAAAACGCCGCTGTTCGATCCTGCCGTCGGGCAGGAGGAGCCGTATATCCGTCCGTTCTTTCTGCAGGATGCGCCGAACGCCCCCTGTATGCTCGTATGTCCCGGCGGCGGGTACAGCGTACTGTGCGATACCTATGAGGGCGAGGATATCTGCCGCAAACTCAACGAAAACGGCGTCCATGCCGCTATGCTGCACTACCGCGTGAACCCGTACCTGCATCCGTGCATGGAGCTGGACGCAAAACGGGCGATCCGTACGCTCCGGGCAAACGCCGCTGCCTACGGGATCCACCCGCGCAAGATCGGCATCATGGGCTTCAGCGCCGGCGGGCATCTGACCTGCATGGCGGCGCTGCGGTTCGATGAAGGGATCGCCGACGGCGACGGGATCGACAAAGTATCGAGCCGCCCGGATTTTGCCGCGCCCTGTTACGCGGTGACCACCCTTGTCGGCGAGGCGGTCACGCCGACCATGCCGGAGCATACCGTGGGCGAGCCCGTCAACGCCGGTCTGGCAGCGTCTCTTTCCGCGCAGAATATCGTGCGCCCCGACGCGCCGCCTTTCTTTATCTGGCACACGGCGACCGACAACCTTGTGCCGGTCGAAAACGCCCTGATGCTGGCGGGCGCGCTGCACAGGCAGGGCGTCTCCTGCGAGCTCCACGTCTTCCCGGAGGGGTGCCACGGGCTGGGGCTTGCCGAAAATACCCCGACGGCTGACGGTTGGTTCGGCCTGATGGTCAAATGGATCCGGTTCATTACCAAGTAAGGGAGGAGCCCGGCGATGACGATGGAAGCTTTTCTTGAACAGACGGCAAACGTGCGGCCCAATCCCAACCAGCTTCGGCTGCTCAGGGAAACGTCCTTTTACGTGTTCGTCCATTTTTCACCGAATACCTTTACGGGGCTTGAATGGGGCACCGGAAAAGAGGATCCCGCCGTTTTTAACCCTACGGCGCTTGACTGTGAGCAGTGGGCGAGAGCGATCAAAGACGCAGGCGCTGCAGGTATGGTGCTGACAGCAAAGCACCACGACGGTTTCTGTCTGTGGCAGTCCGCTTACACGGAACACTGCATGAAGAATTCCCCCTATAAAAACGGGAAAGGCGACGTCGTGCGCGAGGCAGCCGACGCCTGCCGGAAATTCGGGCTGAAATTCGGCTTTTATCTCTCCCCGTGGGACCGGCACGAAAAAACGTACGGCACGCCGGCGTACAACGAGTTTTATAAAAACCAGCTTACGGAGCTGCTCACGAACTACGGCGAGATCTTCCACGTCTGGTTCGACGGCGCCTGCGGCGAAGGAGAAAACGGGAAAAAGCAGGTCTATGACTTCGAAGGGTATATCGATCTGATCCGCAAATACCAGCCGAAGGCGACCTTTTTCAACGACGCGGGCGAGGTGCGCTGGTGCGGCAACGAAAGCGGCTCCACCGGCAACGCCCAGTGGAGCGTGGTGCCCCATGAGCTCTGCTTTTTCAACAAGGAGATCCAGACCGGCCGCGGGCCCATGCAGGGAGCCCTGAAGGGGATCTATAACTACGACGCGGAACTTGGCGCCATGAGCGCGAACTGGTATTCCGAAGGGCTGGTCTTTTCGCCCGCGGAAACGGATATGTCCATCCGCCCCGGCTGGTTCTGGCATCCGGATGAGGAACCCCATTCGCTGGACCGTTTATTTGATACCTACCTGCGCACCGTCGGCGGCAACACCACCTTCAACCTGAACGTGCCGCCCACGAACGAGGGGCTTTTTGACGGGCGGGACGTTAAACGTCTGCACGAGCTGGGCGAAAAGCTGCGTGCGGCTTTCGGGAAAGACCTTGCCGAAAACGCCGCGGTCACCGTGGAACACCTTTCTCCCACGCAGCCGGAGATCATCCTGCGCCTGCCGGAAAAAACGGACCTGCACTATATCGAGCTGCAGGAGGATATCGCAAAGGGCCAGCGGGTGGAGCTGTTTTACGTCTATACCGAGGACGGTCCGAATGCACGCTCCGTTTTGTCCGGTACGACGGTCGGGAACCGGAAGATCATCCCCGTTGACATTTGCACCGATTACCTGAAGATCGCGGTGCGCGCCGCCAGAGGGCCGGTGGAGGACCTGACCGTCTGCCTGTATTGACAAATCAGAATATGGAATGCCGCCGGGAAAAACGCGCTTTTCCCGGCGGCTTTATCATAGAACGGATCACTCCCGCGGCAGGTCCACAAAGGTTGCGTCTCTGCCGGCCGCTTTCAGGAACCGGATAAGGACGTCCTCTGTTTTGAGGCGGACGGTCGCTGTATTTTTGCATGGATGGAAACCGATTTCCGGCAGTTCTTTTATCTCCCTGTCGATCAGCAGGCGCACCTGCCGCCCGGTATCGAACAGCAGAGAAAAGATGCTTGCGGAGCCGGGCGTCACGTTCAGAAGGCGGCGCATGTTTTCGGGATCGCCGAAGGACAGCCGCGCAGAGCCGATCTGCTTGGAAAGGTATTTTGTCTTGAACGGCTTGCGCCCGGGCATGATCAAAAGATAAAAGGCCGTTTTCTGCTGGTTCGCAAGGAACAGGTTCTTTACGATCTCGGCGCCGAGCGCCGTTTCGATCCCTTCGCAAAGCTCGATGGTCGCCGCTTCGTCATGGCAGAGCCCCCGGTAGGGGATCCCCTCGCCGTCCAGAAAGGACAGAACCTCCCGGACCCGCTCGTCGCGCTCCGCGCACTGATCCGCATTTATAAAAAAAGTATCGTCGATAAACATTACGCTTCTCCGTTTCGTTATTCTTCCGCATCCGCCTGCCCGCCGGTACGCGCCGCGCGGTCTTCCGCGATGCGCATGATCCGCTTCATCCGGTGGTTGACCCCCGAAACGGAGATCCCGTCCGGCAGCGCCTTTGCGATCTCGGCGGCGGTCATTTCGATGTTTTCGTACCGGAGCCGCGCGCACTCCCGCAGCTCCGGGGACAGGGACTCGAGCCCGCCGGTCTTCATGATCGTTTCAATGGCAGCGAACTGCTTTGTTGCGGCGTTCATGGAGCGGGCGATGTTCGCATTTTCAAAATTGACGCGGCGGTTGACGGTGTTGCGGATATCCTTGTATACCTTTGCGCCCATCATCATCATCGCCTGTTCGCTCGCGCCCATCTCTGTCAGCAGGTCCTCGATCTCTTCGCTGCTTTTTAAGTACAGGATGTTCACGCCGCTGCGCTTCGTCGTTTTGACGTGTACGCCGAGCCTTGCCAGAAAATGCGCAAGGACCGCCGTGCGGCTGGCGGCAGAGCACGAGAACTCCAGATGGTATTCTTTGTTGGGGTCCGTGACGGTCCCGCAAACCAAAAATGCCCCGCGCACGAAACTTGAGATACAGCAAGGGGAGAGACCCGCGTCGTCGTTGTCCCGCACCTGATAGACCGATAGGCTTCTGATCTCCGCCGTCAGGGCGTCGATCAGCCCTGCGTCGTCCACCTCTACCTTGCAGTTGCCGCATTCGCTCTGCATAACGGACGGCGTTTTGCCGCTGAGCAGCTGCACTGCCGAAACGTAGGCGTCGGCAATGGCAGGCGTTTCCGTCAGCATCGAAAGCCGCTGGCCGGTATACTCCCTGCCGAACATAATGAGCGCGGCGCTGAACAACGGTTCGCAGCAGGGATTGAGCGCCGTACCGAGCAGCTCCTGTTTAACGTCCGAAGAAAAGGACATGTTCAGTCCTCCCCGATCAGTTCGACTTCAGGCTCCAGAACAAAGCCCTCTTTTTCATAAACGATGCGCTTTATTTCCGCCATCAGTTCGCGTACGTCCCTGCAGGTCGCGCCGCCGGCGTTGATCACGAACCCGGCGTGTTTTTCACTGACTTTGGCGCCGCCTACTCCGAAGCCCTTGAGCCCGCAGCCGTCGATCAGCGCGGCGGCGTACGCCCCCGCGGGGCGCTTGAAGGTCGAGCCTGCAGAAGGATAATTGAGCGGCTGCGACGCCTTGCGCCTGCCCAGCAGCTCTTCCATCTTTTCCCGGATCGCATTGCGGTCCCCGGTTTTCAGTGAAAAATACGCGCCGATGATCACATGTTTTTTGTCGGTAAAGGGGGTGTTGCGGTACGCCATTTTCAGCTCGGATGCGGGCTTTTCAAAGATCCTTCCGTCGGCGATATCCAGCAGCCGGACCGCCTGCAGCACGTCCTTGATCTCTCCGCCGTACGCGCCGGCGTTCATATATACGGCGCCGCCGACGGAACCCGGAATACCGTAAGCAAATTCAAGCCCGGTCAGGTCGTTTTCAAGCGCGAACGTACAAAGACGCTTGAGCGGTACGCCGGCTTCACACCAGATCCTGCCGTCCGGGCGCATCTCAAGAGCGGTAAGGCCACCCATCAGCTTGATCACGACGCCGCGGATCCCGTCGTCTGAGATCAGAACGTTCGATCCGTTGCCGAGGATCGTGACCGGAAGACCCAGTTCTTTTGCCTGCGCCAGTGCAAACGCGAGCGCCGCCTCCGTATGCGGGACGCACAAAACGTCCGCGCTGCCGCCGATCCGGAAGGTGCAGTGCTCGCTCATCGGCGCGTCGGGAAAAACGTCGATGGGTTCGTTTTTCATCCGGCTGCAGAATGTCAGTATCTGTTCCATGGTATTCAATATCGCCTGCGCGCAAAAAAGCAGGCAGGCGTCCTTTCGTTCAAAATGATCGGGTGCGGATTATTCATCCAGCAGCGCGGCGCCGATCACGCCGGCGTCGTTTCCGAGGGTCGCCGCGACCAGCTGCGTCTGCTTTTTTGCGTGGATGGAGTACCGCTCGCTGTACAGGATCTTACGCACGGGGGCAAGCAGGTATTCCTTTTCGTTGCCGATGCCGCCGCCGACAGCCAGCATATCGGGCTGGAAGATGTTGACGATGTTGCTGATACCGCAGGCGAGATACGCTTCGTATTTGTCGACCACTGCCTGTGCGGCGGCGTCGCCTTTTCTTGCCGCGTCAAACGCCGTACGGCCGGTGACGGCGCTGAAGTCGTTGTTCACAAGATCCCACATTAAGGAATCCGGATGCAGGCGCATAGCGTCCTTCGTCTGCCGTACGACTGCGGTGGCGGAGGAATACTGTTCCCAGCAGCCGCGTCTGCCGCAGTTGCACTGCACGCCGCCGAACTCGATAACGGTGTGGCCCATTTCTCCGGCGGCATAGTTGACGCCGGTGACCAGCTTTCCGTTGGCGATGATGCCGCTGCCGACGCCGGTGCCGAGGGTGATCATGACAAAATCCTTTACGCCTCTGCCGCAGCCTGCGACCGCTTCGCCCAGCGCCGCGCAGTTGGCGTCGTTGTCAAAATAGACCTTCTCGAACCCGGTGCGCTCCCGCAGCATCCGGTAGGCAGGCACGTTGTCAAAGCCGAGGTTGTTGGCGAACTCAATGAGTTCGGCCTCTTTGTTGACGGACCCGGGCGTGCCGACGCCCACGGAGATCACGTCTTCTTTTGTGATCGAAGCCGTGGCCATTGCGTCCGAAATGGCGGCTGCGATGTCGTCAAAGATCCCTTCCGCCGCCCGGGGCGCATTGGTACGCCGGGACGCCTTGGCAATGATCTGGTTGTTTTCATTGATGACCCCCACGACGATGTTCGTTCCGCCGAGGTCCACACCGATTCTGTACATATGTAATTCCTCCGTTTTTTATAATTACGCTCCGCGCAGACAGAGACGTTTGAATGGTCAGAAAATGTCAACCGTCGGCAGCTCGTCGTCGGGGTCGCTCATGCCGAGGCTCTGCATCAGCTCCCGGGCGGCGTTATACCCCATGCGCTTCTGCCGGTTGTTCATGGCTGCCGTCTCAATGATCATGGCAAGGTTGCGCCCCGGTTTGACCGGGACCGTGGTGATCGGCAGTTCGATGCCGAGAATGCTCATGTATTCGTCGTCCAGCCCCAGCCGGTCGTAAACCTTCTGGTCGTTCCATTGCTCGAGCTTTACGATCATGTTGAGTTTTTCCGTCAGTTTGACGGCGCCGATGCCGAAGATGTTGCGGGCGTTGATGATGCCTACGCCTCTGAGCTCGATAAAGTGCCGGATGTTGTCGGGCGCCGAACCGACGAGGCTCCGGGAGGAGACCCTGCGGATCTCC
This sequence comes from Clostridia bacterium, assembly GCA_017430145.1. Lineage (GTDB taxonomy): Bacteria > Bacillota > Clostridia > Oscillospirales > Acutalibacteraceae > RUG806. Next base: position 22,443 of record JAFRNP010000139.1, read on the forward strand.
ACGGCGTCGTCGGCGATCAGCCGGTGGCCGCGCTTGATCAGCTCCACTGCGGTCTCGCTTTTACCCACGCCCGAATCGCCGATGATCAGCACGCCTTCGCCGTAAACCTCCACCAGCACGCCGTGGCGTGTGACGCGTTCCGCCAGCTCTACGCCGAGGTAGGAGATCAGCGTGGACATACAGTCGGAGGTGGAGTCGTTGGACCGAAGTACCGGGACCTTGTATTCGAGCGCGATCGGGATCAGCTCCTCCATCGGGTCCAGCCCGCGGGTGATGATCACGCAGCAGGGAAGATGGGAGAAAAACCGCGTCAGGCTCTCCCGCCGCGCTTCGCTGTCCAGGGAATTCAGGTACCCGAACTCCCCGAGACCTAAAAACTGGACACGCTTCGGGTCAAAGAACTGGTCGTTGCCCGTCAGCATCAGCCCGGGACGGTTGACGTCCTTGCTGGTCACAAAGAGCTGCGAGGGATCCTTTGGCGTTGAAAGGATCTCCAGCGCATTGTCTTTGATCATTTTTTTCAGGGTCACATGAAATGTTTTTGCCAACGCCGTCGTCTCCTTTTGCTGTTATGCGCCGTAGGTCTGTCCCTTCGGGAGCGTATTGACCGTCCCGTTCGCAAGATAGATGTCGATATCCTTTTTGGTCCCGTTTTCGATCACGGCGGATGCGTTCAGGCACAGGATCACCGGGACGCTGTCGCCGGAGACCGATACTTTACAATGCTGTCCGCCGACGCATACGAGGCGCGCGCCGCCGGAGATCTCCAGCGTTACGTCGGCGCCGTATACAAACACGTTTTTCACCTGTGCCTTCAGCGAAACGGGTTCGGCGGAGATGCTGTTGAACACGAGGCTGCCGAGCGGGACGGCGGATGAAAACGTCATGTTCGGCGCGTCAAAGATGAAGTCGACGAGTTCGTAACTGCCTTCTTCAAGCGAGATGGCGTCTTCGACGTCCCCGTATATACGTACCGCGTTCTCTTTACCGGTGCCCAGCGCTTCGGAGAGCGCGGAGACAGACATTACGCCGCGCGGCGACAAAAAGGCGGTATCTTTATATTTCTGATACAGCTCCTTTGCCTCGTTGAACGGGATATCCGCCTGCCGCATGGTGGCAAGCTCGCCGTTTTCCTCGATCGGGGAGGGCGGCAGTTTTTCGGTATCCTTTTTGCAGGCTGCCGCAGCCGGCAGCAGCATCAGGACCGCAAGCGCCGCGGCGATCCGTTTTTTCTGTTTCATAATAATCGCCATGCGATTCAGAATCCGCACAAAAAGGGATGAAGATCCGGCTTTTTATGCCCGAATCGCTCCTTTCTTCAGATTTTGCACCCTAAGGCTTCTTCGGGCGGAAACAGGTTTATTCCGCGAAATAGGTGTAGTCGTAGTTGATCGTCTCGGTAAGGGGCAGACGGACGGTAAGCTCTCCGTATTCTTCCAGCCGGCCCTTGCCCGTCATCTTTGCGGTCACGGTCATGTTCTTTTCAAAATGGATATAATCCGGCACGCCGGAGTCCAGATTGATCTCGCACACGATTTTGCACACACGGTAGGCGGTTTCGTAATCCCTGACCTCGGCATAGTCGCCGATCACGTCAAAGGCAGCGAGAACGGCGGCTTTATCCGCCTTTTTGCCGAAGATGCTTTCGATCACGGCGTCGTCAAGCCTTGGTACCGATTTATAGTTTTCGTCCTCTTCCGCGCTGCCGACGAATTCAAGCGTCAGGGTCATCAGATTGTCCTTGACGCGGACACGTGTGACTGCGTTTCCTTCATCATCGGACTGTTCCCGTCCCTTTTCATCGGTCACGCGCTCGTTTGCCTCGTTGCGCCTGACGTTGACAAGGGAGATGTCTTCGTTTTTCAGCGGCTGCAGCAGCGTTCCTGCCGGGTCCGTCGGATCCGGTTCAGAGGAGCTTGCGCCCGGGGCGGAAGACATGATCAGTTTCGCAAGCTGGTCCGCCGTCGTGTTCAGGATCCCTGCCTTTTCGCCGTCGGCGTTCAGGATCTCCGGCCGTCCGGTCTTGTATCGGACGCTTTCCTTCAGCTCGTCCGCCTGTTTTTTTGCCTCCTCAAGAGCGGCGTTGAATGCGGCGGCAATATCCGTCGGCGAGTCCTGGATCTCTATTTTTGCCGCTTTTTCAGCGTTTTCACGCATGGCGGAAAAAACGTTGCAGGAGGATAACCCGACAAGAATCATTCCCGCAGCCAGCAGTGCGATCCCTTTCTTCCACAGCCCGGTCATATTAATAATTCTCCTTTTATTATACTTAAAACCAGTATAACAGACTGCGCGCTTTTTTGCAAGAAAAAAATGTTGACTTTTCCCAAAAAGCATTGTATACTTAATCCTGCAGCTGCCGGCGTGGCGGAATTGGCAGACGCAAAGGACTTAAAATCCTTCGAACTTTTGTTTCGTACCGGTTCGAGCCCGGTCGCCGGCACCATCGAAAGCCCCGAAAGCCCTTATTCTATGCGGTTTTCGGGACTTTTTTGCGTCAAAAATCCCTTACGGTAAAACGTGCAGTATTTCTGTCGATTTTTCCTCTTTCAGGAAAACGGAGGTCATGACCGATCCTGGGAAGCCCGATGATACAAAGCTTTTTCGGCATTCTCTCAGCCCCTTGGAGGTCACGGCCCTGACCTCCGATGCCTTAAGCGTTCAAAACGCCGAGGATGGCGTTGGCGGAATTGATCTTAGAATCGAAGTCCAGATGGGTGTAAATGTTGGACGTTGTGGAAATATCACTGTGCCCGAGCCACATCTGGATATCCTTCAGCGCCACGCCCTCGCGATACAAAAGCGTCGCGCACGAGTGCCGCAGGTCGTGAAAGCGGATTCGCCGAAGTCCGTGCTTTTCCAGAAAAATCGGGAAATGCGTCGTCAGATATTCGGGCTTAACGAGCTGCCCGAGCTGGTTGACGTATACGTAGTCCTGATACTCTTTGGAATACGAATTCCCGCAGAGCGCTTTGAACGCATCCTGCGCCTTTTTCATCCGCAGCAACAGGTCTTCGATGGGCGGTACCAATGGCAGCGTCCGCAGGCTGGATTTCGTCTTCGCCGTATTCTTTTGGACCAGCACCTGCTTTCCGTCAACGTTTGCGGCTGTCACCACGCTTTTGATGGCGATGGTCTTGTTTTCAAAGTCGATCGCGTTCCACTTGAGCCCCACAACTTCCTCTCTCCGCAATCCGTAAAACGCCGCCATAATGACGCCGAATTCGAGCGGATCACCCTTCACCTTTTCAAACAGCACCTCAAGCTCTGCCCGGCTGTACGATTCCGATTCAAAGGTGTTCTTTTTCGGACGCGTAACGCGGTCGGCGGGATTATAGTCCAGCAGCCCGATCTGAAACGCGTACTGCAGCGCCTTGCGGATATTCGCGTGCCGGTGAATGACAGTATTGGTGGTGAGATGGTTCACTTTGATTTCATAGGTGTAATAGTCCTGAATCATTTTCGGCGTGAGATCCGCCAGCCGCAGCCTCGGATAATTCTTGTCAAAATACGGGATGATCCTTCTGGTGACCGTCGTCTGATACGAGGCGAAGGTAGTAATCTCCACGCTGGAACGCATCATTTCCAGCCTGTCGGCAAGAAACTTTGTAAAGAGCAGCGTTTCCTTTTGCACGGTCAGTGTATCGGGATCGCCGCGGTCAAGCTGCTCCTGCAACTGCTTTCTTGCTTCCAGCAATACCTTTTCCGCTGTAACAAAAGAATCGAATGTATCCGAACGGAAAAGAACCGCGGCACGATCACCCCGGTATTTGCAGCGGCGGCCACGCTCCTGACACAGAATCACCTCACCCGTTCGCTTGCGGAACCCGATTACACGCTCGACCAATTCAAAAAGGATCTGGAAAGAAAAACGCTCTACAAGGAGACGGCAGAATACTTAAAACACACCCCCGTGGTACCGGCATAAGGAGAAAAAATTGAACAGATACGACAGATATTCCCGTTATTATGATGACGAGGATACCCAAGACGAAGAAGAAAAGGACAAAGACGAGGAATATGAGGATCTGATTACGGAGGACGTTTTTTCTTCTGAACCGCTTGAAGACGATACAGAGGTCGATACCTTCATAACGCATCGGATGTTCTTTTGTAGAACCGCGCCGGAAGAATTTCCCGGCTACGACGAGCTTGTGCGGTTATATAAGGAAACGGGCAACCGGAAGTATTATCTTTGGATCCTGTACTTCTACGAACATACCATGACGGAGAAGTGTCAGGCGCAGATGGCGGAAAATTATTTATTCTCCGGGCTTGAGAATCTGAAGATCACCTTTGCTATGGGACTTTATGAGGCGCTGCAGAAATACGATCCTGACGTCGGCAATCATTTTATGAAGTTCAAGGATTATGAAGTTAAGCGCGCGTTGTATGATGAGCTGCCGCTCCTGATTTCAGGTTATACGATCCAGAACGACAAGCAGCACCGCCGCGTCAAGAAAACGATGGGCGTTTACAAAAAAACGCCGATCTGCCTTATGAGCAGCGGATTACGGCGCTGTCCGAAGAGATTCAATTGACTGAAAAGCACGCGAAAGGGATTTTGCTTGCAGCCGATCTGAATTCTCATATGGAACCCTTGACAAAACCGGTTACAGATTCGGATGGCAATGAAACCGAGGAGGAATGGGTCAAAACCTTGACCCTACCCCGGAACGGCAGTTTATCCTTGAAGCGCAAGCCGAAGCATTGTGGGGCGCGTTTGAGCGTCTGTCGCTCAAGGAACGAATGATGATCGCAGCATCCTGTGGATTTTGCGTAGATTGTTACGGGACGATTGTGCTTACCAAAGATGATGACGGAAACACGGTTCCCGAGAAACGCAAGCCGATGATGAACACGGATATCGCCGTTATACATCAATGCACGCCGAAAACCGTTGCAAGTACGCTGAAAAAGGCGTATACAAAGCTGCGCGGCTATCTGCACGAAACAGATTATTTCGCCGATACGGATTTTGAAGCCGTCTGGAAAATCGAAAACGAGCGCTATGCGCGTCGTCGTATCCGAGCAGAAGAACGAAAACGGCAGAAAGCCGATCAGAAGCAAAAAAAAGAAGCCGCTGCCGCCGGTGGCATAAATATTTCAAAACAAACAAAGATTCACCCGGGAAGACTCATATTTGAGACTTCTCGGGTGTACTATGATAGATTTCTATATGAGTGAATGAAAACCCTCGGCGGCGGTCAGATCCACCCGCCGCAAAACCGATTACACCTAAACAGCTCTGTTTTTGTTTTCATTTCCGCTCTGAATTGTTTCCTGATCAGCGCGACAGCAGGGCGGAAGTCTGTTCGGCGGAAAAGGTATGGGTGCTCAAGGCGAAATCCGCGCTGCCGTTATTCCCGACGAAGGAAATCACAAGCTGTCCACCGTTGATCGCCGCTGTGGATTTATCCGTCAGCTCTGTGTTCTTGATCGCTTTCGCCGCAATCTTTGCAAGACCGGACAGAGAATTCGCGGTCTCGTCTGAACAGTTCATGACCATTTTCGTATTGGACAGCGAAATACTGCCATCGTTGACGGCATAGTTTCCCGTCGTTCTGATTTCGATCGGCAGCGGGTTCTTGATCCCTACGTTTGACAGATCCATATTGTATACGCCCTCGTGGGTAAAGGTACCGTCGGCGTTCAGCTTCAGCGTAAAGCCGTTGTTTTCATTGACAAGCGGGAACGTGATCGTGGGGGCGGGGGCGGCGGTTGTGGACGGCGCGGCTGTCGGCGTTTCAGACGGCGCAGTTGTTTCTGCGACGGATTGCGTTGCCTGTTGTTCTGAAGGCTCTGCGGTTTCCTGCGTCGTTGTTACTTCTGTCGCAGGGACGACCTCTGTCTGCACAGCCGTTGCCGAAGACTGCGAGACCTGCTTTCCCCCAAAACGAAGATCGTTGCCTTCTTTGTCCACAAATCTGACTTGTACTGTCGTAGCGCATCCGGCAAGGCAGAGCAAAAGGGCTGAAATAAGAAGCAGGGATAAAAACAGTTTAAAGGTTGTTTTCATGGTAATCCTCCTTTTTTACAGATCTGAATATATGTCTTAACAAGCTTATTTCACATTCCGAGCAGTGAAAGGCCGTGGCTCTGTACGTCGCCGTTCACGGCAGAGAAGATCCAATCCGCAACGCTGACGCCGTCCTCCAGCTTATCAAAGACGTTGCCGGAAATGATCGTGTGCTGCGTATTGTGGGTTTCCCCGTCTTCGGCATGGTTCCAGATATAGATCCCGACGCCCGGGATGTTTTTCTGCAGACCACCGACCATTTCCGTAAGATCCTTCCGGAACAGGTCGCCGTTTTCTTTGCTTTTTTCCATGGCGCCGGTGCGGATATACGCCTGATACTGCTGAAGCGTATCATCCCTGAAGGAACAGTCGAAAAGAATTTTGACCGTGTCGCCGCGCTTCTCATAGAGCGCCGTCAGGCTGTCCAGTACCAGATTGTCCGTCGTCAGTCGATCGGAAATGCTCTTCGGGGCTTGCCAGAGGTTCACAGCCGTGTCGTGCCATCCGTCATAGAGCAGCAGCGAGCTGTCCACACAGACCGTGATGTTTTTCGCGCTTGGGAAACGGTCGATCACGTCGTCCGCCAGAAGCGACGCGGCAAATCCGCCGGCGGAAAAGCCGGTGATCAACAGGGTATCCGGCTCGCCAACGTAGGGCTTGATTTGCTCAACAAAAGCGGCGTAATTGCTGTAACCGGTGTGGTGGACCGTCTTTTTTCCTTCATAGACGCCTGTTCCCGCATGGAAGTCGCCGGTGGCGTAGGGAATCACAAGGAAGCTCCAATCCTTGAAGGGATTGATGTCTGCGTTGCTGCCGATCCCGCCCTCCGCGACAAAATCCTGCGCCAGCATGTTTGTCGCGTAAAACTGCTTCCCGCCTTCCGAGGTCTCGGGCGTAATGCTCACGCCGCCGCCGAAGAAATAAACGACGGTCTTGTTCTCCGTGCCCTTTTTGAAGATACCGTGCCATTCGCTGCCGTCCGAAGACTGCGCGCCGTCAACTTCGACCTCATACCACTTCCCGGTCTCGGGTTCACCCTTCAGCTTCGGGAAGGTCTTCAGAAAAGTCATTTTCATAAAAGCGAAGACCCCGACCGCAAAAATGACGATGACGCAGGCGAGAACGAGCAGGATCCTTTTCGCTTTTCTGTGTTTCTTCTTTTCCATCTGTTTTTTCTCCTATCTCAATTTTTGAAATTTGTCAATATATTCTCCCAAAAAAGTTTGGTAAAATATCAAAAAACTTAAAGTTAGCACATTCGACATAGGGGCACACGGAGC
>JAFRNP010000140.1 GCA_017430145.1 Clostridia bacterium
AAAAGTGAAAATCGGAACGCCGCTTACGCGGCGTTGATGATAGAAGGTTTCTATCAATTCTTCGGATAGCTCGCGAAGCGAATTTAGCTTCCGAAGGAAATTTAGCTTGCGAAGCAAATTTAGCTCGCCGAAGGCGAATTTAGCCGCGCCGCTTGCGGTGCCTGCGGCGTTCCGGATTTGTAACTTTCAAACTTTAATACTTTCATACTTTTTCCTAAAAAAGATCCTGCTGCACAGCGCAGCAGGATCTTTTTTAATCCGGAATGGCTTTTTGTTTCAGTGTTTCGATCTGCGTTTCAAGAAACGCCGCGGTCTCTTTGATAAACGTTTCGTCAAAGGGATTCGGGATCCCGGCGCGGTCCAGCGTCTCAAAATACCCGTATTTTCCGCCCAGTTCGCACAACTTCAGATACGGCTGCCACGCGTCGCCGGTTTCGCATTGCCTGCGGTAAAGGGAGAACGCGCAAAGCTGCGCCAGCGCGTAATCGATATAATAGAACGGGTACAGGAAAATGTGCTGCTTCTGCATCCAGAACCCGCCGCTCTCCAGAAACGCGTTGCCGTCGTACTGACGCCAGGGCAGGTACGTCTGCTCGATCTCTTTCCAGAACCGCCGCCAGTCCGCGGGGCCGGCGCCGGGATTCTCGTAGACCCGGTGCTGGAACTCGTCCACGGCGACGAGGTAGGGGACGGTCTTTACGGCGTCGCACAGGTGCTGGTAGCGGTACCGGTCCGCCTTGTCGCCGAAAAAGCTTTCCATATAGGGGTAGGCGAAATGCTCCATGGACATGGAGTGGATCTCGCAGATCTCCGCGACCGCGTTGCACTGGAGATTCAGCGGCAGCGCGCGGGAGGAGGTGTAAAACGCGAACGCATGCCCTGCCTCATGGGTCAGCACGTCCACGTCCGCGGAAGTGCCGTTGAAGTTGGAAAAGATAAACGGCGCCCGGTATTCCGGCAGGACCGTACAGTAGCCGCCCAGGTGTTTGCCGGGACGCGTGACCAGGTCAAAAAGGTCGTGGGCAGTCATAAAGTCGAAAAACGCGGCGGTCTCGGGAGACATGGCGGCATACATGTCATGCGCCTTTCTGACCAGCGTTTCGGGATCTCCGACGGGGGTCGCGTTGCCGTCCGGGAACATGAGCCCTTCGTCGTACCACTGCAGGCTGTCAATACCGAGCCGTTGGCGCTGCTCTTCATAAAGCTTTGCGCACAGCGGCGTGATCCAGGTTTTAACGGCTGTACGGAAAGCGGCTGCGTCGGCGGGCGTGTAGTCGTATCTGCCGCGCGAAACGTAACAGTACCGGATATAATCCGGGTATCCGGCGCGTTTCGCAATTTTGCAGCGCGTACCGACCATTTGCCGGTACTGGTCCTCAAGCGTCGGCGAAACGTCTTCGTAAAGCTTTGCCCAGGCGAGGAACGCCTCTCGCCGTTCCTCCCGGTCGGTGGACTGCATGTGGCGCAGAAGGCCGTAAAAATTGCAGGTCTCACCGCGGAATTCGGTTTTGCATCCGGCGGCCGCCTTCGCGTAGGCGGAGGTCAGGCTGTTTTCGCGGATCATCGGAAGGATGACGCCGGCGGTATACAGCCCCATTTTTGTTTTTGCGTCCGTAAACAGATGGCTGCCGTACAGGTCCTCAAAGCCGCTGACGTACGGGCTTTTGAAAAAAACGACGAGGCAGCGCTTTAAAAACGGCAGCAAAAGCGGAACGGCGCGGTCGTAGAACCGCTTTTCCCGTTCGTAGAATTTGTCCGTCATATCGACGGTGTGGCGGATATCCGCAAGGGTATATTGGGTCGCCAAACGGTCCGAAAGGGATATAAACCGGTCAAACGCGGTCTTTGCGGCTTCAAAGGATTTCGCTTTCCGGAAATCCCGAAGGTCGCGGCGGATCGTTTTTATCACCTTCGCAACGGCCGGCCGCCGGTAGGCGATCTCTCGAAAGGTCTTCAGTTCCATGTCGGAGCCTCCTTTGTAAAACGACGCCGGAGATACCGGCGGCGCTTCGGTTTTGATGCGGGGGTTATACAAAAACGGCGGCGCCTTTTTCGCGGCGCCGTCGCTCAGCTTACTTGTGGTATAGCTTTTTGGTCTGGGTCACCGGCTCGTTGGTCATCCGGATGCCGAGCTTTTTAAAGGTCTGCGCGTCCGTGGAGGACAGGATCACCGAAGCGTGCGCCTCCAGCCCTTTCAGCTTCGGCAGTTGCTCGATCGCCTTTTTTGCGACGGGGTTGGTGGCGGCGCAGATGGAAAGGGCGATCAGGACCTCGTCTACGTGCAGGCGCGGGTTGTGGTTGCCCATATGGTTGATCTTAAGCTCCTGAATCGGTTCAATAACGGCGGGGGAGAGCAGATAGATCTCCTCCGGGATGTGCGCCAGGTATTTGAGCACGTTGATCAGCATGGCGCTGGATGCGCCGAGCAATGCGGAGGTTTTACCGGTAATGATGGTGCCGTCCTCCATCTCCATGGCGCTTGCGGGCGCGCCGGTCTCAGCGGCTTTGTCGAGCGCAGCCTGTACGCAGCGGCGGTCCGCGGTGCTGATCTCCAGAGAATTCATCAGCAGCTCGATGCGGTGTACCACGCTCTGTTCCCCGAGCCCCAGCTTCGCGGCGCATGCGCTTTCGTAATAACGGCGGATGATCTCCTCTTTCGCGGCGGCGGAGACGACGGCGTCGTCAATAATGCACTTGCCCGCCATGTTGACGCCCATGTCGGTGGGGGAGCGGTAAACGGATTCGCCGGCGATCTTTGTCAGCATGGCGTTGAGCACGGGGAATATCTCCACGTCGCGGTTGTAGTTGACCGCGGTCTCCCCGTAAGCCTCCAGATGGAAGGGGTCGATCATGTTGACGTCGTTGAGGTCCGCCGTGGCGGCTTCGTAAGCCACGTTGACCGGATGCTTGAGCGGCAGGTTCCAGATCGGGAAGGTCTCATATTTTGCGTAACCCGCTTTATTTCCGCGCTTGTGCTCGTGGTAGAGCTGCGACAGGCAGGTCGCCATCTTTCCGCTGCCGGGGCCGGGCGCCGTGACCACCACGAGGCTGCGTTCGGTTTCGATGAACTCGTTTTTGCCGTACCCTTCGTCGCTGACGATCAGCGGGATATTTGCCGGGTAATCCGGGATCTTATAGTGGCGGTAGACCTTCATGCCGAGCTTTTCGAGCCGCTTCTGGAACATGACTGCGGCGTGCTGCTCCGCAAAATGCGTGATGCAGACGCTGCCGACGTACAGCCCGAACCCGCGGAAGGCGTCGATCAGGCGCAGGGTGTCAACGTCATAGGTGATACCGAGATCGCCGCGCCGTTTGTTCTTTTCAATATCGTCGGCGCTGATCACGATCACGATCTCCGCGTCGTCCCTGAGTTCACAGAGCATGCGGATCTTACTGTCCGGCTGAAAGCCCGGCAGCACGCGCGCGGCGTGAAAATCGTCGAACAGCTTGCCGCCGAATTCAAGATACAGCTTGCCGCCGAAACGGGCGATGCGGTCCTTGATGTATTTCGACTGCATTTCCAGATATTTTGCGTTGTCAAACCCCAGTTTCACCGAAATGACCTCTTTTCCGTAAACCGTTTTACAGAGAAAAAGTATAGCACATTTTCGGAGGATTGTCTATCCTATTTTTGCCGAAATTCCACTTTTTTTGCAAACACGAACATAGAAACGCCGCGAAGGATGTATATCCTTCGCGGCGGCCGGTTGGATGATATCGGGATCAGTCTTCGTCTTCGTCGGTCATGTGGGATTCTTCAATGACCTTCTGTGCGACGTTTGCGGGCGCCTCTTCATAGCGCGCGAACTCCAGCGAGAAGTAACCTCTGCCGGCGGTGACGGAACGAAGCGTCGTGGAGAAGTCGCCCATCTCCGCCATCGGGACCTCAGCCTCGAGGAGCTGCATCTTGGGCTCGTCAGCCGGGCCCATGCCGAGCACGCGGCCGCGGCGCTTGGTGATGTCGCCCATAATGTCGCCCAGGTTGTCGTCGGGCATATAGGCTTTCAGAGTGCCGATGGGCTCCAGGATCGCGGGGTTCGCGGTGTCCTTGAGCTGCTTGAACGCCAGGGAAGCGGCGGTTTTGAACGCCATTTCGGAGGAGTCGACGGGGTGATAGGAGCCGTCGTACAGCGTCGCCTTGAGGCCGACCACGGGATAACCCGCGACGATGCCTCTGGTCACGCAGTCTCTGAGGCCCTTTTCAACGGCGGGGAAGAAGTTCTTCGGCACGGAGCCGCCCACGACCTCTTCACCGAACACAAGCTCGTTTTCCTCGCAGGGCTCAAACCGGATCCACACGTCGCCGAACTGGCCGTGGCCGCCGGACTGTTTCTTATGTCTGCCGTGGATCTCGACGCGCTTCTTGATGGTCTCTCTGTAAGCGACGCGCGGGATCTCCAGATCCACTTCCACGCCGAACTTGGATTTCAGCTTGGCGACGATCAGATCCAGGTGCTGTTCGCCGAGGCCCGCAAGGATCTGCTCTCTGGTTTCGTCGTTGGTATAGAAAATGACGGCGGGATCTTCCTGCGACAGACGTCTGAGACCCTGCGCGACCTTTTCTTCTTCGCCCTTCTTGCGGACCTTGACCGCCATCTGCAGGCAGGCGTCCGGGAATACGGGGCCGGCGAGCTTGAGCACGTTTTTCTCACTGCAAAGCGTGTCGCCCGTTTTGAAATCGTCAAGCTTAGTGATAACGCCGATGTCGCCGGCCGTGATCACCGTAGTATCTTCGGTTTTGCCGCCCTTCGGGATCAGCATTTTACCCATGCGCTGGCTGGAGCCGGTGTTGGCGCAGTAGCAGGGCGTGTCGGGGGTGATCTTGCCGGAAATGACCTTGACGTAGCTCATCTTACCGACGAACGGGTCGGCGACGGTCTTGAAGCAGATAGCGGCGAGCGGACCGTTCTCGGAGCACTCAAGGGTGACTTCCTTATCATTGGCGTCAAGCGCCGTTTCGGCGCGCTTGGAGGGCGCGGGGGCAAGCTTTGTGATGCCGTTGAGCACCAGATCCACAGCCTCGTTGTTAAATCCGGAGCAGGCGTAAACGGGCATGACCGTGCCGTCGGCGACGCCTACGGAAAGCGCGGAGACGATCTCATCGTGGGTAAACTCCTCGCCGTCGAAGAACTTCATCATCAGCTCTTCGTCCGCGGAGGCGACGCTTTCGGTGAACGCCTCGTGGATCTCCTGGATCTGGGGATCGTCGGGCATGGCGACTTCGCTGGCTTTGCCGTTTGCATAGGCAAACGCCTTGTTCTGCAGGAAGTTCACGTAGCAAGCGACCTTGCCGCCCTGCATGTAGGGGACCACAACGGGGCACACGGCGGTGCCGTATTCTTCCTTCAGCGCGTCCACCGTCTTATAAAAATCGGCGTGCTCCGCATCGCAGCGGGTAACGATGATGTATTTCGCCATATTGCGCGCCTTGGCAGCCTTGTAGGCTTTTTCCGCGCCGACGTCCACGCCGGAGCCTGCCGCAAGCACGATCAGAACGCTTTCGGCAGCGCGGATGCCTTCCGCCATACCGGTGGCAAAGTCAAACAGGCCGGGGGTGTCGATGATGTTGACCTTGGTGTCGTTCCATTCGATCGGACAAACGGCGGAGGAAACGGAGTTGTGGCGGCGTTTTTCTTCGGCGTCAAAGTCCATGACGGTGTTGCCGTCCGCAACGCGGCCGAGACGGTCCGACGCGCCGGCGACGTAAAGCATCGCTTCGGCGAGGGTGGTTTTGCCTCTGCCGCCGTGACCGGCGATCACAACATTGCGGATGTTGTCTGCGCTGTACTGTTTCAAAGTATTGTACCTCCCAAAATAGAATGTAAAGTAAAAATGGATTGTGAAAAAATTTTACACATCATTTCAAGTATAGCACATGTAAAAACGCATTGCAAGAGCGGATTCGGTTTTTTTTCTCATATTTTCTGCGCCAATCGGCAAAAAAATACACATCACGCGCTTTTTCTGTTTGACAAAAAATATATAAGCTGGTATCATTAAGGTATTAGAACAGCACACGATGGAGGAGTTGATCTGTTTTGGGCTCCGTTCTGGAGAAAATAAAAGACGTCATCGGCGTAGAGGGCGACGTGAAAGACGTATTTATTCCGGCTCTGAATTATACCTCTGCCAATATTACTCTGGGCGGAGCGGGTTATCCCATCGGCCAGTTCCACCAGCAGTTTCTGGCATACGTGGAGGGCCTGGATACCGAGCAGGCCGGTCGTATTTCGCTGATCAACGGCCTGTGGGACGCGTTTAACGATCCCGTTATGGGCAGCATTACCGACCGCACCCATTCCCGTTTCGGCCGCCACCGCCCGTATCTGCTGATCTCCGCCATCCCCTTTGCCCTGGCGTATATCTTCAAATGGACCTCCTTCGGCATTTCCGCCACGGGCAACCTTTCCGCCGTGTGGTGGTGGTATCTGTTCTCCGCCATCATGTACAGCACCTCCTATACCGTGGCCGCCATTCCGCATGAGGCCATGCTGCCGCAGGTGGCGCCCTCCTATTTCCTGCGCACACAGTTCAAGATCGTGGAGTATATGATGAACTCGGTGGGGCAGGTGAGCTCGTGGGTCTTTACCGCTCTGGCCATCAGCGGCTTTAACGTAAAGATCGCGCTGACCGGCCTGCCCGACCCCACCCCCGCCGACCGGGGCAATTACGCGATGATCGGCGTGATCCTTTCCGTCTGGTTTCTCTGGCCGCTGATCTTCTGCTTTTTTAAAACGTCGGAGCCGCCCTCCGTCGGCCAGCCCCACGAACCGCTGAACTGGCGCTATCTGCTGCACGAATACAAGCTGGTGTTCTCCAACCGGTCCTTCCGGCAGTATTTCATCATCCAGTTCTTCTATTCCCTGTGCCACAGTTTTTACGGCATCACCGACCAGTATTTCATCATCAGCGTGGCAAGCCTGTACAAGTATTTCAATCTGTTCAATATCATCGCGGGCACCTCGGAGTTCATGGGCTCGCCGGTCAACTACCTGCTGGTGCGCTATAAAGGAAAAACCTTCTGCGGCAAGCTGCTGGGGCCGTTTATGGTGCTGGGGCTGGCGCTCAATTCGCTGGTCTCGGATAAGCGTTCGTCCGCCTTTAACTCCGTGATCATGATCTCTTCCGCCGTCTTGTACAATTTCGGGTTCTCCGGCCCCGGTTTCGTGGCGGATAACATCCGGCCTGACGTGACTGACGCGGACGAGCTGATCACCGGCCGCCGCCGCGAGGGTGTGATCGCCACGTTCTATTCGCTGTTCCGCAAAACCGTCGGCAGCTTTATCAGCTACGCGGTGGGCTGGGGGCTGAAGATGTTCGGCTATGATCCCAACAAAAAAGCGCCCTCGGAGCAGACCGCGCTTTCCACTTTCGGCCTGCGTCTGAATTTCGTGTTCATCCCCGCCGTTCTCGCGCTGCTTTGCGTGGTCGCCATTTTCCGTTACGCCATGACCAAGGAGGACCACGAGCTGATCCAGAGGATCATAAAGGAGCGGCACGAGACCGGCTGCGTGGAGGTCACCGCCGAGCAGATAGCGCGTCTGGAAAAGATCACCGGCGTGAAATGGGAGGACATGTGGATCGGACAGGGCGGCAGTATCACGCCGACCGACCGGCCCGGGACGCAGGAAGACGGCGCAGGGGAGGCCGTCGACGACCCGGGAGAAAAGTACATGAGGCATGACTGATTTGAATTTAATATTTGGTTCATAAACGTGTTACATCCTTGTAATATCAATCTTATACAATAAAATTGCAAAATTGGAACCTAAAAAAGGAGGATTTCCCAATGAAAAAGAAAAGTCTGAGCCTGTTTCTGGCGATCGCGCTGGTGCTGAGCTGCCTGCCGATGGTGTTTGCCGGCGCGGCTGTCGACCCTGTGCAGTCGATCGCGGATCAGATCGCCGCGTTCGACTATATCGAACTTGAGGAATACTGTGATTTTGAGTATTTCGGCTTTCTGACTTCAACCGGGCACGTGGACCATGACGCGGACGCTGCGTTCCATTCGCTGATCGACGCCTTCAACGCGCTGACCCCTGCGCAGCAGGCGGCGCTGCCTATCGCTTCGTACAGCCGTCTGTTTGACCTTGTACGGTACTATTATGTATACGACTACGGCTGGCGGATCGCGTATGAGACCTATGCGGATGAGGACATGGACACGGCTGAAGCGCTTGAGAACGCGCTGATTTTCGGTACGCTGGACCAGGCAGCCGTCTACGTAGCAGAGGTTCTGGCGTATGTGCCCGACAATTACGGAGAGGCGCTGGCGGTCTATAAAGCCTGCATCAATTCTCCCGTTCTTCGCAAAATAATCGAATACGCCAACAAGAAGAGCGCCGCCGTTCTGAAGCAGGCAGGTCTTTTTGCCGGCAGTGAAGTGCCCGAATTCTGGGTCGCGTTCATGTGCTACAAGGTACAGGCGGGCGGCGAGTATTTCTCGATCGGGGATCTGTATGAAGTTTTCACCGAAGAGAAGAAAGATTATGACGACGGCCTTGGCCTTGTCAACAAGGGGATCCCTGCCTACGCTTATGTGGCCGACGCTTTTGATAAGGCTGTCGACGCGAAGAACGACGCTTCCAAACTGGGCGCTGCCGCCGCGTATCTGTTTGGCCTGAGCGATGCGCAGATGGAAGCCTTTAAGCTGTTCAACTTTACCGATAACGGCGTGAATCCCTATCAGGATTACATCCTTGCCGCATACAACGGCGGTAAAGAGGCGATCCAGACCTTCATCAACGCGATCAACGCGATCCCGAAGCCTTACAGCAACGCCAGCATCCCCGTGGCGCAGGCCGCCTATGATGCGCTGCCCGCAGAGCTGCGTACGGCCGCTCCCGCGGATCTTGCCGACGCCCTTGCCACTGCAATCGCAGCCTATAAGGCGATCCGTGCGAACGTCGGGCCCGATGCGCAGATCGACAACCAGGTGGACGTTTCCGCTTATACCCCGGCTCAGGTCAACGCCGTCGGCAATAAGGCTGTGTTCGTAAGCGCGCTTGACGCTTTTGCGCCGGTGCTCGGCAACGTATTCGGCGTTTCCGACGCAAAGACCGCCGACGCGCTGGTACGCGCCATCCTGAGCCAGAAGATCCTTACAAACGATAATATGGCTGCGATCGCAACAAAGCTCGGCGTCCCCGCAAAAGCAAGCTACGGCTTTGTGGACGGCGACAGCGCCGGGTTCTTCAACGCCCTTGCCAAGGTCTTTGCGGAATCCGATCTGGACGTCAATGATTTTGTAAATACCGTGGACGCTGAGAGCGCGACCTACAATTATCACGGCTATGAAGAGCTGATCCCGATCTATGAGGCGCTGGAGTTTACGGGCGTTGCTTCCTCTGCGTCGCTGAGCGACCGCGCCAAGAACGCCGCGGATCCCGCGTACGCTGCCTTTAAGGCGATGCTTTCCCCCATTGCCTCCGCTGTTTCTTCGCTGTCCTCCGGCGGGATCGGCGCAGCCCTTGACCTGCTGCCGCGCCTTGCCTATGTGATCGATACCGGTATGCTCGACGCGTTCTTTGACGCGTACCTTCCGGTGTTCTCGCTGGATCTGACGACTGCGGGCGTATACGCGATCTTTGCCGACGCCATCGGCAGCATCTCCCTCGGTGAGCAGACCGTGGAGTGCAGCGCCTCCGAGTTTGAAGCGCTCGTCAAGACGCTTGCCGGCTGCGCATCCGCCGAGAAGAAGAGCAGTGTTTCGATCTGCAAGAACCGTTTGGGCCTGAACAGCGATCCCGAAAAAGCTGCCGTCGTTCTGCTTGGCGTTATGCGCGAAAAGGCGGGCGCCCTTGCCGAAAACATGAACAACAGCGCAAAATCGAAGTTCATCAACGCGATCTGCGAAAGCGGTTCGACCAAGATCAACCTGTTCGACAAGCTTGCGATCCGGCTGCAGTTCTCTGCGCTGACGAAGGCGGAAAAATCCTTTACCGGTTTCGCGAACTTTGCCCGCGTGATCACCGTGATGCTGAAGACCTTTGCAAAGCTCTTCAAATGATCCGATAAAAAATGACGCCGGCCCCGGCGTCTGAACATTGGACCCGGCAGGGATACTTTTCAGGTATCGCTGCCGGGTCCTTTGTATATAATAGGGTTTTTAATAAAGGCAACACCGCATAATTCCGGTGTGCGGATTGCGCAGTAGATTTTTTCGTCAGATTGTACAGATTTGACGCCGTCAACCTGGCGGTTGGCAAGGAAAATCTGTGCAGGATGACGGAATAAAGATCAAGCAAGGCGTGC
>JAFRNP010000141.1 GCA_017430145.1 Clostridia bacterium
CCTCCGCTCCGTGTGCCCCTATGTCGAATGTGCTAACTTTAAGCTTTTTGATATTTAACCAAAGTTTTTTGGGAGAATATATTGACAAATTTCAAAAATTGAGATAGGAGAAGACGACAATGAAAGAGTTTGAACTGAAATACGGCTGCAACCCCAATCAGAAGCCCTCGAAGATCTATATGCACGACGGCAGCGACCTGCCCATCGAGATCCTCAGCGGCAGGCCAGGGTACATAAACTTCCTGGACGCGTTCAATTCCTGGCAGCTTGTCCGGGAGCTGAAGGCGGCGCTGGGCTTGCCGGCGGTGACCTCCTTCAAGCACGTCTCTCCCACCTCTGCGGCGGTGGGCATTCCGCTTTCGGATACCCTGAAAAAAGCGTGCTTCGTGGATGACATCGAGGGGCTGGACGATTCTCCTCTGGCCTGCGCTTACGCCCGCGCCCGCGGCACCGACCGGATGTGTTCCTTCGGCGACTGGGTGGCGCTGTCCGACGTCTGCGACGTCACCACGGCAAAGATGATCAAGCGCGAGGTCTCCGACGGGATCATCGCCCCCGGCTACGAGCCCGAGGCGCTGGAGATCTTAAAGAGCAAGCGCAAGGGCAATTACAACATCGTGCAGATCGACCCGGACTACGTGCCCGCCGAAGCGGAGCACAAGCAGGTGTTCGGCGTGACCTTCGAGCAGGGCCGCAACAACTTCAAAATCGACGCCGACCTTTTGAAAAACGTGGTCACCGCCAATAAAACGCTGACGGAAGAGGCGGTGCGCGACCTGATCATCTCGCTGATCACGCTCAAATATACCCAGTCCAACTCCGTGTGCTTCGCCTATGACGGGCAGGCCATCGGCGTGGGCGCCGGGCAGCAGTCCCGCATCCACTGCACGCGGCTTGCGGGCTCCAAGGCGGACACCTGGTTTTTGCGCCAGAGCGAAAAGGTGCTGGCCCTTCCGTTCCGCGCCGATATCGGCAGACCCGACCGCGACAATGTGATCGACGGCTACATCAACCGCAACGAAGAGGACGTGTGCGCCGACGGCGTATGGCAGAAGTATTTTACCGAACAGCCTGAACCCTTCACCCCCGAGGAGCAGCGCGCCTACCTTGATACGGTGGACGGCGTGTCTCTCGGTTCCGACGCCTTCTTCCCCTTCTCCGACAACATCGAACGCGCCAGAAAGAGCGGCGTGAAATATATCGCCGAGCCCGGCGGCTCCATCCGCGACGACGCGGTGATCGAGTGCTGCGACAAATACGGCATGGCAATGGCGTTTACCGGGATGCGGCTGTTCCATCACTGAGAGGTAGCAAATGAAAATCATGGTGATCGGCGGCGGCGGAAGAGAACACGCCATCGTCAAAAAACTCAAAGAAAACCCGGCGGCGGAAGAGATCTTCGTGCTGCCCGGCAACGGCGGCATCGCCAAAGACGCCGTGTGCGTGGATATCGCCGCAACGGACCTTGACGCCATCGTCGCCTTCGCAAAGGAGACCGGGATCGACTACGCCGTGGTCGCCCCCGACGACCCGCTGGTACTGGGGCTTGTGGACCTGCTGGAGGCCGAAGGCATACCCTGCTTCGGCCCGCGCAAAAACGCGGCGATCATCGAGGGCAGCAAGGTCTTTTCCAAAAACCTGATGAGAAAATACGGGATCCCCACCGCCCGGTACGAGGTGTTCACCGATATGGCTGCGGCGCTGTCCTATCTCGATACCGCGCCCGTGCCCGCCGTCGTCAAGGCGGACGGGCTGGCGCTGGGCAAGGGCGTGATCATCGCCGAGACCCGCGAGGCCGCCAAGGAAGCCGTGCGTTCCATGATGGAAGAGAAAAAGTTCGGCAAAAGCGGCGAGCAGATCGTGATCGAGGAGTTTCTGACCGGTCCCGAGGTGTCCGTTCTGTCGTTTACCGACGGAAAAACGGTCGTGCCCATGGTCTCCTCCATGGACCACAAGCGGGCGCTGGACGGCGACCTGGGGCTCAATACCGGCGGTATGGGTACGGTCGCGCCCAACCCGTACTATACGCCTGCCGTTGCCGAGCGCTGCATGGACGAGATCTTTTTGCCCACTGTCGCCGCCATGAACGCCGAGGGTCGTACCTTTAAGGGCTGCCTGTATTTCGGGCTGATGATCACGCCCGACGGCCCGAAGGTCATCGAGTATAACTGCCGCTTCGGCGACCCGGAGACCCAGGTGGTACTGCCATTGCTCGAAAGCGACCTGCTGACCGTGATGCAGGCGGTGACAAACGAAAAACTCGCCGAAACGCCGGTGGTCTTTTCCGACCGTTCGGCGGCCTGCGTGATCGCGGCGTCAAAGGGCTACCCCGAGAAATACGAGAAGGGCGCCGGGATCGATATCCCCGAAGAGATCTTCCCCGACGTTTTTGTTGCGGGCGCGAAGGCGGAAAACGGGAAGCTGCTGACGAGCGGCGGCCGGGTGCTGGGCGTGACGGCGGTGGCGGATACCCTCTCCGAAGCCGTTGCGGCAGCCTATGAGAAGATCGGGAAGGTACAGTTTTCCACCATGTTTTACCGCCGCGATATCGGGCGGCGCGCATTGCAGGCAAAGGAGGACTGAGCCTTGGTATACCGTATTTTCGTCGAAAAAAAACCGGGACTCGACCACGAGGCGGCGGCGCTGTACAACGACGCCCGCCAGCTTCTGGGGATCTCTTCTTTAACGCGCGTGCGCATTTTTAACCGCTACGACGCGGAAAATATTTCGCCTGAGCTGTTCGGCTATGCGGTAAAGACCGTTTTTTCGGAGCCGCAGCTCGATACGGCCGCCGAAACGGTCGAAACCGGTGACGCCGCCGTGTTTGCGGTGGAGTACCTGCCCGGGCAGTTTGACCAGCGGGCGGATTCCGCCGCCCAGTGCATCCAGATCATCTCCCAGGGAGAGCGCCCGACCGTCCGTTCGGCGAAGGTATACGCGCTCTATGGCACGCTGACTTCCGCCGAGATCGCCGAAATCCAAAAATACGTCGTCAACCCCGTGGAGGCGCGGCTGGCCTCCCTCGAAAAACCCGAAACGCTGCTTGCCCGCTACGAGGTGCCCACCCGGGTCAGAACGCTGACGGGCTTCTGCGATCTGGACCGCCCGGCGCTTGAGAAGTTTGTGGAAGAATACGGGCTCGCCATGGATACGGACGATATCGCCTTCTGCCAGGCGTATTTCCGTAAAGAACAGCGGGACCCCACGGTGACCGAGATCCGTATGATCGACACCTACTGGTCCGACCACTGCCGGCATACGACCTTTTTGACCGTGATCGACAGCGTCCGGTTCGCGGACGCGCTGCTGCAGCGCACCTATGACGATTACCTTGAAACGCGCAAAGCCCTCGGCAGCAAAAAGCCCGTCTGTCTGATGGACCTTGCCACCGTGGCGGCGAAATATCTCAAAAAGCAGGGGCTCCTCGATAAGCTCGACGAGAGCGAAGAGATCAACGCCTGTACCGTGAAGATCAAAGCCGACATGGACGGGAAGGAAGAAGACTGGCTGCTGCTTTTCAAAAACGAGACGCACAACCATCCCACCGAGATCGAGCCCTTCGGCGGCGCCGCCACCTGTATCGGCGGGGCGATCCGCGACCCGCTTTCGGGCAGAAGCTACGTTTACGGCGCCATGCGCGTCACCGGCGCGGCGGACCCGACCGTGCCCGTCAAAGATACGCTGCCCGGCAAGCTGCCGCAGCGCAAGATCGTCACCACGGCGGCGGCGGGTTATTCCTCCTACGGCAACCAGATCGGGCTTGCCACCGGCATCGTGGACGAGATCTACCATCCTGGCTACGCCGCCAAACGCATGGAGATCGGCGCGGTGATCGCGGCGGCGCCCGCAAAAAACGTGCGGCGTGAAACGCCCGCTCCCGGAGACGTGGTGATCCTGCTCGGCGGCAGCACGGGACGCGACGGCATCGGCGGCGCCACCGGTTCTTCCAAGGCGCACAACGCACGGTCGGTGGAGACCTGCGGCGCGGAAGTGCAGAAGGGCAACGCGCCCGAGGAGCGAAAACTCCAGCGCCTGTTCCGCAATTATGACGCGTGCCGCATGATCAAGCGCTGCAACGACTTCGGCGCGGGAGGCGTCAGCGTCGCCATCGGCGAACTGGCCGACGGGCTTGAGATCGACCTGAACGCGGTCCCCAAAAAATATGAGGGCCTGGACGGCACCGAGCTTGCCATCAGCGAATCCCAGGAGCGCATGGCGGTGGTCGTGGAGCCCGAAAACGTGCAGGCGTTTCTGGCGCTTGCCGAAAAAGAGAACCTGCAGGCGTGTCCCGTGGCGGTCGTCAAAGCGGACAAACGCCTGACCATGAACTGGAACGGTGAAAAGATCGTGGATATCAGCCGCGAATTCTTAAATTCCAACGGCGCCGAGAAACACATCGACGTGGCGCCCGCCCCCATAGAGCCGTACGGAAAAACAGTGTCCGGCGGGTTTGCAGAGAATCTGGAAAAACTTGCGGCGGACCTCAATATCTGCTCCAAACGCGGGCTTTCCGAACGGTTTGACTCCACCATCGGCGCGGGCACCGTGCTGATGCCCTTCGGCGGTAAATACCAGCGCACGCCCGTACAGGCCATGGCGCAAAAGATCTCCACCGAACGCGCCGACACCGACACCTGTTCGCTGATGGCGTGGGGCTACAACCCCTTCGTCACCGAAAAAAGCCCCTACCACGGCGCGTACCTCGCGGTGGTCGAAAGCGTATCCAAGCTGATCGCCGCCGGCGCGTCGTTTGAAGACGTATACCTGACCTTCCAGGAATATTTTGAAAAACCCGGACGCGACCCCAAACGCTGGGGCAAGCCCCTGGCGGCGCTTCTGGGCGCGTTTGCCGCGCAGAAGGCGCTGGGTATCGCCGCCATCGGCGGCAAGGATTCCATGAGCGGTTCCTTTGAAAAGCTGGACGTGCCGCCCACCCTCGTATCCTTTGCCGTCACCACCCAAAAGACGGCGGACGTGGTATCCAACGAGTACAAACAGGCGGGAAACCGCGTGGTGCTGCTCACCCCTGCATATGACGAAAACGGGCTGCCGGAGACAGAGAGCCTGAAACGGCTGTTTTGTACCGTAACGGCGCTGCTGCGCGAAAAGAAGGCGGTCTGCTGCTATACCCCCGGCCCCGGCGGCGTGGCGGAGGCGGTGCTCAAGCAGTGCATGGGCAACGGCTTCGGTTTCCGGTTCGCAGACAGCCTGTCCTTAAACGAACTGTTCGGCCTCAGTTACGGCAGCTTTTTGCTGGAGGTTTCGCCCGATACCGTTATCGGCACGCCGGTCGGTACCGTGACGGAAGACCGCAGCTTTGTATACGGCGGCGAGACCGTTTCGTGCGACGCGGTCAACGGGCTGTATGAAGAGAAACTCGAAAAGGTCTATCCCTGCAACCTGCCGTCTGCAGCGGAAAAACCGGCGGCGTACGCCTATACCGCCGGGGCGACCAAAGCGCCCGCCGTCAGGACCGCCCGTCCCGTCGTGCTGATCCCGGCGTTCCCCGGCACCAACTGCGAGTACGATTCCGCCAAGGCGGTGGCGGCCGCGGGCGGACAGCCCCGGATCATGGTCGTCAACAACCTCTCGTCCGCCGGGATCGCCCGCAGTGTGGAGGACTTTGCGAAGGCGCTCAAAA
Source organism: Clostridia bacterium (assembly GCA_017430145.1). Lineage (GTDB taxonomy): Bacteria > Bacillota > Clostridia > Oscillospirales > Acutalibacteraceae > RUG806. The sequence continues at coordinate 5,642 of JAFRNP010000141.1, forward strand.
CCGCGCAGATCGTGTTCATCCCCGGCGGGTTCTCCGGCGGCGACGAACCGGACGGCTCCGGCAAGTTCATCACCGCGTTCTTCCGCTCGGCGGCGGTCAAAGCGGGCGTGACCGAGCTGCTCGAAAACCGCGACGGCCTGATGTGCGGCATCTGCAACGGCTTCCAGGCGCTCATCAAGCTCGGGCTCGTGCCCTTCGGCAGGATCACGGATACGGACGAAAACTGCCCGACGCTCACCTTCAACACGATCGCGCGGCACCAGTCCAAAATCGTGCGCACCCGGATCGCCTCCGACAAGTCTCCCTGGCTCAGGGGGCTGCAGGTCGGCGACATCATTTCCGTGCCGATCTCCCACGGCGAGGGACGTTTCCTTTGCCCCGACGCGCTGCTGCAGACGCTTGCCGACAACGGGCAGATCGCCACGCAGTACGTGGACCTTGAAGGGAACCCGACCATGGATATCCAGTTTAACCCCAACGGCTCCGTCGGCGCGGTGGAAGGTATCCTTTCGCCGGACGGCAGGGTATTCGGCAAGATGGGGCACTCCGAGCGCGTCGGCGCGGGGCTGTACAAAAACGTGCCCGGCAATTACGACATGAAGATGTTTGCATCCGCCGTCGCTTACTTCAAATAAAAAAAAGACCTGAAAAAGAAAGGAAGACCGTTATGGCATATCTGACCGATATCGAGATCGCCCAGCAGTGCAAAATGCGCCCCATCGGCGAGATCGCGCAAAAGGCGCATGTGGATGAAAAGTATGTGGAGCAGTACGGACGCTACAAGGCGAAGATCGATCCGGCGCTGCTCAACGAACCCGGCAAAAAGGACGGGAAGCTGATCCTTGTGACCGCCATCACGCCCACGTCTGCGGGCGAAGGCAAAACCACCACGACCATCGGGCTTGCGGACGGGCTCTCCCGCATCGGCAAGGACGTGACCGTGGCGCTCAGAGAGCCTTCTCTGGGCCCCGTGTTCGGCGTCAAGGGCGGCGCCGCCGGCGGCGGGTACGCGCAGGTAGTGCCCATGGAGGATATCAACCTCCATTTCACCGGCGATTTCCACGCCATCGGCGCGGCGAACAACCTCCTTGCCGCCATGCTCGACAACCATATCCAGCAGGGCAACGCCCTCGGCATCGACGTGCGCAAGGTCACATGGAAACGCTGCGTCGATATGAACGACCGGCAGCTCCGGTTTATCGTGGACGGTATGGGCGGCAGGACCAACGGCGTCCCGCGCGAGGACGGGTTCGATATCACCGTCGCCTCCGAGATCATGGCGGTGTTCTGCCTGGCCAGCTCCATTGCCGACTTAAAGGCGCGGCTTTCCCGCATCATCGTGGGCTATACCTTCGACGACAAGCCCGTTACGGCGGGCGACCTGAAGGCGGTGGGCGCCATGACGGCGCTGCTCAAGGACGCCCTGAAGCCCAATCTGGTGCAGACGCTGGAGGGGACCCCCGCGTTCGTGCACGGCGGCCCGTTCGCCAACATCGCCCACGGCTGCAACTCGGTCATGGCCACGCGCATGGCGCTGAAGATGGGCGACTACACCGTTACGGAGGCCGGCTTCGGCGCAGACCTCGGCGCGGAAAAATTCCTTGATATCAAGTGCCGTATGGCGGGGCTGACCCCGGACGCCGTGGTGATCGTCGCCACGGTCCGCGCGCTGAAAATGCACGGCGGGCTCGATAAAAAGCAGCTCGCCAACGAGGACCTGACGGCGCTTGAAAAGGGGATCCCGAACCTGCTGCGTCACGTTTCCAACATCAAAAACGTCTATAAGCTTCCCGCGGTGGTGGCGGTCAACCGCTTCCCGACCGATACGGACGCCGAGATCGACTTCATCATCGCAAAATGCCGGGCGCTGGGCGTGAATACCGTGCTTTCCACCGTATGGGCAGACGGCGGCAAGGGCGGCGAAGCGCTGGCGCGCGAGGTCGTCAGGCTCTGCGAGGAGGAAAAGGGCGACTTTACCTTCTCCTATGCGCTGGACGGCAGCATCGAGGAGAAGATCGAAGCCATTGTCAAGAAGATCTACGGCGGCAGCGGGATCAACGTACTGCCTGCGGCAAAAAAGCAGATCGCCCAACTGGACGCCCTCGGCTTTTCCGGCCTGCCGGTTTGTATCGCGAAGACCCAGTACAGCTTTTCGGACGATCCGACGCTTCTCGGCGCGCCCGAAAACTTTACCGTGACCGTGAAAAACGTCAAGGTCTCTGCGGGCGCCGGGTTCATCGTGGTGCTTACGGGCGATATCCTGACGATGCCGGGCCTTCCCAAATCCCCGGCGGCGGAGCGGATCGACGTGGACGACGACGGCAGGATCACGGGGCTGTTTTAAGGGACCGTAACCCGCTCCGGCAATGTCAGCGACTGCAGAGAAAAAAAGGCGCTCAGTCCATCCCCATTGGGCAATGTCAACAATTTAAGAAATGAAGCAGATGGACCGCTCGGTCCATCAGGGGACAGGTCCCCGATTGACTAACGTAAATCGGGATACCCGTCCCCGTGATTGCCCTTGCTGAGCTGCCTTAAGTTGTTGACAATCCCCCATTGGGCAAGAAAGCGCATTGTCTTTCGGAATAGAAAATGTATGCTTTTCGGAAGAGAAAAACGCTTGACATTTCGGCATAACTCTTTTATACTGGGAACAGGCGGCGCGTCCCCGCGGCGCGCCGCCTGAACGTTTTTTGGAGGACAAACACATGGAAGATATCTTTGAAGATGAAAATATCATCATGCTCAACGACGAAGAGGGAAACGACATTCCCTTTGAGTTCCTGGACAGCATCCAGTATGAGGGCGAGGAATATATGGTGCTGCTGCCCGCCGACGACGAGGAGGCGGACGAGGTGGTGATCCTGCGCGTGGAAGAGCTGAACGACGAGGAAGAGAGCCTGGTGCCGGTGGAGGACGATACGGTGCTGCAGAAGGTTTTTGACCTCTTCAAGGAGCAGAACAGCGACGTTTTCAATTTTGAAGACTGAGCGTAAAACGCTTTGTTTGCAGCGCGCGCTTCCCGAAATGAAGCGCGCGCCGTTAAATCATTTGTAAGGAGGGGATCGGATGGCGGTTCGGAAAATGACGGCGCTTTTTGTTTGCGTCTGTCTTTTGGCGGCAGTTTTCTGCGCCTGCGGCAGGGCGGAGAACCTGACCGTCACCTTTCTGAAGGTAGGAAAGGCGGATGCGATCGTGCTTCGGTGCGGCTTGGGGACCGTGATCATCGACACGGGCGAGACGGACGACGGCGAGGACCTGACCGCATTTTTGAAGGCAAAGGGCGAGTCCACGGTGGACGCACTGATCCTGACGCACTTCGACAAGGACCATATCGGCGGCGCCGAACCGCTGCTGGAGGCCGTTTCGGTCGGGACGGTGCTGATGCCGGATTATGCAGGGACCTCAGACCTGTACGCGTCGCTGATCCTGGCGCTCTCACGTACGGACGTGACCGTCAGACGGCTGACGGGGGAGTACGGTTTTTCTTTCGGCGGCGCACAGATCAAAGTCAACGCCCCTGCGGCGTACGATTCCGACGAAGAGGAGCCGGATAACGATTATTCTTTGATCGTCACCGTGATCTACGGCGAAACGCGTATGCTTTTTATGGGCGACGCGGAGGATGAGCGCATCGGGCAGTGGCTGACGGCAGGCAGCGCCGAAAGGTGCGGCCTGATCAAAATGCCGCACCACGGCGTATACGGTAAGCAGCTTACAGCGCTTCTGGACGTGGTCTCCCCGGCGTACGCCGTGATCTGCGACTCCGACAAGAACCCGGCGGAAGAAAAGACGCTGGCGCTGCTGCAAGAACGAAACGTCTCCGTTTTTGAGACAAAAAACGGAGACGTGACCGCCGTGAGCGACGGGAATACAATAAAAGTAACAAAGTAAGAAAGTAAAAAAGCAGCAAATGCGGACGGGCTGCGCCCTTGATTATATTCCGCAGGTACGTATTGAGATCGGGTGCGGGCGGAGCCCGCCCGCATTTCATAACTTTGTATCTTTTATACTTTCATACTTTTCAGAGATGACGGGGTTTGCCCCGTCATTTCTGCTGCGTCGGGCCGTAGTTTGCCGCGCCGAGATAGGCCACGTCCTCGGGACGGGGATAATACTTCGGCTTGCTTTGGTCCCGCTGATACAGGCGGATATGGTCGCCGGCGGGCTGCATCTCCACCACGTCCGGGCCGCGCCAGAAGACCGTAAAATCGGTGTTGCGCACGTTTTCGTGTTTTGCCTCCGTCTCAAGGTCAAAACGGACCTCCAGAACGTCGTCGGCGGCAAGCGCGAACACGGCGGTCTCCTTTGTAACGTCGGCTTTTACGGCGTGGCCGTTGATAAAGAAGCAGGGCGCCTTCATCCAGTCATACAGGCGAAAACCGGCGCGGCACGCCGTTTTTGCCGACAGAGAGACCGTTCCCTCGTCCGGGATCCCGGAACGCATGGTGACGGCGGGCGTCTCCTTATCAAAGGGGATGTTGACGATCCAGGCGCCGTTTTCGTTCGTGACGGCGTCGTCCCAGATCGTTTTCAGGGCCACGGGCGCGGTGCCCACGCAGCACCCGGCGATGGAGCGGAAACGCGTCAGTGAAATGGAGTTCGGTTCGCTGCCGCCCGTAAAGCCGCCCAGCATCCGCTTGTCGATATCGCGGTAGGTGAGCCCTTCGGCGTCGGGCTTCGTGTTGTCGCACAGCACGTATCCCGTGTAGCGCACCTGGTTTTCCATAAGCTGGTTGCGGGCGAACAGGTTCATATCGTTCCAGTATTCCGGATAGCCGCATTGGATCAGCTCGTGGGCGCACACGATCATATCCCGGATGCAGCAGGTCTCGCAGTGCTCGTCCTCCGGGTCGTGCCAGCGGGCGTATTCCGGCACCCAGCCGAAGGAGGAGGACATGGAACGCGTAAAATCGTATATCGCCTTGCCCTTGGCGATATACACGTCGTTGCCCGTGAGCCTGCCGAGCCTGATGAGCCCGCAGGCGAACCACACGGCGGAGTGGACGTGCCCGAAGTACTCCATTTTATAGCTGAAATACCGGCTGGGTCCCAGTACGTGGTTCGCAATGCCCGTGGCCAGGTCCAGCGCCACCTCGTCGCCCTTGAGCTCATACCGGCGTACCAGCGCCTGCAGCATCACGGCGTTGCGGATCGCCTGTTCGCCGCGCCCGGTGTGGCGCGTCAGGTCAAAGCCGCCGTCCTTCAGGTAGATATCGTTGGGGAATTCGTAGATCGGCACGGTCTCCGGCGAGTCGCCGGACCAGAAACAGCGGACCTTACGCTCGATCACGATGGAGCGCATGCCGCGCACCAGCTCCGACGCGCGCTTTTCCGCCTCCTCGTCGTCCGGATATTCTTCTGTGATCAGGTTGATGGCGGGCAGGATATAGCCCATCTCGTGGAACGAAGCGTGTACCGTGTGCGTCCACGGGTATTTTTCACAGAAGCGCAGCCCGTGCTCCCCCCAGGAACGCATCAGGTGGCGTCTGAGCGCGGCCTTTACGTCGGCGCCTTCTTGTGTGCCGAGGATCTGCATGGCGCACACCAGCCCCTCATACCAGGAGCCCACCAGTTCCGCGTCGTCCACCCGGCAGTGGGCGGCCTCGGCGGGCTTTTTATTCGGCAGCAGCAGCCAGTAGGGCAGGCAGTCTTCGTTGCGGTCCACCATGTTGGTGATGTAGTGGTGCACCATTCGGGCGCTTTCCAGCGGTGAAAATCGGTCGTACATGGTTTCCTCTCCTTTTTTCTGTATTCTCCGTAAAAAGTATAAAACATTTTCGTCTCCGTTGCAAGGGAAAAAAGAACAAAGAGGCGAAAAAGCTGCTGTATACCTGCCGTGAACTGCTTTTTTCGTTTAACAGTTGTATTTCCGTCATCTGTATGATATAATACGGTTGAACGATACCGGCTATTTGTCGAACAAACAAAATAAGGGGGGCTGTATGTTGGAAAATACAGAGAGAAGAGCGGAGGACCGCCGGGTCAAAAGGACGAAAAAAGCGCTGCGGGACTGCCTGTTCCGCCTGCTGGAGGAAAAGAGCGCCGACGAGATCACCGTCAAGGAGCTGACGGCATTGGCGGATATCAACCGCTCGACGTTCTACTTTTATTATAAGGATATCGACGACATGCTGATCAGGATCCAGGACGAGATCTACGCAGTTTTTGAGCGGGACGTGATCGAGACCGCCGGAGAGCTGACCGGCGCTTCCGATTTTATCCGGTACCTGACGCGGTTCCTTCTGTTCTGCAAAGAGCACGAAAAGATATGCAAGTTCGTGGTGGGCAACGACCCCAAAAACAACCTTGCAAAGCGTCTGCGTACGTCGCTTTTGCGCTGTATCCCGGATACGACGCAGCTGTTCCCCGCGGAGGATCCGCGCCGGTACCTGACCGATTATGCGATCGCCGGTTTCTGGCAGCTTATCGTGCAGTGGATGTACGACGGCATGCGCATCCCGCCCCGGGAGATGGCGGCGTTTTTGACGAATATTTATTTTTACGGCAGCCGGCACATCCTGCAGCAGGGCTGGAACGAACAGGTATTATAAGGAGACGGGTATGGACGATCGGATCAATCAATATATCGACAATGCCAAAGAACAAATGCTGTTGGATCTGAAAAAGCTTGTGGAGATCCGCAGCGTACGGGGAGAAGCAACGCCGGATCATCCCTTCGGCGAAGGGCCGGCCGAAGCGCTGGACGAGGCGCTGAAGCTGCTGCAGGCGCACGGCTTTTCGGCGGAGAATAACGACTATTACGCGCTGCAGGCGGATCTGGGAACGGAACCGGTGCTGATGCTGCTGGCGCATCTGGACGTGGTGGACGAGGGCGACGGCTGGACGCGGGCGCCCTACAGCCTGACCCGGGAGGGGGACCTCGTTTACGGGCGCGGGACCACCGACGACAAGGGGCCGGCCGTCGCCTGCCTCTACGCCATGCTTGCCTGCCGGGAGACGCTCGGCGAGCCGAAGCGGGGCGTGCGGCTGGTGCTGGGCTGCGGCGAGGAGACCGGCAGCGAGGATATGGAGCACTATTTTGCTTCCCATCCCTATCTGCCCTACACGCTTTCGCCGGATGCGGATTATCCGCTGATCAATATCGAAAAAGGGCGGTTCGCACCGTTTTTTACCAAGCAATGTAAAAATGAAGGGGAGAAGCGGATCGTTTCCGTTACAGGCGGCGGTACGCAGAACATCGTGCCCGGCAAGGCGCACGCCGTTGTGGCGGGGCTTGATAAGGCCGTGGTGACTGCGGCGGCCGAGGCGGCGGCAAAAGAGACGGGCGCGGCGTTCACCGTGACCGGGACCGGAGAGGGCGTGCGTATCGACGCCGCGGGAAATACCGCCCACGCCGCCAGTCCCGAAAAGGGCGTCAACGCCCAGACGGCGCTGCTGGCGCTGCTTTGCAGGCTGCCGCTTGACGAAAATGAGACGACAGCGGCCGTACAGGCGCTTTGCCGGCTGTTCCCCCACGGCGATACGGCGGGGGAGGCGCTCGGCGTTGCGATGGCGGACGCGGAATCCGGCGCGCTGACGATGAACTTCGGCGTGCTGTCGTTTGATAACGGCGCATTTCGCTGCGGGTTCGATATCCGTTCGCCCCTTTGCGGCAACACGGAAAACATTGTGGAGGCGATCCGCAAACGGCTTGCAGAGGCGGGGTTCTCGTATGAAGGCGACCCGGCGCTGCGCCCGGTCCATTACGTGCCCGCCGACAGCCCGCTGGTGCTCGAGTGCCTCGACGTGTATGCGCAGTACACCGGCAAAAAGGGCGAATGCCTTGCCATCGGCGGAGGGACCTACGTGCACGATATTGAAGGCGGCGTCGCCTTTGGCGTGGAATTTCCGGGGCGCGATTACCGCATCCACGGCGCGGACGAATTTGCTGATATCGGCGAGCTGCTGCTGACCGCAAAGATGTATGCGGAAGTGATCCGCAGGCTCTGCTATTGAGGGAATAAAACGTGGAACTGAAAAACTGTGAACTGCTGGCGCCCGCCGGGTCTATGGAGGCGCTGAAAACGGCGCTGTATTTCGGGGCGGACGCCGTATACTGCGGCGGTCCTTTGCTGCAGCTGCGGGCGGAGAGCGCGGGTTTTTCCTTTGAGGCGCTTGAAACGGCGGCGGCGCTGACGCACGCCGCAGGGAAAAAGCTGTATGTCACGGTCAACTGCTTCGCCGAAAACGCGGAGATCGAAGCGGCAGGCGGCTATGCGCGCCGTCTGCTCGCCCTCGGCGCCGACGCCGTCATCGTTTCGGACCTGGGGCTGATGACCGAGCTTCGCCGCTGCTGCCCGGATCTGCCGATCCACGTCAGCACACAGGCGAACGCCCTGAATTACGCGACCGTCAACGCATACGCAGCCCTCGGCGCCGCGCGGGTCGTGCTGGGGCGGGAGATGACGCTTGCGCAGATCGAAGAGATGCAGGGGAGCCTGTCGCCCGGCGTGGAGCTGGAGGCCTTTATCCACGGGGCGATGTGCATGGCGTATTCGGGCAGGTGCCTGCTTTCTTCTTTTCTTAACCATCGGTCCGGCAACCGGGGCGAATGTACCCAGCCCTGCCGCTGGAACTATTATCTGGTGGAGGAAAAAAGGCAGAATACCCTGATCCCGGTCGCGGAAAACGGCGGCGCCACGGCGATCCTGAGTTCCACGGACCTGAAATGTACGTCGTTTTTAGACCGGCTGGCAGGCGCCGGGATCTCTTCGTTCAAGATCGAGGGGCGCATGAAATCCCCCTATTACGTCGCCACGGCCGTGAACGCCTACCGGCAGCTGATGGACGGAAAAATGACGGTCGCCGAAGCGGACGCGGAGCTGGACTGCGCCTCCCACCGTCCCTACGGCACGGGCTTCTATTTCGGCGGGGCGGCTGCGGACCCGAACAACGACGGGCAGTACCGGCGGACCTGTGATTTCATCGGCGCGGTGCTTGAGGACGTCGGCGGCGGGGAATACCGGGTGGAAATGCGCAACCGTTTTGCTGTCGGCGATACGCTGGAGATCCTGTCCCCGGGCAGCAGCGGTCTGCGTTTCCGGGTGGAAAGGATCGTCGGCGAAGACGGCGCTCAAAAAACCGACGCCGCTCTGGTGCAGGAAAAGGTCACGCTTCCGTGTCCGTTCAGGCTCTCTCCCGGCGATCTGCTGCGTAAACGGCGTCCGGCTTAGCCTGTCCGGAAGCGGCGCGCTGTTTTGCGGCAGGCTTTCTGTAACAGTTCAGCCATTTAGAAACAAAAGACGGGAGCAGGAGATTGAAAAAGTGAAACGATAGAATCAAAAACCCCCATTTTCATACGTTTCGCAGTTTCGATAACAGATAGAATATCAGCAAACATTTTGCACCCG
>JAFRNP010000142.1 GCA_017430145.1 Clostridia bacterium
ATTTCCGTCCGTTCCTGTTTGCGCCGGATACGGTGTTTGAGGTGCGGGGACGTTTCCGCGGGCAGGAGGAGATCTGCTTTTCCTGCGACGGGGAGACCAACGACGTGCTCACCCCCTCGGGTCTTGTCGTGATCCGCAGGGCGCCGACGCAGGTGCGCCTGCTCACGATCAACTCCGACAACTTTATCGACGTTCTCAACCAGAAGCTGCGGCGGGCAAAACAGACGGCGGGAAAAAACGGGAAGTAAAGCTTCAATATGCAGGAGGAAACAATGAAAAAAAACAGACAGGCGATCATTGCGAAGCTGATCGAGGAGAAAAGCATCGGGACCCAGGACGAGCTGCTGGCGCTGCTGCTGGATATGGGGGTGAACGTCACCCAGGCGACGGTATCCCGGGATATCAAGGAGATGCACATTGTCAAGCGTGCGGACGCGTCGGGGGAGTATAAATACTGCCTGCCCGCCCGCGCCGCCGAACAGAGCAGGTCGAAATACCTTTCGATCCTGACCGGCACGGTCATCCATACGGATATCGCCATGAATACCGTCGTTATCAAGTGCCATGTGGGCACCGCCCAGGCGGCGTGCGCGGCGCTGGATTCCCTGAACCTGCAGGGGATCGCCGGTACGCTGGCAGGCGACGATACGATCTTTGCGCTGTGCTATACCGCGGCGGAGGCAGCGGTCGTCAAGGCGCGGCTCGATACGCTTTTCGGGTTTTAAGTATGCTCAGCCACCTGCAGATCGAAAATATCGCGATCATAGAGAAAGCGCAAACGGAATTCCGGGCGGGACTGAATATCCTGACCGGTGAGACGGGTGCGGGCAAATCCATCCTGATCGACGCCATCAACGCGGTATCCGGTGCCAAAACCTCCCGGGAGCTGCTGCGCTCAGGCGAAGCGCAGGCGGGCGTGACCGCCGCGTTTCAGGATATCGACGACCGGGCGCGTGCTATCCTGACGGAGATCGGCGCCCCCGTGGAGGAGGACGGCAGCCTGGTGCTTTCGCGCCGCATGTATAAGGACGGCAGGAACGCGTGCTTTATCAACGGCATGAGCGTTACGGTCTCCATGCTGCGAAAGCTTGCCATGAGCCTTATCAATATCCACGGGCAGCGGGATTCCCAGACGCTGCTGGATCCCGACAGCCATATCGACGTGCTGGACGGCTTTTGCTGCGCCGAAAAGGACCGGGCGGCGTTCACGGACGCCTACCGGCGGCTGAAGGCCATCGAAAAAGAGATCCGGGACCTGACGCTTGACGAGGCGTACAAGGCGCGGCGGGTCGATCTGCTGACCTATCAGATCAACGAGCTGGAAGCCGCCGGGATCGAACCCGGGATGCTTGAACGCCTGCGCCATCGCCGCAACGTCCTGCGCAACGCCGAAAAGGTGCGCGACGCGCTGCGGGAGGCGCTTTTTGCGCTGCTCGGCGGCGGGGAGGAACCGGGCGCTGAGGCGCTTCTCAGGGAGGCCGAGCGCCGGGTGGTGTCGGTGACCGACATCGCAAAGATGCTCAGCGTCGTCACCGAACGGCTGGAGGAAGCCCGCGATACGGTGTCCCAGGCGTCTTCCATGCTGGACGACGCGCTCTCCCAGCTCGATACCGACGGGAATGAAACCGAGGAGATCGAAGAAAAGCTGGACCTTTTGTACCGGCTCGGAAAAAAATACGGCCCCACGGAAGAGGAGATGCTGTCGTTTCTTGCCGACGCCAAAGCGGAGCTTGCCGCCATCACCGGCGCCCAGGAGACGCTTGAACGGCTCGAAATGCAGCGGCAGGCGTGCTTTGAAGAGACCGTGCAGCTGGCGGCGGTGCTTTCCGAAAAGCGGCAGGCGGGCGGCGAACGGCTTGCCGGCGCCATCCGGGAGGAGCTGAAGTTCCTCGATATGCCGAACGTGGCGTTTCTCTGCGAGATCACGCCGGCCGAACTTTGGGAAAAGGGGACCGAAGCCGTGCAGTTTCTGATCTCCGCAAACCCCGGAGAAACGCCCCGGCCCCTCGGCAAGGTCGCCTCCGGCGGCGAGCTGTCGCGTATCATGCTGGCGATCAAGACCGTGCTCAACGCGAAGGACGGCGCCGCCACCCTGATCTTTGACGAGATCGACCAGGGGGTCAGCGGCGCGGCTGCCGGCAGGATCGCCGAAAAGCTTTCGTCCCTCTCCCGGCGGACGCAGGTTCTGTGCATCACGCACTCCGCGCAGATCGCGGCGTTTGCCGACGAGCACAAATATCTTTCCAAATCCGTAAAAAACGGGAAAACGTATACGGAGATCCGCGCGCTTGACGCTGAAGAACGGGCGTTTGAGCTCGCCCGCATCAATTACGGCAGTTCCCCCAGCGAAACGCAGCTGGAGTCGGCGAGACAGATGATCCGCCGCGCCGACGAAAAGAAAAACGAAGGCTGAAAAACGGGAGACAAGCCGGAGGGACGGTGTTTTGCCTCGCATCTCCGGCTATATTTAAAAATAAAAAGAAGATTCCTTATGAATCATGATGAAAGATGTTGACAAAACGTGCAATTTGCGATATAGTTTTATATTGAGGTATACGGAGGGGTTCAGATCCGCTATGCCTCAATAAATTTTATTCGTTTTGAACGGAGAGGGGCTGCATAATTGGAAAAGAACGTTGTTATCGAACTCAGACATGTTTCCGTCTCATTCGACGGGGAGCAGATACTGAAGGATATCAATCTCAACATCAGAAACGGCGAGTTCATCACCTTTCTGGGACCCTCCGGCTGCGGCAAAACCA
>JAFRNP010000143.1 GCA_017430145.1 Clostridia bacterium
TAGGCCGTATTGCCGGGCACGCCGCACTTCGGGGCGGTGGTCGCGGATCCGACGCTCGCTTCGGCGGTCTCTTTGCCCGTGCAGCCTTCGCGCGTGCAGGTACGTTCGGCGGTGCAGGTGGCGTTGTTCTCGCCCCATGTGTAGGTCGCATCGCCCCAGACGTGTTCAAGCGCCGGGATCACCAGATCGAACAGGTCTGTCTCGTTGTATCCGGTATCGAACACCTTGCCGCATGTGCAGGAATAGTGCGCCTGCACGCCCGCGACGCCGCACTTTGCGGCCTGCTCGGGCACAAATGTGTAGGTGTGGGTGTGCTTGGGGTTCGCCGTGAACTGCGCGGTGAAAACGGTGTTCGCCTGTACGTTTTCAAGCGCTTGATCCCAGCCGGCAAACGTATAGGTGTTGTCGGCATCCTCGGGCTTTTCGGGATCCGCAAGCCCGTAAACTGCCGTGCCGCCCTTTGCGATAACGTCCGCCTTTAAGAAGGCATTGTCGTAGTTCACAAAGGTGACGCCTACCATATCGCCGCCGTCCGGCAGGAACAGAGCGTTCACGGTGAGGTCGGCGGTAATTTTGGAGAAATCCTTATCCCAGCCGTAGAAGGAATGCCCTTCCTTTGCGGGGTCGTCCATCGGGTAGACTGCCGCTTCGCCCTCGGCGACTCTGGTGGCGTACAGGGCATTCCCGGCGCCGTCCGTAAAGGTCACGGTGTAGTTGGTCGCGTCGGTCGCTTCAAACTGCGCGACGGCGTAGGTGTTTTTGGTGATGCTGGTAAGATCCGCACTCCAGCCGGTAAAGGTATAGTCGTGGCGACCGTCCGCTTTGATCGCCGTGGGCGCAAGCGCGGCGGCGGAAGCGCCGTAGGCGATCTCCTCACTGCCCAGCACGTCGCCGTTCCAGTTCAGGAACACCACGGTATAGGTGCGGGTGGTCTCGGTGTAGAGCGGGACGTAAACGGTATTGGCCGTGACCGCGCCGATGACCTTTGTGCTGTCGTTCTCCTGCACCCAGTTTTCAAAGGTGTAGGTCGTGGAGGCGGTCGCGGGCTTCTGTTTTCTCGATTCCCCTCCGGTATACACGGGAACCGTGTTATAGGGGACGGTGAGGGTCTGGATCTCGTCGCCCTTATAATCCTTAAAGGTGACGGTCACGTTTTCATGCGCGCCGCACTTTTCGCACACGCCGGAGACAAAGGTGTGGGTTTCCGCCGTGTTCAAATCGCAATTAGCGCAGGTGACGGTGTGGGTGCCGTTGCCGTTGTCGGCGTAACGGTAATCATGCCCGGAGGAGCTGGGCGAGATGGTTTTGGTTTTGCCGCACTGCAGACAACTTTGGGAATATTCGCCGCCGTCGGTGCAGGTGGGCGTGCGCGTCCAGTTCTTTTCGCTCCAGTTGTGCTGCTCGGGGACATACTGCGCGTTGACGGTCAAGTTGCCGGTGACGACGCCATAGGTCGCGGGGTTCCAGCCTGTAAAGCGATAGTGCTGGCTGTCGTTATACAACTTGTAGGTCGGCACCTCCGGCGACGAAGCGCCGCCGCCGTAATACACCTGCTGGGTATCGAGTGTGGTGGCGCCGTCCTTGAACGCGACGGTGTATTTTTCGCGGCTGTAATACAACTTCACCACCGTGGAGCCGTCCGCCGCGATCACGGAGGAAGCGCCGGATTTCTCCGCGTCGTAGCCGCACCCGTCCGGAATGGTCGTCGAAAGCAGATTTTCATGCAGCACCGTCGCGCCGGTCGTTCCGGTTTTGTTGTCGGTCTTGCTGGGGGAACCATCCGCCGGGTAGCTGCCGGCGGTGTCCATGTAGTAATGCCGGACGGTGTAGGCGGTATTGTCGTTTGCCGTCCATTGGGCGTAGAGGGTGGCGGTGGCAACGTCCTTATCCCATGCCCTTGCGGACGTTCCGTTGGCGGTATAGTACTGCGTGCCGCCGGTCTGGGCGTCATAGTACCCCGCGAAGGTGTAGCCGGTTTTCTGCGGCGCCGTCGCGTAGGCAGGCATGGCGCTGTTGTAGGTCGCCGTGACGGAACCCGTCCCCGCAGTGGTGGCGCCGTTGCCGTTCAGCGTAACCGCAGTGGTTTTCGCCGAATACTGCGCGTACAGGGTAATGGTATCCGAAACCACATTCGGGCGATTCGCCGTCAGGCTCAGGCTGACCGTATTGGAGGGCGCAGTTGTCCCCACCGTATAGGTCGCGCCGCCGTTCACCGCTTTCGTCCCGCCGGTCGCCGCCGTGTACCAGCCGTTGAAGGTGTAGCCGACCTCCGAGCGCGTGGGGGCGGTTATCGTCGCGGCGTAATCGTAGGTTGCAAGCGCCTCGACCGTCTCAGATCCATCCTTGAACTGGATGGGGAACTTGAAATAGCCGTCGCGCCACCATTTCAGGATGGGATACTTACCGTTTATCGACCAAGTATCCTGTACAAAGCTGGAACTGAGTTCAGAAGGCATTGTACTTGAAGTCAATTGCGCAACGGTTTTTGAGGTTCCCTGTTCATTCCCACTTGCCGTACTGAGGCAATAACAATTGGAAAGGCTACCAACATTCAATCCCAATTGATTATTGTTTGTTGCGCCGGAGATGTCTCCGGCGTTATAACAGTGCCGCATCGTGCCGCGCAACTGTTTACCAATAATCCCTGCTGCGGAATCCCCGTTGGATATTGCAGCTGTATTATAACAGTTTATAATATTATAAGCATCGCTGCCAATAATACCACCCATGCAGTTGCCGCCGCTGGTTGAAGAAACAGTCCCCATATTAAAACACTCGCTGATATACGTAATGCTTGAGCCGTTTCCAGCAATTCCGCCACTGTCATTTTTTCCTTTGATTGTACCAAAATTTCCACACCTGGAAAATGTATTATTAACGCTACCTGAGCCGCCGTTATACTGTCCCATTATACCGCCGGCACAGGTTAAGGAGGTAATTTCACCATAGTTTAAACAATCCGAAAATGTCGGCGCATTCCCGCCTCCGGCGCAGCCTAACAGACCGCCAACAGATTCTGTTCCCGAAATTGCCCCTGTATTTATACAACCGGACACCGTTGTGGAATCATCTTCAACATAACCACACAATCCACCTGCGTCTCCTGCACTGGTCGAAACGACGCCAAAGTTTCTGCAATTAGAGTAATTGGCGACGCCGAAATTCAGCCCGACAAGTCCACCCGTATCATTTCCACCAGTGATGCTGCCTGAATTTTCACATCCGGTAAAATATGAAGTGCTATCTGTCTGGAGTTTTCCGATCAAACCACCGACTACACCTGAAGTCGCCTTGATAACGCCGCTGCTTTGAACATTTTCACAAGTTACAGGCTGATTGGACCATGCGATTATACCACCTGCAAAATTTACACCTGTCACACTGGCGCTGTTGAGACATTGTTTTACGGTTATTCTGGAATTACCGTTGTATTTTCCTATGAAAGCGCCAACTGCATTTCCACCGGAAATCGAACCACCGGATATTGTAATATTCTCAACAACATTAGTACCCTCGGCAAGTCCAATCAAAGCACCGGTTTCATCTCCGCTTTGTGATGCAATATTTGGGCTACTGAGGATCAAATTGCGAATCGTACAATTCTTGACATAACGAAACAATCCAAAGCGTCCTTCATCTTTTTGCCATTTCAACCCGGAAATCGTGTGGTTTTGTCCATCGAACACACCGGAAAATGCGGCGGAATATCCGCTTAAACCGGAAAAATTCGTGTTGTTGTTTAAATTTACATCCACAGTCAAATTCACTGTATAGCCGGAAAAAGTATTGCCGCCTTGAACCTGTTGACCAAAATAACACAAACCGTTTGCACTCGAAAGAGTTACAACCTTTGAGGTGTCGTTTTTAATAAATCCACTGCTGCCACTGATAGATCCATTCCATACGTCCGCGCTGGCAATCGGCATATACACCGAAAACAGTACCGGCGCCATGATTAACATACTCAATAGAACAGAAAAAAATAATCGTATTCCTTTTTTCCATATCTCCATACATACATTTCCTCCTTTTGGGTTTTCTTATTTGTTCATAAATTACAAAAAAGCAGCTATCCCCCCTCTTTGAATTGTCACATTTTCATTATAGACGATCGAATAGAGTGATACCATACAAAAAATCCACTTTTTAAACATAAGATATACATTATTTTCACAAATACTTATGTTTCGGCTTTCTTTTTTTTCTTTTTCTGCTATAATATAATCGGATATGGAGTGATCAAGTAAGTATGGCACAGGAAAAAAAATCAAATTCAATTTACCAAAGAACCCAGTTTGAAAATGGTGAAGAATACATCGGAAATTATTTTGAAGACTATTCCATCTCTCCACATATTCATGCCCATTATGAATATATCTACGTCAAAGAAGGAGAATGTGCAGTAAAAACGCCGAATTTCACGATCCTTCTAAAAAAAGGGCAAGCGCTTTTTCTGTTCCCGTTTTGTCTACATGCGATTGAGACAAAAGAAACATCCGCACTCTATATCATTAGTTTTTCTTCAGGCTTTGTACATGAGTTTGAGCGCTCAGTCCCCCATAATCCGTCTTCAATGAACGTCTATTGTCCGATGCAACAAATCAATGAGATTGCCTTTGAACTGTTAATAAAAACGAGATGTACGGATAAAATTACGCTCATAGGTATTTGCAATCTGATTTGCCAGGATTATCTCAAAAAATGCAATAGTGTAATCAAGAGAAAAAACAATTTCATTCTAAATCAAGCGATCACGTATATCAATGAACACTATAAAGAAAAAATAAATCTTTCAAGCGTCGCAAACGCAATCGGGACAAACAAGAATTACCTTTGCAGGCTTTTTCAAATCGACTATCCATCCAGCTTTCTGGAATACCTGCATCACGTGAGATTGTTTCATGCAGAAATTCTGTTAAAAACAACCGAAATGTCCATTTCGGAAATTGCGGAAGAATGCGGCTTCTCCGGCGAAAGGAACATGAATACTTTATTTAAGAAATACTATGTGTATACGCCAACCGCCATCCGAAATTTGAAAAAGATATCAGTTAAGAGACAATAACGGATCAGCAAAAAAAACGACTTCCCCAAAAAAGGAACCGTTTTTTTCTTGTTTTTCAAGCACATCAAATAAGAGCCACACCAACATAGAGGCAGCAACCTTGTTTAAAGTCTGTGATAGCACTCCGGCGATAAGCTCACAGCCAGAGGCGCAAGCTATTATTACAGGAGGACAAAACCGCGCACAACGCCGCGTTCACGCTCGCCGGCTGCCGCCCCCGCGCAAGCAGAGCGTCGCGGAAATTCTGCACCGCCTCGCGGGTGAGTTCCCCCTCGCCTGCCTGCGCCGCGAACGACGCCACATGTCTGAGATACGCCGAGACCGTATGCGGGCTTTTCTCCTCCTCAACCAACCACTTCCGGAACCCCTCGCGCACCGCGCTGTCATACACCATAATGATCGCCATACGGTTCATATTTTACATAAAAAGGGATAGAACCCGGCTTTTTATGCCCGAACCGCTCCTTTCTTCAGGTTTTTTCACAATAAAAAAACACCTGCGTGATTATGGTACCACGAAGGCGGGAAATAATAAACGGCGCAAGCGTCGCCTTCCCCCTATGGGGAAGGCGAAAAGATAAAAAAATAAAAGATAAAAGATAAAAAAACCGGTCCGGGGAAAATCTGAGGACAGTTCGCACGACCTTGAAGTCGATCGGCGAGACCGTCCCCGTGATTGTCCCCTTCACAAACGCGCCGCGCTGCCGGTGACCGGTATCGGTTTTACTGCGCTTCCCGCTCCCTTTGCGCGGACGGGATGAATTCTTGTTTTTCAGTAAAAATGTGCGATTCTCCTTGTCTGCCCCGGCAAAAAATGATATAATAATAAAAAACGCTCCGGCGGTTCTGTTTCACATTAATATCACAGGCTGCCGCCGGGCAGTTCACAGAAAGAAGTGCATGTACAGATGAGCAATTTGTATTTACATGAGATCATTTGCATTGAAACCACACCGAAAATGTATCTCCGCGAAAAAAAACTATCCCTGATGAGCAGTTATCTGTCAGGTTTCCGCTTTGCCATCAATCATTTCGGCGACTACAGCGGGACTGCGTTTCACACGGCATTTACGGATTTTGTGCGGGATCATTACAATGAATCGGGCGTATGGGACGCGGATGGCTACGTCATGCAGCACAGCGCATCCGAAGAAGAAGCGTTTGCCGAGTATTTCCGGCTGTTCCATCTGTTTTTAAAGCAGGACTGTGCGCAGCAGCTGATCGCCGAATCTGCACACAGTCTGCAGTCCCGCCCGAAAACGCCGGGAGTGGTTTATGAGATCCGCTGGCCGGGACAGGAAAGGATCGGAACGGTCCTTTCCGAGTGGCCGGTTTTTCTGCTGGCGCGGCGTACGGGACCGGACCGGCTGCAGTATGTGCTGGCGTCTCATTTATTCATCGCCATTTGTCGGCAGATAAAATCCCTGCAAAAAGAAGCGCTCCCCCTGCCGAAGTATGACCTGCCGCCGACGCCAGAACCCTTTTGCCGGCAGCTGGCGGAAAAGCACATCCCGGTCCGCGGTTGGTTTTCCTTCGATATCACGCCGATCGAAGGTACGGTCACGCAGGCGGACGACGACGGTTTTACCTTTCTGCCGATCTCCGGCGGTCCGCCGCAGAAATACACCTACGCACAGCTCTCCTGTCTTGAATGGGAAGCAGATGACGGCATTCTGTTTTCAGAAGAACCCATGCTGTCCTGACCCCCGCCTCCAGCTTTTCGCAGAAAATACGCAGACAGATAAAAGCCTTCCCTCTTTTTGCGGGGAAGGCTTTTGTTTCGGATCCTTTCCGTATCAGTAGTCGATCTTATAGCAGTACCCTTCCGCCGGTTCGTCCGGCAGAATATACACGCCCGTCAGGATCACCGTATGCGCCGTGACCTCGGCGATGAACGCAAGCCCGCGGTCGTCGGTATATTGCATGGAGGGAAGATTGAGCCAGAAGAGCTTATCGTTTTGCCGTCTGAACGTGTTTTCACCGATCGAATGGTAATGGCCGCTGACGAAAACGATCGGCGCCTTTGCCGTTTCGGAAGCGGCCGTCAGGATCTGTGAGATCCGCCCGGCCGCAGCTCCCAGCCCTCTGAGATCCTTATGACAGACGACAAAAACGGGCTGTTCCCCGGCGACGGCGACGTTCAGCTCCTGTTCAAACCAGTTCAGCTGCGCGTCGGAATGGTAGGGCTCGCCGAAATCTCCCGCTTCCACGCCCAACACGAGAAAGGGGATCCCGTTGACCCGCTTCTCATAATACACCTTGTCCGTATAAATGCCGTTGAAGGCGCAGAACGCCTTAAAATACCGCTCCGCTTTGACGTAATCGGGATCGTCGTTATGGTTCCAGCTGTCATGATTGCCCATCTCCGGCACCCGGTCGGGGATCCGACAATAGACGTTCAGGCAATTGAGCAGGTTTACGTATTCAAAATAATCGCCGCAGTTTGTCAGATCACCCGCCATAACGAGCGTATCGGCGTCGTTCTGCGTTCTTCCCAAAGCCGCAAACATCTCCCGCATTCCGTTCATACGTTCACGTGTAAAGTCCGCGTCCGCATGGACGTCGGCGACCAGCACCACCTTGAGCCGCACGTCGGGCGCATGGCAGGCGGGCAGCACCGAGAGATTCCGAAGAAACAGGGTAAAGATCAAAGCAAGCGTAGCAAAAAACCTTGCGGCCATAACAAGCATCCCTTTCGCGCTTTCTTTCCGGCGCCTGTGTTTTCAGGTTTACAGGAATAAGTATTGTGTTTTCAGGTTTACAGGAATGATTATACGCAAATCACAAAAAAAAGGCAAGCTTTTTTAAACAGGAACGCAGAAAACTATATAAAAAATCACGGTAAGCCCGAAAACTCACCGTGAAAACAGAACGACGCAGAGATTTTTTTATGATCCGCAGGTCTTATCCCGCGGCGCGCTGCGCTTGGCTTATTCCGCGGCCCGCTGCGCTTCCAGCGCCTCGCGCATGCCCTCCAGCTTCTTTTTGGAGAGGTCGTAGCCGAAGAACAGGATCCCCGCCATCAGCGCCAGCATGACCGCGGGCACGAGCGTCGAGATGTCATAAAGCTTTGAGAGCACGTCCTCTCCCAGCGCGATCCCCTGTTTGGACAGCTCGCCGTCGTAACGGATGACCGCCAGCAGAGCGTTGAGGCCCACGCCCGCCAGCGTCTGCCCGAGCTTGCGGGTAAAGGAGAACACCGCATAGGTCATGCCCTCTTCCCGCTTGCCGGTCTTCAGCTCGTGCCGGTCGATCACGTCCATGACCAGCGCCCAGACCTCCAACACCAGGAAGGTCTGCCCGAGCCCCGAGAAGAACGTGAAAACGAGGAACACGTAAGGGTTCGCCGCAAGCGAACTTCCGCGCAGCAAAAACAGCGCGATACTGGAGACGGCGGCAAACGCCATACCGGCGGCGCACAGCTCCTTTTTGCCGAACCTGCGGATCAGCTTGTTCATGACGGGAATAAAGATCGCCATCGGCAGGTAGGTACAGATCGTGACGAAGGAATAAAGCCCCGGTTTGCCGTAAAAATCCGTGAACAGGTAGGTAAACGTGGACTGATAATAGAACTGGAAGGCGATCAGCAGCATGGACGCCAGGCACAGCATAACGAAACTTTTGTCCCGCAGCAGCTCCCGGACCGTCGCCGCCGCGTTATAGTTTTTGTCTTTGAGCTTCTTTTGCGGCTTGATGCGCTCTTTTGTCAGCTTATAATGCCCGTAGTAGACCAGCACGGAGACAGCCGCAAGCACCAGCACGCACCAGAACAGCTTCTTTTCGTCCAACGCCTGGATCTTGGTGCCGTTGGCGTACGTCCCGGTGACCGTGAATACGATCATCGGCAGCAGGATCGTCCCCGGCAGGCCGCCAACGCCCGCGCCGATGGAGCGCCACATGGAGAGCGAAGAGCGCTCGTATTCATCGTCCGTGACCACCGACGCCAGCGACCCGTAGGGGATGTTGACGGCGGTATACATCATTCCGTAGAGGATATAGGTCACGTAGGCGAAGATCAGGTACTGCGCGGACGTGAGCCCCGGGATCTTCAGGAACATCAAAGCGGCGGAAACTGCCAGCGGGATCGAAAAGCCGAGGATCCACGGGCGGAACTGCCCCTTCGGGTTCGGCTTGCGCGACTGGATGAACGCGCCCCAGAGCGGGTCGTTGACGGCGTCCCATATACGGGCGATAAAGATCAGCAACAGGATGCTCTCGGGCTTCAGCCCCAGTGCGTCGGTATAAAACTTATTCTGGAACGCGCCGATCAGGGAAAAGGTCAGAAGACCGCCCATATCGCCCATGGCATACCCGATATAATCCTTTGCCTTCAGGCCGTGGGCGGCAGTCGCTTTCAGAGGCGCGCCGCCGGATTTTTTGGACATAGAGACCATCCTTTCTGTTACTTGACAAGCAGGCTGACCCCGCTGACCGCCATTAAAACGTAAGACAGGATCAGAAAGCCTTTTTTACTCAGGCGTTTTTCGATCACGCTGCCGAGGAACACCGCCCCGAACAGGATCAGGATCGAAACGCCCAATAGGATCAGCGTATGCCGATCGAACGCCCCAATCCGGATATCGGAAAAGGCCAAAAGGGAATTGAGTACGATCCACACGCAGGAAAGCGTTGCGCGGAATTCCTTCGTGTCGGGCATTTTCCCGGCGGCGTAGGTGACCAGCAGCGGGCCGCCGCAGACAAAAAAGCCGTGTACCGTCCCCGCCGCAAGAAGCGTAACGGCGGAAACCAGCTTACCGGGGCGCCGCAGCTCTTTGCCGCGCATCAGTTTTATAAAGTTGAACACGGCGAAAAAGATCACGATCCCGCCCAGCAGCTTATACACAAGCGTCGGGTTCGCCGTGAGCTTATCGCCGAACACAAAGCCGGCGGCGATCCCGGGCAGCATAAAGCCCAGAATCGTGACCAGCTCTTTTTTGTTGACAAATCGGTAACTTCCAAGCACCACGCCGACAGACGCCGCGGCGCCGAGGACGTTTAAGATCGCCTTTGCCGGCGTAAACCCGATCAGCATGACCGAAAAGGGCATGGCAAGCACGGTCCCCGCAAAGCCGGTGATGCACTGGATGATATTTGCCAAAAAGACGACCGTCAAAAACAGCGCGTCATTCAGAAAACCCGCGCCCATGCTCAGTATTCGACCGCTTCGATCTTCAAAAACGCCGCAAGCGCCTTCATTTCTTCCGTAATATCGCCCATGGCGACGGCAAAGTGCGGCTCCCACCCGTCGGCGACCGCCTGTTTTACGATCCGGTCGCAGGGGTGCTTCGTTTTCAGGACCAGAGACGTCCCGTAGAATTGCTGCGGCTTATCAAGGACCTCCCCTGCCGTGAGGAAGATCCGGAAACCGCCGTCCGCTTTTTTGCCCACGCGCAGCACGGTCGCCTTTTCGGCGGGCGCGCAGCCGAATTCCAGCGTCGGGCCGATCTTGCGGTTGCAGTGCAGCCCCGCCATGGCGCCGGTATCCTTTCGCGCCAGCGTACACGCCGCCATGCCGCAGTGCCAGAAAGTTAGGGTGTTTTCGGTCTCGTCCAGAGACACCGGGTCGCCGAAAAAGGCGGGCGAACCCGTTAAAAACTGCCCGATGTACATGGAAAGCGCCCCGTAGGTATCCGTTTCGCACGCCGCCGGGATCCCGAGGTCGTTCAATATCGCCAGCACGCTGCAAACGGGCGTGCCGTAAGCCGTAAAGAAATCCGGCCAGCAGCGGCTGGAAAGCGCCCCGATCTTTTCGCGCTGCACAAAGTCGCTGTACGCCTTGTAGAGCTTTGCGAAATCCGCGACGTTTTTTGCGTCGATCGCGTCGAGCCCTTTGATGCGCGAGCCGGCGTCCGCCAGAAACGCCGCGGCGTCTTCGTCGGAACAGGCCTTCGCGCCGTCGATCAGCTCCCTTGCCTCAATGCTGACAAGCTCGCTGCCGAACACCGTCATGACCTCCGCGTCCAGCGCCCTGCCGAAGCCGAAGCCCTGCGGGGTGTAGCCCACCTGCGCCAGCCGCAGGGAGCCCAGCGCCTTTTTAAGCCGCGCCGCCGCTATCGCCGCTTTGAGCTGCCGTTTTACGCCCGCTTCTTCCGGGGAGCCGAAAACGTACACGAACGGTCTGCCGAAGCTTTTGAGCATATTGCCCGCCGAAAACGCGCCGGTCAGGGAGTTGAGCCGCAGACGCGTGCCGTCGATCACGGGCTCCCGGAGCGTCCACAGCGCCACCGGGCAGTCGAACCGGCGCAGCGCCTCGGCGATATACGCGCCGTTTGCAAAGGTAACGTTCTGCACGATCAGCAGGTCGGGGGTTTTGTCCGCGCAGAATTCCAACAGCTTATCAATGGAAAGCAGCATCTCGGCGGGGACTTCGGTCCCGCTTTCGATCTCTTTTAACAGCGCGGCGCTTTTTTCAAATTCCGCACCGGCACAGCCCAGATGGAAGGTCGGCACGCCGATGGGGAGATATAATGTTTGAAACATCATCTTTTTAATCCTTCTAAAGATATGAAAGTTATAAAAGTGAAAAGTTATAAAATGCGGGACCTGCGGTCGGCATTATAGATGATCAGATTTTCAAGTCTGTTATTCTATAATTGGGTGCGGGCCGTGCCCGCCCTCATTTTTTAACTTTCATAACTTTCATAACTTTTTCACTTTTCTAATCATTCGTTATGTACTTCAGCTCTTTATTCTCCCCCACAAGTCCCGGAAACGCGCCCTGCTTCATCAGCGGCTCGCGGTCCGGGTGCGAGAGGACCCATTTGTTGGTCTGCAGCAGCAGACGGTTTTCGCCGGTCCGGTCTTCGGGCGGCGAAGCAAGCGGCGTGTTGGTGCCGCGGGGCAGGATCACGATATCCTTAAAGCCGTCGGGCGTGACCTTGCAGGGAGAAAGATGGAGCGTGGTGGCGTACATCTCGACCGCCGTGCCGGCGGGGATGAAAAACACCTGCTCCTCCCCCACGTAAAACCGGTTGTCCCGGATCTGCCAGACGTGGCCGAGCACCAGCATGAAATCGGTGACGGCGACGTTTACCTCGCTTCCCTTGTGGTACTCAAAGCCGTTGTACGTGGAGTTGCGGCCGTTGCAGTAGCCGATCTGGATCGGCATGCCGCCGAATACGCTGCGGCGCACTTCTTCGCAGACCGGCAGCGCCTCCAGCGTTTCGTCGCCGGGGACGTATATGTTGCCGGATTCGGGTACCGGGGTATTTTGCTCCATATAAGCGATCGCCGCCGAAAAGTCGATCCCTTCCACGATCCGCCCGTAGGGGGCGAAGGCAGGGTCCGTCACCGGCAGGATCGTCACGTCGTTTTTCGCGTTGAGCAGCTCAATCATCCAGGTCGCCTCTCACCACTTTGTAGGTCGCGCGGAAATCCTCTTTGCCCATGCCGGCGGCGGCGCCTTTCTCGTAAACGGCGCGCACCGCGTCCATGCCGGGCATGGGAATCCCCACGGACGCCGCCAGACGCTGGCAGATATGCACGTCCTTGTTCATGTTCGCAAAGGAGAAAGCGGTGGTCCAGTCCTCCGCCTCAAGCTTCATGCACTGGTTTGCCGCGTACGCGCAGTTGGCGCCGCCGGCGCCCACTGCCTTTACGAAATCCTCCACGCGGATGCCGCACCTGCGCGCCAGCAGCAGCGTCTCGTTGACGCCGTTCTGGATCTCGCCCACCAGCGCGTTCTGACAGATCTTCATGACAAGGCCCTTGCCGTTTTCACCCATGCGAAGGACCATGGAGCCCATGTACGCCAGGATCGGCTCGATGACCGGGAACAGCTCTTCGTCGCAGCCGACGATCACGCCCAGGTTCCCGGCAATGGCGGCTTCCTTTGATTTGACCACCGGCGCGTCCGCGAACTGCGCGCCCGTCGCTTTGACAAGCCTGCTCACCTCCACGGAGACGTCGGGGTCGATGGTGGACATGTCGATGCAGATCTTGCCCTCTCCGAGATACGGCAGGATCCCCGCGTACATATTTTTCACGTCGTCGGAGGTGGGGATCATGGAGATGATCACGTCCGCCTTCTGCGCGACCTCGGCATTGCTGCCGCAGCCGACGGCGCCGAGGGACGCAAGCTTTTGTACCTGCGCGGGGTTCAGGTCCGCGCAGAATACGGTATCGTCATGCTTTCTGACAATGTTCTCACACATGGACTCGCCCATGATGCCGAGCCCGATAAAGCCGATTTTCATTTCCGCCTCTCCTTATTCCGTGATGGTATTGTCCCACGCTTCCTGGAAACGCTTGAGACCGTAATCGGTAAAGGGATGGTAAAAGCTGTCCTTAAAGACCTGCAGCCCCGCCGTCACGATATCCGCGCCCGCCGCCGCGCAGTCCACGAACTGCTTGCCGGTGCGTACCGCCGCGCAGATGATCTGCGTTTTGCCGAGGAAGCCGTAATTCGCGTAGATATCCACGATATCCTGAATATACTCCTCGCAGTTCTCACCGGAGGCCTCCTTCCAGCCGATGAACGGGGAGACGAACAGCGACCCGTTTTTCGCGGCGATCAGCGCCTGGGAGGCGGAGAACACCAGCGTCAGGTTCGTGCGCACGCCCGCGAGCTCCAGACGTCTTGCGGCGGTGACGCCCGCAAGGGTGCAGGGGATCTTGATGACGAAGTTGGGGGACATGGCGGCGATCTTTTTGCCCATCGCCACCATCTCGTCGGCGTCGTCCAGATGCGGGTTGATCTCCACCGAGATCGGGAAGGCCTCCCAGCCCTCAACGCCCTTTTCCTTTACAAAGTCCGAAAGCTGGGCGATCACGGTCAGGAAAGGCTTGCCGGAATTCATGATATGTTTGGGGTTCGTGGTGATGCCGTCGATGCCGAAGGTGTCATACGCCTCCCGGATCTCGTCGATTTTTGCGCTGTCAAGAAAATACTTCATACTGATATACTCCTATCTCAATTTTTGAAATTTGTCAATATATTCTCCCAAAAAACTTTGGTTAAATATCAAAAAGCTTAAAGTTAGCACATTCGACATAGGGGCACA
>JAFRNP010000144.1 GCA_017430145.1 Clostridia bacterium
TCGGCGTCGATATGAAAAACTACGTGTATACCTCCATGTGGGCGGAGGATACCTCCGACACCGAAAACGGCGTTTACGACGTGGACGACTCCGTGGTAGGCCTGATCCGCACCGAAAAATCCGTGATCAGTTTCAACGGGGCATGGGCGCAGAACATCGGCATCAACGAAACCTTTATCGACTTTATGGGCGACAAGGGCGGCATCCGGCTGCAGTACGGCGGCGGCTTTACGTACTACACCGCAAAGGACGGCGCGCTGCTTGAGATAAAGCCCGACTTCCGTATGAATGGGATCCACGAAAGCGAAGTGCTGGATTTTGTGGACTGCGTGAAAACCGGCAGACGCAACCGCAACGACATCCGATTTGCCGTCGGCACCTCCAAAATCATGCAGGCCGTGTACGATTCAAGCGAGACTCACAGAGAGATCGTCCTGTAACTCCGTTGTTTCACCCAACGGCAACATAACGGACCAAAACGCGCAAAGGACAGCCTCTGCGCGTTTTTCTTTTCGTTATAGCAAATTATAAAACGGTTTCTGATGAAGATCCGCCTGCGGGAACCCCCGTCAGGAAATCTTTTTCATCTTCAGACGCAGCCGGTCTGCGATCATGGCGATAAATTCCGAATTGGTCGGCTTGCCGCGGGAATTCTGGATCGTGTACCCGAAATACGACCCCAATACGTCAATATCGCCCCGGTCCCACGCCACCTCTATGGCGTGGCGGATCGCGCGTTCCACCCTTGAAGCCGTGGTGTTGAAGGTCTTTGCGACCGTGGGGTACAGAACTTTAGTAACGGAGTTCATCATATCGGGAGAATGGACCGTAAGCAAAATCGATTCCCTCAGATACTGGTACCCCTTGATATGCGCAGGAACGCCCAGCTCGTGCATGATATCCGAAACCACGATCTGCAGATCGGTGTCCGCCGAACTTTTGAGACGGACCAGATTCTCCTTTGCCTGCCAGCCGCAAAGCTGCGCGATCCGTTCTGTCATGGTGGCAACGTCAAACGGTTTTATGAAATAGTAGGCAGCGCCGGCCATCAGAAGCTGCTGCTCAAACACGCTGTTTTCCACATTCGACAGAACGATGACCTGCGGCGGTTTTTTAAGTTTCAGAGTCGGTAGGAGCTTTAGCACCGCCAGCGCGTCGTAGTGGGTCAGAAACGCCTCCGTCACCAGTACGTCCGGCCCGACAGTCTCCACCGCTTTCAGCAGCGCCGCCCCGTCCCGCGCGATCCCCGTACACTCAAACCCGCAGCTCCGGAAAGAGGCCATCATTTCTTTGAGGAAATCTCCCGTATCCTCAGCGATCAGTACTTTTTTCTTCTCTTGCATCTGCATTTTCATTTCCTTTCTGCAAAAAATCATTGTTTTCGTCTCTTTCACTACCACATTTTACCATATTATAACATTTCTTTTTCTGAATTGCAATAGTATTTTTATGATTTTCAAACATATTTTAAAATTATTTCCTTATATTTCCATCTTTTATCCAAAATAAAATCGCCGTATCCCGTTTCGGAACGTCCGGCGATATTCTGAAGCATTGAAATCAGATCCCGATCCATGTTTCGGAAACAGACGCAGTATGCCGCACCCTCATTTTGTATCGCCCGCAGGTTCTGACATCGCGTCCGGGACCCTATCCGGGTGATCATCTGCAAAGGCATAGAAAAAAGAAAGCAACCGGTAATTGATCTGAAAGCTGTTCTGCAAAAAGGTCTCCGTCAGCCGGTTCAGCGACGGCAGCTCCTCCGGCGGGGGAGAAACGGAAAAGATCTTCCCGAACGGTGCGAATACGACGTTACGCATGGTTTCGATGACACTGTACGGGACCTTCGGGATCGGCATGCCCCGTCCGCAGGCAGAACAGTACAGTTTACCGGAAAGCGCGTCAAAATACATTTCCTCCGTACGGTATTCCCCGCACGTATCACAGGCGACAAGCTGCGGCATATACCCCGAAACAGAGGCGATGCGCAGTTCAAAGATCGCCTTGAGCAAAAGGGGCGGCAGGGTCCCTTCACACAGAAAATGCAGGGTGTTGAGCGTCAGACGCAGATATTCGTCGCTTTCGGTATCCTCCGGCAAAGAGCGGAGGAGGACCTCACAAAAATACTGCCCGAGAGCCAGCAGCGCCATATCCTCCCTTAGACGGAAGAAGATGGTTTTGATCTGCGCTTCCCGGACGTTATAAACGCCGTTTTTTTCAGAAAACGTGAAGTCGGCAAAGGAAAAAGGGGTGGAAACGGCATGAAGCCTGCTTTTCGCCCCGCGCGCTCCCTTGGCGAACGTACGGATGATCCCGTGCGAGCGCGTGAGCACGTGCAAGATCATATCCGCTTCGCCCGTAACGCCCGCTTTGAGCACGAGCCCGTCGTCTGTAAAGATCTGCATCAGTCCAGACCGAAATTGTGGATCAGCCCCTCGCGGTTGCGCCAATCCTCCTTGACCTTGACCCAGCACTGCAGGTTGATGCGGATATCGAAAAAGCGTTCCAGATCCCGGCGTGCATCGGAAGAAATGCGTTTGAGCATCTCGCCGTTATTGCCGATAATGATCCCCTTGTGGCTTTCCTTCTCGCAGTAAATCGTCGCCTCGATATCGAGCAGGTCGTCGTTGTCCCGTTCCCGGAAACGCTCGATCGCCACCGCCGTCCCGTGCGGGATCTCCTTATCCAGGTATTTCAGCAGCTTTTCACGGATGTATTCCGCCGCCAGCGCGCGCTCGGGCTGGTCGGTGACCGTATCCGCGTCAAACAGATGCTGTCCCGGCATGGCAAGCGCTTTCAGCTCTTCGATAAGCGCATCCAGCCCGTTTCCGGTCCGGGCGCTCACAGGCACGATCGCAGCGAAATCGCAAAGCTTTGAAAAGGTCATGATGCGCGAAAGCAACAGATCTTTGTTTTCGAGCAGATCGATCTTATTGATGGCAAGGATCGCGGGGATCCCCTCTTTTTTGATTTTTTTAAGAAGCGTCAGCTCCGCGTCGCGCACGTCGCCCTGGGGTTCCGTGACCAAGAGACATGCGTCCACGTCCCGGATCCCGGCACTGACGGAACGAACCATCTTTTCACCGAGCCGGGTCTGCGGTTTATGGTACCCCGGCGTATCGGTGAAGACCAGCTGGGTGTCTCCGTCCGTATAGACGCCGAGGATCCTTGTGCGCGTTGTCTGCGGCTTCGGGGAGACGATGGCGATCTTCTCCCCGAGGATCTTGTTCATGATGGAGGATTTCCCGACGTTGGGACAGCCGACGATCGCTATAAAAGCGGTTTTCTGTTCCATGCGGCGCCTCTCATTCTTCATCCATATAGTAGCTGCCGTTGCGCTTGAGGCCCAATTGCGTGAGGACCTCCTCTTCCTTTTCGCGCATTCTTACCGCCTGCAGGCCGCCGTTCACATGGTCGTACCCAAGGAGATGCAGCATGGAATGGACCGTCAGGAATCCGATCTCGCGTTCAAGCGAATGGTTATACTCCTTTGCCTGCTCCATCGCCTTTTGCACGGAGATCACGATATCCCCCAGTACAAAAGCGCCTGTCGCGGGATTAACGTCATATTCGCCGTTCTCCCCCAGCGGGAAAGACAGCACGTCCGTTTCGGCGTCGATGCCCCGGTGCTGCGCGTTGAGTTCGCGGATCATTGCATTGTCAACGAAGCGGACGCTGATCTCCGCAGAACCCTTGAACTGTTCCATACGCAAAACCGCGTTGCAGCAGCGACGGATCAGAAGCCGGACGCCGGACGGGATCTTGACCGTTTTCTGATCGTCCGTAATGATTACTTTGATTTTATCTGGCATACCTTTATCCTCTTTTGCTGTACCTGTTATTTTTTATCTGCTTTTTCATACGCCTTGATGATGTCCTGCACCAAACGGTGCCGGACGACATCCTTTTCGGTAAATTTGACCGTTTTGATATCGTCGATGTTTTTCAGGATCCGGATCGCTTCCTTGAGCCCCGAACGCTTACCGTCGGGCAGGTCGATTTGCGTGATATCGCCCGTGACCACGATCTTTGACTGAAAGCCGAGGCGGGTCAGGAACATTTTCATCTGTTCGGGCGTGGTGTTCTGCGCCTCGTCCAGAATAATAAAGCTGTCGTCCAGAGTCCTGCCGCGCATATAAGCGAGAGGCGCTACCTCTATGCTGCCTTTTTCCTGATACTTCTGGAAGTTGTCCGCACCGAGCATCTCAAACAGCGCGTCGTAAAGCGGGCGCAGATAGGGGTCCACCTTCTGCTGCAGGTCGCCGGGCAAAAAACCCAGCTTCTCCCCTGCCTCAACGGCCGGACGGGTCAGGATGATCCGGTTGACCTCTTTTGCGCGGAACGCCTTGACGGCCATTGCCACGGCAAGGTACGTTTTGCCGGTACCGGCGGGGCCAACGCCGAAGACGATGGTGTGGTTTGCGATATCCTCCACATATTTCTGCTGGCCGAGCGTTTTGGGTTTGACGGGCTTGCCGCTCATGGTGATGCAGATGCAGTCGGAACTGATGCCGGACAGCCGGTCCGCACTGCCTTCGTTTACCAGGGAGATACAGTAGCGGACGTTCTGCTCATTGAGCGTCTCCCCTTTGTTGAGCAGCATCAGAAGGCCTTCCAGCGCCTTTACCGCCTTTGCCACATCCTCAGGCTCGCCGCTTACCTTGATCGCGGAGCCGCGGTTGACGACGGTCACATGGAATTCCTTTTCAAGGATCCGGATATTCTCGTCAAAGCTGCCGAACAGGCTCACCGCCTGCTCCATGCGCTCGATATTGATCGTTTGTTCAAACATAGCCAATCGTTGCCGCGGGGGCGGCGACGCGTTCTCTCCTTCTTTATTGGGTCTTGCGGCTTTACCGGATCACGGCGTCGATGATCCCGGCGTAAACCGATTTCGGGTCCTCCGCGAACCGGTCCGCGATGCTGTTTGCCTGCAGCGCGTCAGCCGTATATAAAACGGTCTGCATCATCAGCGTATCGCCGTCCATAACAGAAAGCCGGACATGGTAGCCGCGGGAGAGCTTCACGATCTCCGTTTTTGTCCCGCCGCGCGCCTTCTCCTTTGAAAGCATATCCAGCGCTGCCGCGACCGCGGCTCTGCGCGCCGTAAACAGCACGTCGGTCTCCATCTGCCGGGCGACCTCGCGGCCCCGGGGCGTCAGGGACAGATACTCCACGCCGTCCTTAAGGTCGGCCTCTATCAGATCGGAGAGCGTAAGCACCGACAAGGCGTCGCCGATCTCAAAAAAGTTGATCAGGTCCGTACTCTGCAGCGCCTGCACAAACCCGTCCTTTGAGATCGGCGCGTCAAGGCTTGCGAGCACGTAACAGACA
>JAFRNP010000145.1 GCA_017430145.1 Clostridia bacterium
AGGTCCAGCACCATCACGCCCTTGGAATGCAGGCTGGTGATGGTCTCCTCCACCACGTCGGGCGGCAGAAGCGGATGGATGAAGTTCACGATCACGCCGACCTTGTTCAGCGCGTAAAACGCCACGATGCTCTGCACGGTCGTGGGCATGAAAACAGAGTAAACGTCGCCGGGCTGCAGGCCCAGCTCGATGCGCATGAACGCCGCCAGCGCATCCATATCTTTAATGATATCCGTGTTTAAAAACCATTTACCGAAATGCTGCTGACAGTAATACTCCCCGTACTCGTCCGTGCATGCCTTATAGTATTCGTAACAGCTCATATCTTTCGGTTCTACCATATTTTCCACCTTAACTTTTACAGTTTTTTGCCGAGGGTCCGGCTCCGGTCCGTCGGCATTATTATATTATCAGATTCTTTATTTTTTAGCATCCCCCGATTTTCGATTATTTCAGACGAAACAAATGGGTGGTATTTGGCAAAAATGCATGATATATCATCCGAAAGTTTGTAAATTCAGACGATTGCCTTCAGTGCACATATGATGATATAATGAATAAAGTATGAACCAGATTTCAGAATTATGACGATTTTTTAAAAAAAGGATGTGGATACTTTGACCTATTCCGATACCGGAGACGGCGCGCTGCAGCTCAGTTTTGATCCCTTCGTACTGACCACCGGCATGTTCACGCCAGGCGCTGCTGCCAGCTTCTGCGCACGGATCCCGGACGAAGACCGCCGGCGGCTCGGCTTTGCGGAGCTCTCTTATTACCGCGGCGACGTGGAGACCGCGCACAAGGAATTTGACGCTCTGCAAAACAGCGACGCGCTGTCTACGTTGACCGCCGCCATGCTCGGCAAAGCGATCGCCTCCTTCTCCCTCGGCGAGCCGAAGGAGCTGCTGGAAATGTACCGGCGCGCCAGGGAGATCAACAACGGTTTTGAGGAGGGTTCCCCGTTTCGGAAGATGACGGATCTGTTCCTGCTCTACTTCAACGTCCTGATCCGCAACCTCCCGGAGATCGTCTTCCCTGCCGTGGGCGTGGGCGCCTTCAACGTTCCCGACAGCCTGAAGCCCATGGCCTTTTACTGCTACACCTACTATCTGCTTGCCGCCGACGACGTCGGCCGCGCCATCGGCATGGCGGAAGGCGCGCTGATCTTCGCCGAACGCCCGTGCCCGGTCTCTGAGATCTACCTTTGCCTGAACATTGCCACCGGCTACACCATGCGCCTGTTATGGGACAAGGCGGAATACTACTTCCGCTACGCCTGGGAGCTGGCGAAACCTGACGGGCTCATCATGCCGTTTGCGGAGCACAGAGGCAGCCTCTCGGGGCTTCTGGAGCGCTGCCTGCGCTATCAGGAGCCCGAAGCCTACCGCCGGATCCTGGCCATGTCGAACCGTTACCACAAGGGCTGGGCGTACGTGCACAACCTGATCACCGGGGACCAGATCGCGGACCGGCTGACCGCCATCGAGTATAACGTGGCGTCCCTGGTCGCCAAGGGGCTCTCCAACACCCAGACCGCCGAGATCCTCGGCATCACCGTCAACAGCGTGCGCACGCACCTGCGCAATATTTTCAACAAGCTGGACGTCACGGGGCGCAAGGAACTTAAAAAATACGTAATATGATCGTTTTTCTCTTTATTTTTTTAATTTTCCATAGTATAATGGTCCCGTAGACCACCAAAGGGGAGGATTAAAGCATGAGAGACCCCGAACAATGGATCTGGCTGCCGAAGGACAAAGAGCCGGACCGGCAGACGACCCGGTATTCCGCCCTTCTCCCGGATACGGGGGCGTACGCCGTGGCGGAATTTGAACGCACCTATACCTTCGACGCGCCGCTGAAATGGCTGACGGTCGTTTTTTCGGCGGATACCGCCGTCATGCTCTTTATAAACGGCAGGTTTGTCGCAAGGGGGCCCGCATCCCCCGGCGGAGACTTTTTAGGCAACGAAACGCCCCGGCCCATTTTTTACGCCTACCGGATCCTACTGGACCGGTACGGCAAGGATTCCCCGCTTTATAAGGACGAAGGACGCCTTACGATCCGCGCGCTTGTGCGCATGAAGCCGGTGCGCATCTGCGAATACTCCCGCGGGCACGGGGGCTTTATGCTTTGGGCCTCGGGCGAAGATACGAACGGGCAGACCCGCATATTTATGACGGACGACGCCTGGCGCTGCCGCGTAAAGCCCGCCTACGTCTCCCCCGGCGTTTACGACGGCAGGAAAGCGGACTGCGAATGGATGGCCGCCGAAAAGATCTTTAATTTCTGGCACTGCGAACCGGCGCCGATCCCGCCCTGCAAAGAGACCGTCAGATACCCGGAAAAGGGCGGCGAAATGCGCCTTGCCCCCGGGGAAACGCGAACGGAAGATTTTGCGTTTGATATGATCTGGGCAGGGTACGTGCGCGTTTCGGCGCGCTGCGCCGGTGAGATCTCGCTTACCGTACAATGCCGGGAGCTTGACGAGGAAGGTACCGCCGAGCGGTTCGTCTTTACGAAAGACGGGGAGTATACCGGCTTTGAGCTGCACTCGGCGGGAAAACTGACCGTTACGGCGAAAAACGAGTCCGGGGCAGAAGCTGCCGTCGCCGTATCCCTTTCCTCGTCAACGCTTTACGCGCCCGAAACGAAGTTTACCTGCGCCGACAAAGAGCTGGACGAGGTGCTTCGCGTATGCGCCCATACGCTTGGGATCTGCCGCCAGACGCTGCATCTGGATTCGCCCCGCCACTGCGAGCCGCTGGCGTGCACAGGGGATTATTATATCGAGACGCTGATGACTGCCCTGCACCTGGGAGATATGTCCCTTGCGGCCTTTGACGTAAGGCGAACGGCGGAGCTTTTAAGATACCACGACGGGCGCATGTTCCACACCTCCTATTCGCTGATCTGGGTACAGATGCTGTGGGACGTATACCTGTTTACCGGGGACGACACGCTGATCCCGGAATGCAAAGAGGCGCTCACGCTGCTTCTGGACCGTTTTCACACCTATATCGGCGACACGGGCCTCATCGAGACCCCGCCGGACTATATGTTTTTAGACTGGCTTGCGCCGGACGGCGTGAACCTGCACCACCCGCCGAAGGCTTTGGGGCAGACCTGTCTGAACCTGTTTTACTACGGGGCGCTCGAGACCGCCGAAAAAATATACGGCTGGCGCACGACGGACAACGGCATGACGAAACGCTGCCGGGCACGGAGGCTGTCGCTGAAGGAAGCGATCGTAAAACACCTGTGGGACGCCGGAAAAGGACTGTTTACCGAGGGGCTGAATACGCCGACGCCGGAAAACCTTATCGGCACGTATATGCCGGAGAACGTCGAAGGGCGCCACTATCTCCCCCACTCCGGCATCCTTGCGGCGTACTTCGGGTTCTTCAGCCCCGAAGAAAACCGGGCGCTGATAACGCGCATACTCGAAACGCCGGGCTTTTGCCGTGTGCAGCCCTATTTCATGCACTTTTTACTGGAGGCCGTTTACCGCACGGGGCTCAGGGAGACCTACACCTTAAAGCTGCTGGAGCTTTGGAAAGAACCGGTGCGCCGGTGCCCCAAGGGGCTTACGGAGGGCTTTTACCCGCCCACCCCGGGCTACGGCTTCGACCACTCCCATGCCTGGGGCGGCACGCCGCTTTACGCCCTCAAAAAAGCGCTGTCGGGCCTTTCGGTCCTGACCCCCGGCATGGAAGAGATCTCGCTTTCCCCCTCGCTGCTGGGGCTTGATTACGCGGATCTTGAGATCCCGGTCGCCTTTGCGGACGGCATACCGAGAACGCCGGTCAGAATACGGATGCGGCAGGGACAGAAAACCGAGATCACGGCACCCGAGGGCGTCAGGATCCATGCGCCCGCAGACTGCGCCATCCATTACACTTCGGAGGTATTCAGATGAAAACGAAACGAATCGTCGCCTGTTTGATGCTGCTTATACTGCTTTTTTCGGCGGGCTGCGCCGGCAGGAACAGCGGGTATACGCCGCCCGATTACACCTATACCCCGTCGCAGCCCGCCGTTACCGAGCAGGCGCAGGCCGATGAGATCCCGGTAAACACGGCGTGGCAGAAAAACTACGCGATCGAATACAAGTATTTTGACCGCAGCGAAAGCGAGGACGCGGTCAGGATCGAGGAAAAGCGCAGCGCCGACAGCTTTTACGCCCGGTACCCGGATTCCGGCAGCGCGGTGTTTTACAAACGGTCGGCAGGCGCCGTGGAGCAGTACACGATCGTCCCGTCCGAAGACAAATACATCCACCGGACCCTGACCGGCAAAAACTTTGACACGCTTTCCAGCACCTTTATGAAGCTTTCGGCGCTCAGCGCGCATTTCACAACGCTTTCCGGCGTGCGGTACATCGGCGACGAGGAGATCGCCGGACGGCAGACGAAGCGGTACGAGCAGACGGCGTATGAAAACAACGAAGTCAGCGAGACCGCGAACGTATGGGTGGATCTCGAGTACGGCTTCGCGATCAAATGCGAGGCATACGGCAAGGACGGCGTCCTGACCGCCTCGTGGGAAGCCCTCAGCTTTTCCGTTGGGGACGTGGCCGCCAAAGACGCGACGCTCGATATCTCCGGCTATACGTTTACGGAAGAATAAAGGAGGGGCATTTTTGAACGTCTACGATTTTGACAACACCATCTACCGCGGCGAAAGCGTGCTGCACCTGTTCTTTTTCTACATGAAAAAGACGCCGTATATCGTCAAATACCTGCCGCGGGTATTCTACGCCCTTTTCAAGTACAAACTGGGCCACATGACCGTGGAACAGGCGCTGCACGACTACGCGGGCTATATTGAGGATTACTTTAAAAACATCCCCGATTTTTACGCGGATATCGTGGAGTTCTGGGATAAGCATGAAAAGAATATCAAGCCCTTTTACGCAAAGCTGCACAAAGAGGACGACGTGATCGTGACCGCCTCCCCGGAGATCAGCATGTCGGTCATCTGCGAGCGGCTGGGCGTGAAGCACTGCGTCGGCTCCGTCATGGATCCCGAAACCGGCAAGATCACCCGGCTTTGCATGCGTTCCCACAAGATCCCTGCGTTTTTTGAAGCGTTCCCGGACGCCGAAATCGACAACTTTTACACCGATTCCCCGAAAAACGACAAGCCCCTGATCGACATCGCGGCGCACGCGTTCGTCGTCAAGGGCGAAAAAATTAAGCAGATCAAATAAATCCAATAAAAAAAGGAGGCGCGGCTGGTCCGCGAAGTACAGTATGGAAAAACGAACGGCGGTATCCTACCGCAACGTAAACATCACCGGCGGGTTCTGGAAGGACCGGCAGGCGCTCAACCGCAACACGACGATCTACGCCGTGGAGGACCGCTTTGCCGACACCGGCAGGTTTGAGGCATTCAATTTTGATTACACGCCCGGTTCCGACAAGCCGAAGCCCCACTTTTTCTGGGATTCGGACATCGCGAAGTGGCTGGAAAGCGCGGCGTACATCCTTGCAAAAACACCAGACAAGCGCCTGCAGGCGCGGGTGGACGAGGTCGTTGAAAACGTACAGAAGCACCAGGACCCCAACGGCTATTTCAATATCTACCACACCGTTGTGGAACCCGAAAACCGCTTCCGGCTCATGGACCACCACGAGCTGTACTGCCTCGGGCACCTGCTGGAGTCCGCCGTGGCGTTAAAAGAGGCCGTGGGCGATACCCGGCTTCTGGACTGCATGAGCCGGTACGTTGACTATGTGGCCCGCGTTTTCGTCGAAGAAAAAAGCGCCGCCTTCAAGGTCCCGGGGCACGAGGAGATCGAGCTTGCGCTCTACCGCGCCTACCGGTGCACCGGCGACGAAAAATACCGCCGTCTCGCCGACCACTTTATCAACGCCCGCGGGTACGACGCCCGCTCCATCGGCGGCTGGTGCCTCGATAACTACTGCCAGAACCACATGCCCGTCAGGGAACAGACCGAAGCCATGGGCCACTGTGTGCGCGCCTGCTACCTGTACGCGGGCATGGCGGACGCCGCGCGGTATATGGACGACCCCGAAATGCTCGACGCCTGCCGCGCGCTGTTTGACGATATCACGCTTCGCAAGATGTACATCACCGGCGGCATCGGCTCCACCCACTGCGGCGAAGCGTTCACGGTCCCCTACGACCTGCCCAACGACACCGCCTACACCGAGACCTGCGCCGCCATTGCCCTTGCCATGTTTGCAAACCGCATGAAAGACCTGGAGCTGGACGCGAAATACGCGGACACGGCGGAGCTTGCCATGTATAACGGGATCCTTTCGGGCCTCTCTCTGGACGGCGTCGGCTTTTTCTATGAAAACCCGCTGGAGCTGAACCTTTCCGACCGCACGCGCCACACCACGGTGCGCGATCCCGGCGAACGGCTGCCCATCACCCGCCGCAAGGAGGTCTTCGACTGCTCCTGCTGCCCGCCGAACGTCACGCGCTTTATCGCGTCCATCGGCGACTACGCGTACTCGGCGGACGGGGACGCCGTATACGTCCACCAGTATTTTGAAAGCGAGGCGGTTTTTGACGGCGTAACGCTGAAGGCCGACACCGCTTACCCCGCCGACGGCAGGGTCGTGCTGACGCTGAAGGGCGCGAAAGGGAAAACGCTTTACGCCCGCGTGCCCGGCTGGTGCCGCCGTTTTGACGCCGATAAGCCCTGCTGCATCAAAAACGGATACGCCGCGTTTACGGTCGGGCAGGACGACGAGACGTTTACCCTGCAGTTTGATATGCCGGTCATTACCGTCTGTGCCGATCCACGCGTGCGCGCCAACGCCGGCAAGGTCGCCGTCATGCGCGGGCCCGTCGTCTACTGTCTGGAAGCGATCGACGCAAACGCACCCCTGGCGGATATCCGGCTGCCCCACGACGCCGCGTTTTCCCTTAAAGGCAGCGAATTCGGGCTGCCGTCGATCACCGTCAACGCCGTACGTACGCAGGAATTCAGCGTAAAATCGCTGTATCTGCCGCTGAGCGACGTAAAATCCGCGCCGCTGCCCGTCACCCTGATCCCCTATTACGCCTTCGCCAACCGCTCCGAATGCGATATGCGGGTATGGATCGGAAAATGCTGACGCATTTTCAAAGTAAAAAAGAAAAAAAGATACAAAGTAACAAATGCGGGCGGGCATACGCCCGCACCCGATCATAGAAATACCGCGTTCCGCGATGAAAAGCGAAGCATTGCCGGAATTGTTGCTTTATTTCTTCTTCCCGTGATACTAAAACGCGCGGCGTTCGGATGAACGCCGCGCGGCTCTTTTGCGTATGCGTATTTATGCAGCTTTATTCAGCGCCGCCAACCATTCGGCGGGATCTTCCAGCTCCACGCTCGCCCTCAGGATCAGACGCGCCTCGGTCGCCGAAACGATATCCGCGCCGCCGACTTTTGCGGCCGCCGTCTGCGCATCGTCAAGCGCGTCGAGTTCCACGGAGTTGCGCAGCGCCAGACGGGCGTCCGCCGCGCCGATAACGCCGTCGCCGTCAAGATCGCCCTGCACGACGATCAGGTAAGGATCGGCAAGCTGCACAGTCTCCGGGTCGGCGTCAGGGTCTATCGGGATAAACGCGACCATACCGGTGGCAAGAAGCGTATCCCCGCCGCAGGGGACCATGTCCCTGCCGGACACCGTACTGAGGCCTGCGATCCCGGCTGTGAGCATATTGACCGTTACGTTCGGGTACACGTAGATCAGCTTGTTTTCGTCGTCTTTAACAAAGAAGGCCTCGCCGTCGGGAAGCGCCGTCAGCCGCGGGACGGAGACCTGCTCGACCTTCTGACAGACGCTGCAGCTGCGTTCGTTGACGCCGCCGGCCGTAAAGCTCGGCTCCTTGACGACCGTCCATTGGCCGAAGGTATGGTTGCCGGTTTTCGGCGTGATGACGCTGACCGCCAGCGAACAGGCGCAGGTCTGGGTCGAAACGCCGGTCGCTCCGCAGGTCGCTTTTTTTACTTCCCGTACGCTCATGTTATGGACGTGAGACGGGATCACCTTTACGCTTGAAGGGATCGCGCTTCCGACCAGGGCCTTATAAGCGGCGGCGGTCCCTGTGTAATACACCGTTTTGAGCGTATCGCCGGAAAACGCGGTGGCTTCAAAGCTTTGCAGGGACTGGGGCAGGCTGACGGTGGCAAGCGCCGGGCAGTCGGCAAACAGATAGGGGGAAAGCGTCGTCACGCCCTCGGGGACGCCCACGCTTTTGAGCTTTTTGCAGCCGTAAAAGGCGGATTCGCCGAAGGCGGCCAGAGACGCCGGCAAAATGACGGTCTCAAGGTTCCCGGCATAGGCAAAAGCGTTTGTAAAGATCTCCTTCGTCCCTTCATACACGCGGTACTGCGTGCGCGCGGCGGCATGGGGGTACAGCAGCAGCCGGTCGCTCCCCTTCTGATACAAAACGCCCTCCAGATCGTAAAAATGCTCGTTGTCTGCCGCCGCACGGATCTCCTTCAGGCGGTCCGCCTTCAGGAACGTGAAGGTTAAAAAGAACGCACGCTTGCGGGGATCGTATAAGAGGCGTCGGCCTTTGCGCCGGGATAGAACACGATCACGCTCTTGTCTTTATTGAAGATCACGCCGTTCTCCGCCGAAAAGCTCGTGCTGGCGGCGTCCACGGTAAAGGCGGCGATCCCGCTGTCATAAAACGCGGAGACGTCAAGGTTTTTCACGGCCGCCGGGATATGGAAGCTTGTAAGCTTTTTGCATCCGCAAAACGCGTAGGCGCCGATGGCGGCGAGGGTCTTGGGCATTTTGTTGATCTTCTGCAGAGCGGCGCATTTATAAAACGCGCCGTCTTCGAGCTTTAAGAGCGCGGAACTGAGATTGATCGTTTTGAGGTTTGCGGCGCAGGCGAAGGCGTAGGCGCAGACCGTCTTTACCGTATCTCTGACGGTGATCGTATCGTTGGGCTTACCGATGGGAAAGATAAGCAACTTCGACATATCTTTATTGAACAGGATCCCGTATTCGGACGCAAAATTGCCGTTTTCGGCGGCAACGTTGATCGCCGTGAGCTTTTTGCAGTTGTAAAAAACGTTTCCGTCAATGGACGATACGTTTGCCGGGATCGTAACGGAAGTCAGCCCCGTATTGACGAACGCATCCCGCCCGATCGTTTTCAGGTTTGCCGAAAGGGCGATCTTTGCAAGCTTCGTACAGCCGCTGAAGGCGCCGACGCCGATGCAGCTGACGTATTTGCACATGATGACCTCGGTGATCTGCTTGCAGTCCGCAAATGCGTTATCCGCAACGCTCGTTACATAACACTTTTTGCCGCCGCTTTCTACGTAATCCGGAAAACGGAAGACGCCTGCAAAGGTCTTACGGACGGAATCGATGCGGGCGTAATTGTTATTGATCGAATAATAGAAGTCGAATTCCGCGGCGGCGGCGCGGGGCGGCACGCTGACTGCGGGCCTGAGCGCGGCAAAAAAGCAGAGACTGAGCAGCAGCGCAGCAAGCTTTTTCGTTATCTGTTTCATTGATCGGATCGTCCTTTCATCAAGACTTCTTTTATCATACCACAGTTTTCGACAACATGCAACAGGAATTTT
This sequence comes from Clostridia bacterium, assembly GCA_017430145.1. Classification (GTDB taxonomy): domain Bacteria; phylum Bacillota; class Clostridia; order Oscillospirales; family Acutalibacteraceae; genus RUG806. Next base: position 9,572 of record JAFRNP010000145.1, read on the forward strand.
CAGACGAAAAACGGTAAAAAGATGCAGGCCGGTGACCGTCAGATCATCGGCCCGCATCCTAAGATCGCTTAAGGCAACACCGCATAATTCCGGTGTGCGGATTGCGCAGTAGATTTTTTTGTCAGATTGTACAGATTTGACGCCGTCAACCTGGCGGTTGGCAAGGAAAATCTGTGCAGGATGACGGAATAAAGATCAAGCATGGCGTGCGCCGCGAATGGTGCGGTGTTGCCTTAAGCGTCCACGGTGGAGATACCGATATACATTGCCTGCAAAACGTCCGACAGCGCCTTTGCCGTATCGAGGGAGGTAAACATGGAGATGTTGTTCTGCACCGCGCACTGGCGGATGCTGCCTCCGGCGCCCAAAGCGTCGGCGTCGCTGGCCTGCCGTGTGTTGATCAGGTACGAGATCCTGCCGCCGCGGATCAGCTGCGGGATCTCATCCATGGCGCCCAGCTCCCTTATAACGACCTTCGGCATACCGTTTTGCCGCAGGAAATCCGCGGTGGCGGGCAGCGTATAGATGTTAAAGCCGAGGGAGGAAAAGCTTTTTAAGATCGGCAGGGCTTCGTTTCGGTCCTCCGGCGCGATCAGCGCCAGCACGCCGCCGTGGTCGGGCATTTTGAGCCCGGACGCGACCAGCGCTTTGTACAGCGCCACGGTCAGGCTGTTTCCGTAGCCGATGGCTTCGCCGGTGGATTTCATTTCGGGAGACAGGTACGCGTCCATGCCTGCGAGCTTCGCAAACGAGAACGCCGGGACCTTCACGTAATGGCGGGGCCTGTCCGGCGGGCAGACTTCCGTGACGCCCTGCTGCGGCAGGCTGATCCCGAGCATCACTTTCGTTGCGATATCCGCCAGCTGCCAGCCGGTGGCCTTGGACAGAAACGGCACCGTACGGGAAGAGCGGGGATTGACTTCGATGATATAGATATCCTCGTTTTTATCGACGATAAACTGGATATTGTAAAGCCCTACGATACCGATCCCGCGCCCGAGGCGGCAGGCGTAGTCGATGACCGTGCGCCGCACCTTTTCGGAGAGGGAAAAGGGCGGATAAACGCTGATGGAATCGCCGGAATGGACGCCCGTACGCTCCACCAGCTCCATAATGCCGGGGATAAACACGTTTTCGCCGTCGCACACCGCGTCCACCTCCACCTCTTTGCCGCGGATATACTTATCCACCAGCACCGGGCGGTCGGCGTCGATCCGTACGGCTGTGTTCAGGTACTTTCTGAGCTGCTCTTCGTCCGCCACGATCTGCATGGCGCGCCCGCCCAGCACGAAGGAGGGACGCACCAGCACCGGGTAGCCGATCTCTTCGGCGACCCTGACGCCTTCGTCGATGTCCGTGACCGCCTGTCCGGGCGGCTCCGGGATGCCGAGGCGCTCCAGCAGCTTTTCAAACTGGTCACGGTCCTCCGCAAGGTCGATGGCGGGCACGTCGGTGCCGATGATCTTTACGCCCCTGGCTGCCAGAGGCCCCGCCAGATTGATGGCGGTCTGCCCGCCGAGCGACGCAACGACGCCCAGCGGCTTTTCGTGGTGCAGGATGTTCATCACGTCCTCCACGAACAGCGGCTCAAAGTAGAGCTTATCCGCCGCCGTGTAATCGGTGGACACGGTCTCGGGGTTGTTGTTGATGATGATCGCCTCATACCCCATGGCCTTGATGGTTTTGACCGCGTGGACCGTGGAGTAATCGAATTCAATGCCCTGCCCGATGCGGATGGGGCCGGCGCCCAGCACCACGATCTTCTTTTTGTCGCTGACGACGCTCTCGTTGAGCGCTTCGTAGGTCGAATAGAAATAGGGGATGTAGCTGTCGAACTCCGACGCGCAGGAGTCGATCATCTTATAGACCGGGAAGATATCGTTTTGTTCCCTGAGGGCGTAAACGTCCTCCTCGGCGCACGCCCACAGCTTTGCGATATACCGGTCGGAAAAGCCCATTTTTTTGGCAAGGTACAGCGTTTCAGCGTCGTTTTTATGCTCGCGGACCACCTGTTCCATGTCGATGATCTTTTTGATCTTCTCCAAAAAGATCATATCGATCTTGGTGGCGTCGCAGATAAGGCCCAGGTCGCCGCCGTGCCAGAGCAGCTCCGCGATGGCGTAGATGCGGTCGTCGGTGCCGTTTTTGATATACGCCATCAGGTCCTCGTAGGTAAAGGAATTGAACTTTTCAAGATACAGGTGGTTGACGCCGATCTCGAGCGAGCGCACCGCCTTTAAAAGGCTTTCCTCGATCGTGCGCCCGATGCTCATGACTTCGCCGGTGGCCTTCATCTGCGTGGACAGCCGGTTGTTGGCGTCCGCGAACTTATCAAAGGGGAACCGCGGCATTTTGGTCACGACGTAATCAAGGGTCGGCTCAAAGGCGGCGGGCGTGTTTGCCAGCATGATCTCATCCAGCCGCATGCCGACCGCCACCAAGGCGGATACGCGGGCGATGGGATAGCCGCTGGCCTTTGACGCCAGCGCCGAGGAACGCGAAACGCGGGGGTTTACCTCGATCACGTAATAATCGAAGGAGTTGGGATCCAGCGCGAACTGCACGTTGCACCCGCCCTCGATCTGAAGCTTCCGGATCAGGCGCAGGGCGGCGTCGCGCAGCATATGGTATTCTTTGTTCGTAAGGGTCTGGGAGGGGCACACCACCACGCTGTCGCCGGTGTGGATGCCCACGGGATCCAGATTTTCCATATTACAGACCGTGATGGCGGTGTCGTTGGCGTCGCGCATCACTTCGTATTCGATCTCCTTAAAACCCTTGATGCTTTTTTCGACCAGCACCTGCGACACGGGCGAAAGCTCCAAAGCGTTTTTCATGAGGGGGCGGAACTGTTCCTCGTTTTCGGCAAAACCGCCGCCGGTGCCCCCGAGCGTATACGCCGGGCGCAGCACGACGGGATAGCCGATCTCCCGCGCCGCCGTCAGCCCCGTCTCCAGGTCCGAAGCGATGGCGGAGGGCGGCACAGGCTCACCCAGCTCCTGGCACAGCGCCTTGAACAGCTCCCTGTCCTCCGCCTGCCGGATACTCTCGAGCCGGGTGCCCAGCAGCTGAACGCCGCATTCTTCCAATACGCCGCGCTCGGCAAGCTGCACGGCCAGGTTGAGCCCGGTCTGGCCGCCGAGCCCGGGCACCAGCGCGTCCGGACGCTCGCGGCGGATGATCTTTGCCACGTATTCGGGCGTCAGCGGCTCCATATAGACGGCGTCGGCAATGCCGGGGTCGGTCATGATCGTGGCGGGGTTGGAGTTGCAAAGCACCACCTCGTAACCCGCCTCTTTGAGCGCAAGGCACGCCTGGGTGCCGGCGTAGTCGAACTCCGCCGCCTGCCCGATCACGATCGGGCCGGAACCGATCACCATGATTTTCCGGATGTCGTTACGTGCGGGCATGGGGCGCCTCCTTTTCCATCATCGCGAGAAAACGGTCGAACAGGTAACCGCTGTCCTGCGGGCCCGGCGCGCTTTCGGGATGGTACTGTACGCTGAACAGACGGTCCGCCGGGCACGAAAGCCCTTCCACGGTGCCGTCGAGAAGGTTGATATGGGTCACTTTGAGCGGCGTGCCCGCAAGGCTGTCGGCGTCCACCGCGTAGGAGTGGTTCTGCGAGGTGATCTCGATCTTGCCGGTCTCCAGGTTCTTGACCGGATGGTTCGCGCCCCGGTGCCCGAACTTCAGCTTATAGGTCTTTGCCCCGTAGGAAAGGGCGATGAGCTGGTGCCCGAGACAGATGCCGCACATGACGAATCTGCCCCTGAGCGCACGGATAAGATCCACGACCACGCCCACGTCCTCCGGGTTCCCGGGGCCGTTTGACAGGAACACGCCATCCGGCGCGATGCGCTCGATCTCCGCGGCGGGGGTATCGTAGGGCATCACCGTCACGTTGCACCCGCGCCTCGTCAGCTCCCGCACGATGTTGAGTTTAATGCCGCAGTCGATCGCCACCACGTTGAACCGGTGGTTGGAGGTGCGGGCGTACCAGCGTTTTTTGCAGCTCACGCGGCTGACGCTGTCGCGCAAAAGCTCTGTCTCTTCGATCAGCTTCAGGCAGGTTTCCTGCGGGGTCCCGGCGTCGGTGAGCAGCGCCTTGCACGCGCCGTTATCGCGGATATATCGCGTCAGCGCACGGGTATCCACGCCCGAGATCCCGGGGATCCCGTACTCCTCCATGACTTCGGAAAGGGTCTTCGTATAGCGGAAATTGGACGGCAGGTCGTTATACTCGCGCACCACAAGCGCCCCGATCGTGGGGATCTTGGTCTCGTAATCCTCATCCGCCACGCCGTAGTTGCCGATCAGCGGATAGGTCATGACCACCGCCTGGCCGGTGTACGACGGGTCGGAGACGATCTCCTGGTAGCCAACCATCGAGGTATTGAAGACCAGCTCCAGCACGCGGGGGGAACCGTCGCCGAAGCTGTATCCGTAATATGTCTGCCCGTCCGGCAGCACGAGCTTTTTATCCATGCCGGAAAGGATCTGGTTCATACGTCCAACATTTCGCCCAGCAGGGCGTAGATCACGGCCTTGATGGTGTGCATGCGGTTTTCGGCCTCTTTGAACACCAGCGACCGATCGCTTTCAAATACGTCGTTCGTCACTTCAAAGGCGGGCATGCCGAACTTTTCGCCCATGGCGCGGCCGATGATCGTCGCATGGTCGTGGTAAGAGGGCAGGCAGTGCATGAATACCGCCTTCTCCCCTGCCGCCGCCATCAGTGCGGCATTCACCTGATAGGGCTTCAGCGCCGCCACGCGCTCCTCCCACACGGCCTCCGGCTCGCCCATACTGACCCAGATATCGGTGTAGATCACGTCCGCGTCCTTTACGGCGGAGGCGGGGTCGGTGATGAATTCCAGCGTCGCGCCGGTCGTTTCGGCGATCGCTTTACAGCGCGCAACAAGCGCGGGGTCCGGGAAGTAGGCTTCGGGCGCCGCCGCCACAAAGTGCATCCCCGTCTTTGCGGCGCCGATCATCAGGGAGTTGCCCATGTTGTACCGGGCGTCCCCCATATAGACGAGCTTTTTGCCCTTTTCAGTACCGAAATGCTCGCGCACCGTCAAAAGGTCCGCCAGGATCTGCGTGGGGTGGTACTCGTTCGTCAGGCCGTTGAT
>JAFRNP010000146.1 GCA_017430145.1 Clostridia bacterium
CAGGGCTTCAAATCCTTTCCGGACAAGATCCGGCTGACCTTCGATCAGGGCATGACGGCCGTCGTCGGACCGAACGGCAGCGGCAAGAGCAATATCGGCGACGCCGTGCGCTGGGTGCTGGGCGAGCAGTCCACGAAGTCTTTGCGCGGCCAGAAGATGGAGGACGTGATCTTTTCGGGCACGGGCGTGCGCAAGGCGCAGGGCTTTGCCGAGGTCACCCTCGTCCTCGACAACGCGGACGGGGCGCTGAATAACCCCGAAAAAGAGGTGCGCGTGACCCGCCGCTATTACCGTTCCGGCGACAGCGGGTATCTGATCAACGGCAAAACCGTGCGCCTCAGGGACGTGAACGTCCTGTTTATGGATACCGGCCTCGGGCGGGACGGCTACTCCATGGTGAGCCAGGGGCGCATCGAGGAGATGGTGTCCGCGAAGTCTGAGAACCGCCGCGATATGTTCGAGGAAGCGGCGGGGATCTCCCATTTCCGCTACCGCCGGGAGGACGCGATCAAGCGCCTGAACCAGACGGAGGACAACCTGGTACGCCTCAGGGATATCGTCGGGGAACTGAAAAACCGCGTGGGGCCCCTGGAGCGGCAGAGCCGCAAGGCGCAGCAGTTTCTGGCGTACGCCGCCGAGAAAAAGGAACTGGAGATCGGCGTCTGGCTCAACACCATGGATAAAGCAGGGGAGCAGATCCGCGCCTACGCCGGAAAGCTCGACGTGGCGAACGCCCAGTATGAGGCGGCGGGACAGCGGCTGGATGCCCTCAACGACGCCATCGAGCAGGCGGCCGAGACCGTGCGCGGGATCCACGTCAAGGCCGAGACCCTGCGGCATGAAAACGCCGGGATCGAGGAGGCGGCAGCGGCGCTGGAAGCCGACGCCGCCGTGCAGAAGAACTCCGTCGGCCACAACGAGGAGCAGATCGAACGGCTGAAAAAAGAAAAAGACTACCAGTCCCTGCAAAAGCGCCAGCTCGACCACGAGCGGGAGAGCCTGAACGAAGCGCTGGGCAGGATCGAGGAGACCGTGCTGCAGGCGCGGCAGAAGCTTTCGGAGCTGGGCGAGAAGCTGGCAGGGCTCAAAAGCCGCGACCGGGAGTACTCCGATAAATACAACGAGATGAACGGGGAGCTGGCCGCTCTGATGGAAGAGATCGCCGACCGGCAGATCCGCATGAGCGCGGACGTGTCCGCCTCGGACGAGCTGCGCCTGCGCCGGGAACAGATCGCCCTTGCCGCCGAAAAGCGGGAGGAGGCGGACCGGCAGTTTTGCGCGCGCATCCGGGAGCAGGAGACGGCGCTGAATGACGCGAAGGAGCAGACCGCCGCCGTCAACAACAAGCTTGACGGCGCGAACCTGAAGCTGCGGCGCGCCAATGACCGCCAGAACGAAAAGAAGGAAGCCTATGAAAACGCCCGGCGCGAGCAGCTTGACCGGCAGACCCGCCTGCGTTTTCTGGAAGATACCGAAAAGAACATGGAGGGCTACCAGGGCAGCGTAAAAGCCGTGATGCGCGAAAAAGCGAACGGCAGGCTGACCGGCATCCACGGCACCGTGTTCCAGCTGCTGAAGGTCCCGGAAGAATACCAGACCGCCGTCGAGACGGCGCTGGGCGGCGCGATCCAGAACGTCGTCACCGATTCGGACCGGGACGCGAAGGCCGCCATTGAGCTGCTTAAACGCACCAACGCCGGGCGCGCCACCTTTTTGCCGCTGAACGCCGTCAAGGGCAAGCCCCTGCAGGAAAAGGGCCTGGAGGACCGCCGGGGCTTTATCGGGATCGCGTCGGCGCTGACCGCGTATGATGCGCAGTATGCCGAGATCGTTTCTTCGCTGCTGGGCAGGACCGTCGTCGCCGAGGATCTGGACGCCGCCGTCGCCATTGCGAAGGCCTATGCCTACCGGTTCCGCGTGGTGACGCTGGACGGGCAGGTCGTGAACGCGGGCGGCTCCATGACCGGCGGCTCAAAGCTGAATTCCGCGGGCTTTTTCAGGCGCAGAAGCGATATGGAAAAACTGGCCGCCGCGGTTGCCGGAGGCGAAACGGAAGTGGAGAACGCCCGGCAGGATATGAACGCCGCCGTGACCGCCTTTGAAGCGGCAGGCGCCGTGTGCAGGAACCTGCAAAATGAGGCGGCGGTGTGCCGGGAGACGGAGGTGCGCGCCGAAAACGCGCTGCGGTTCGTCCGCTCCCAGGCGGAGGAAAACCGGGCGGCGCTCAATGATCTGCAAACGGAAGCCCGGGCGCTGCAGGCCCGTCTGGAGGGCCTTTCCTCCCGCATCGGCGACGCCGAAACGGAAAACAGCAGCCTGATCGCCAAGCGGGAGGCACTGGAAAACGGGCTGCAGACGCTGACCGGCGGACGGGACGAGATGCGCGCGTCCCGCGACGCCCTCAACAACGAGATGACCCAGGTCAACCTCTCCGTCGCCGCCGCCGTTCAGGAGCGGCAGTCGAAAAAGGAGATGCTTGAAAGCCTCACCCGCCGGGAAGGGCAGCTGGACGAGCAGTCCGGCCGTATCGACCGGGAGATCGGGGAGCTGGTCGAAGCAAACCGGACGCTGACCGAAAAGGCGCAGGCGTCCCTCGCCGCCGCCGCCGAAAAGCGGGAGCTGATCCGCAGAAACGACGAGGCGATCGCGGACCTGAACCGGCAGCGGGAAGAAGCCGAGGGCGCGAGCGTAAAGGCCCGGGAGGAAGAGAAACAGGTAAACGAAGAGCGCGAAAAGCTGTCGGCGGAGCTTGTCCGGCTGGAGGAGCGCAAGGCCGCTTTGCAAAAGGAGCTCGAGGACACCGAACGCAAGCTCTTTGAAGAATACAACCTGACCCGCCGGGAGGCGGAGGCTGAGACCCGGGAGATCGGGCCCATCCCCGCCGCGAAAAAGCGGCTGTCGGAGCTCAGGGGCCTGATCAAACAGCTGGGATCCGTAAACGTCGCCGCCATTGAGGAATACAAAGAGGTCAACGCCCGTTACGAGTTCCTTTCCTCACAGGTGGAGGACGTGGAAAAGTCCAAACGAGAGCTGACGAAGCTGATCGAAGAGCTGACCGGCCAGATGGCGGAGCTGTTCCTTGACCGCTTCCGGGCGATCAACAACCATTTCAAAGAGACCTTTACCCAGCTCTTCGGCGGCGGCTCGGCGGAGCTGCTGCTGGACGACGAGAAGGATATTCTCGAGTGCGGGATCTCCATCAAGGCGCAGCCCCCCGGGAAGAACGTCAAAAACCTGACGCTGCTCTCCGGCGGTGAAAAGGGCCTGACCGCCATCGCGCTGCTGTTTGCGATCTTAAAGGTCCGCCCCGCCCCCTTCTGCATCTTCGACGAGGTGGAGGCGGCGCTGGACGACGTAAACGTGGTCAAGTACGCGCAGTACGTGCGCTCCATGTCTCTCAACACGCAGTTTATCCTGATCACCCACCGCCGCGGCACCATGGAGGAGGCGGACGTCCTCTACGGCGTCACCATGCCGGAGCACGGCGTTTCCAAGCTCCTGGAGCTCAAAACGGCGGAGATGGTGGAACAGTTGAAGCTGGACGAGTAACTTAAAGGAAGAAACAAAGTATAAAAGTAACAAAGTAAGAAAGTAACAAAGTAAGAAAGTAACAAATTCGGAAGGGCTTCGCCCTTGATTATAAAGCAGATAGCCGATTGCTGATAGTTTTATACTTTGGTACTTTGTTATTCCTGTGTTTTGATATTCAGTAATTCTGATAGCTTTCTTTATTAACGAAGAACGGAGAACAGGTATGGCAATTTTCAAGAAAATCAATTTCGGGCTTTCCAAAACCAGAAACAAGATGTCCGGCGCCATCGACGAAATGCTGGACGCCTTCGATTCCTTTGAGGACGACCTCTATACGGAGCTGGAGGAGATCCTCGTCATGGGGGACGTGGGCGTGAACACCGCCGTGCAGGTGGTGGAGGAGCTCAAGGAGCGCGTCAGAAGCGAAAAGATCAAGCGCCCGAACGAGGTCAAAAAAGAGCTGCAGAGCATTATCGCCGACCTTTTGTACGGCGGCGAGGATATGGGGCTCATCACGATCCCCTCGGTGATCCTTGTCATCGGCGTCAACGGCGCGGGCAAAACCACCTCCATCGGCAAACTTGCCGCCATGTACAAGGCCGAGGGCAAAAAAGTGATCCTCGGCGCGGCGGATACCTTCCGCGCGGCAGCCATCGACCAGCTCGACGTTTGGGCCCAGCGCGCCGGGGTGGATATCATCAAGCATAAGGAGGGCGCGGACCCCGCCGCCGTGATCTACGATACGATCCAGGCGGGTATCGCCAGGGACTGCGATATCATCATCTGCGATACCGCCGGCCGCCTTCACAACAAAAAGAACCTGATGGAGGAGCTTGCCAAGATCTACCGCGTCATGGATAAGGAGCTGCCTTACGCCGACCGGGAGGTCCTGCTGGTGCTGGACGCCACCACCGGGCAGAACGCCGTCAACCAGGCAAAGGAGTTTGCGGGCGTGGCGGAGATCACCGGCATCATCCTCACAAAGCTCGACGGCACCGCCCGCGGCGGCGTGGTGCTGTCCATCAAAAACGACCTGAAGATCCCCGTGAAATTCATAGGCGTGGGAGAGGGCATCGACGACCTGCAGCCCTTCGATCCCGCCGCCTTTGCAAAGAGCCTGTTCCAGGAAGCCGATACAATGGAGGAAAAGAAGGATGAAGATTCACTCAGGCAGCTTGTCGAAAGCGAAGAGTACAAAAACTACGTCCCGGAAGGACCGGACAACCAGGAGACTCAGGAGCTTAAAGACGCGATTGAACAGCTATTCACAGACGTATATGGACAGGAAGATCAGCGGGTTCAAGCAGATGATGACGCGCCCGCGGCACCAGCCGTTTCTGACGAAGAAGCAGCTCAAGCATTACCGCCGACAGCTCAAACGGCAGAACAAGCGGATCGACCGGTACAACCGGAATCACCCGTCGAAGAACCGCTTGACGGCGGCGCTGACGCGCCCGCGCTGGATGATCCACTGACCGCGCCCGCTGCGCCCGAAGACCCGGAAAAAGCGCCTGCCGCGCCCGAAGTGAAGCCGCTTGAAAAAGCGGCGGCAGCGGCAGCCGGGATCGATACCGACCTGATCGGAAAGATCCTGTCTTCCGTCAACACGGCGCCCGCAGCGCCCGCAGCGCCTGCAGCGCCCGCGACGCCCGTACAGCCCGCA
>JAFRNP010000147.1 GCA_017430145.1 Clostridia bacterium
CACGCCTTGCTTGATATTTATTCCGTCATCCTGCACAGATTTTCCTTGCCAACCGCCAGGTTGACGGCGTCAAATCTGTACAATCTGACGAAAAAATCTACTGCGCAATCCGCACACCGGAATTATGCGGTGTTGCCTTAAAATTGCTTCCCGCCGGTTCCCGGGCAGGCTTTCGGCTGTTGCCGATTATCTTCCGATGCGGATCGGTCGACCGGTCCGCACCTGCTGCCCGGATTCTGATAATGGCAGCAACGAAACAGAAAAACTTACAGAAGAGGGGAAGCCCATTGTCTCAGCGCCTCTTCATTGTCGTCCGGCAGAAACCGTTTTGCAGCGACGATATCGATCTCACCCGGGATCTGCGCGCGTAGCTTATCCGCCGTTTTGCCGATATCGCTGCCGCCGGAGGTCGCAAACAGGGCGATCTTTTTTCCTGCCAGGTCGTAGGACTTCAGAAAGGTCACGATGATATTGGGCGCGCCGTAATACCAGATCGGGAAGCCGACGAAAATGACGTCGTACCCGTCGAAGTTTTCGATACGCCCGCTGATCGGCACGTCTTTTTTCCCAATCTTTTCTTTGTTGCACCGCGCAAGCGGGTTCGTCCACTTCAGGTCTTTTTCGGAATACGGCTGCACAGGGCTGATCTCAAACAGGTCTGCATCCACTGCGTTTGCAAGCCTTGACGCGACCTTTGCCGTCACGCCGCTTGCGGAAAAACAGGCTACCAATGCTTTTTTCATGCTTCTTTCCTCCGTTCGTTCATTTTTTATGAGGATCTGCAGATTTTCAGTCCAGAAGATCCAGCGTTTTTCCTGCCTCGGGAATGATAAACCGGATATCCGGATGGTTCCGGGCGACGGTATTTTTGAGCCGGGTCAGGTCCATCTCCCGGGTCGCCGGCGGAAAGGCGTTGTCGAAATGGTCCACCAAAATCGCCTTCGGTTTATATTTTGCAATAAAATCCGCCGTGCGCTCCGGCACGTAGGTACAGCCGCCGTTGGCAAGCACCAGCAGGTCCATATCGTGCGGATAATCAATCTCGGGCGTATCCCGGAAGGACCCGGTCAAAAAGATGCGCTTATCGCGACAAAGGATCTCGTAGGCGACGATCTCCCCTTTGTCGGGCATTTTTTTGTTGATATACGCCTGCCAGAAGAGCACCGGGAATTCCACCACGCACTTCGGCATGACCGAAAGGATATACCACGGGTCGAACACGACGTGCCGGAACTTCCAGACCCGGACCGTAAATGCACCGGCCGTGATCTCATCCATGGGTCTGATCACGTGGATCCTGTCCGCGGGCGCGCCCCTGCCGACCAGCGTCTTTTTGGGCGTTTCGGTACAGTAGACCGGAACCTTTTCATCCAGCCGCATGATCTCAGGGATGCTGTAAATATGGTCAAAATGCCCGTGAGTAACAAATATGGCGTCAAACCCCGTAAAACCGTCAACCTGCGTCGTCGTTTTCCGCATACGCAAGTTCATACGCACGAACGGATCGAACAGGAGTTTCGTATTCCCGTCGTCGATCCCGATCGTCGCCGTTCCGTACCATGTGACTTTCATTTTCTTTTCCCCCGCAGATATAACCGGGCGCTCAACTCCCGGCGTTATCATTTTTCGTTTGTAATTTTAGCATAAAAAGCGACAGACTGCAAGCCGTTTCCGAAAAGCTTTTTGCAAAAATATGGCATAATTTTTAAACTTTTTTTGACTGTTCTGTTTTCACCCGGAATCCCTTGACATTTATATAAAAAAAATATATTATATATTAAGAAGTCTGCCCATTTTTCAGATCGGAAACGGGTCGTCGCGCAGCGGATACCGCCGCCGCACACCGACAGGATCAAACGCAGACAAAAAGAAACCGGCGATTTCGGATACGGAGGGTGTATATATGATCAACAAAGCGAAAACATCCGGATTTTACAAAAAAGGGAGGGTATTCCTGTGCCTTCTCTTATTCCTCTTACTTACGACCCAGACGCTGTTGCCGTCTGCGGCCGTGTTTGCCGCCGCGCTTGACGACGAAACTGCAGCGCCTGTAATGACGACGCTCAGCGCCACGTGCAGAGGATCGGACAACAAAAATTACAGGATCGTCGCCTCCTACGGCGAAGACGCCGGCATCCCCGCCGACGCCGCGCTGTCCGTTTCGGCGGTCACGTCGAGCGACGCGACGTATGAGGGTTATATTTCGGAGGCGGAGCAGACGCTCAACTGTACCATCGATCCGGAGACACAGATCCAGCTGTTCGATATCTCCATCGTCAGCGGGACGGATAACAGCGTCGTCTATCAGCCCGCCGAGGGTTCCGCGGTCGATATGAAGGTCCGCCTTGCCGACGAGCCGGAAACGGAATTCGGCGTTGTGCACTTCGGCGAGGAGACCGAGCGGATCGACAGCGCCGTGGACGGCAGGACCCTTACCTTTGAGGCGACGGGCTTCTCCGTTTATGCTTTCGTCAACATCGTCACCGAGGACATTGCCGTGCATTCCGTGGATGACTTTGCAACGGCGCCGATCTACCTCTCAGCGACCACAAAAACCGGTTCGACTTACTTTATCTCCTCGGGCATCACAAACGTATCACAGACAGGCCCCGTCATCAACAGGACCGATAAAGGCTCAACCGCAGGCGCCGCCGCCTACTGCTTTGAAAAGCTGGAAGGTACCGATAACCAGTTCTATATGTACCTGCCGGGTGAAAACGGCGCAAAACAGTATGTTCTTATAACATACGGCGGAAGCGGCAAAACGAACGCCAGCTATACCTCCGCCCCGGGGACCGTCTTCACCATCGTTCCCTGCGCGGCAACGGACCGTTTCTATCTTTCTTTCCCGCTGAACAATATCATGCACTATCTCAACCTGAGAAAGGATGAGAGCGGTAAAGGCTTTAACGGCTCCACTTATAATACCGAGGGCAGCCAGCTTTCAGCGTATTTCGCCCTCCCGTCGGAAGAGGACCTTCTGAACCTGGACGGCAAGACCTACGCGCTTGCGACAAAGGGCGACAAGAACTCCGCTTTGACGGAAAACACGGTAAACGTCCTGACTACTAATATCCGGGACGACGGCCATTCTCTTGCCGCCAACTCCGTTCCCACCAGAGCAAACCCGCTGAACGAAAGCGAACTGACCATGATCAAGGTCGGCGGCGACGTGGACCTGTTCACGTTCCGGCTGAAAGAAAACAACCGGTACCAGATCACCACGCAGATCGGCAACAGCACAAAATATCTGAGCATCAGCGGGAACGCCCTGAGTCTTCTGGACGAACCGGACGACTCCTGTCTGTTCAAGATCACGGTCGGGACCGGAGAGAATCAGGGCAAGATCCGGATCACAAACGGCAACACCGCGCTGAGTCTGACGAACGGGACTGCCAGCGGCGGTTTCTCCGGCCAGAACAGGTTTTCTGTTTATGAATTCTTCTCTCTTGCCGAACCGACGGAAATTCTGGAAGACGAAGATTTCGTGCCCTACACCGCGATCAAGGTCAGCGTCTCCGATAAATCCCAGGTTTACAACGGCGGGCAGGTCATCGTTTACACCCGTATGTGGAACGAGACCAATAAACGGTATGAGTTTTACGCCATCGACCATGACGGCTCCCTCCACCGCGTGTTCGACGAAGGCGACACGATCCGCTGGGCAGGTACGCAGATCAACACGCTGCTGTGGGATTTTACCGAATACTATTATTACAGCTGGCTGTCTACGCTTTTCCCGAACCTGTTCCCCCCGCAGCCGAACTACTACTACGAGCTGCAGAACCACTATTCAAAAAAATACCTTGCGCCGCAGTACCACTCGGGGCAGATCCTTTCCGACAATACCATCGGCATCAACCTGAACGGCAGACGGTATGGGGATTATTATTCGACCATCCTCGCATGGGACGATTACCGCTACGATTACGCCGGTCTGAAAGCCGAAGGCGATTCCGTTGTCGCCGTTCCCATGTCGCGGGCGCAGGACTTCTACTTTGCCGTAATGGAAGACCCCATTGCGCAGGAGTTTTCAACGGTTGAAACCGTAGATAACAACCAGCACGGCATCCGGATGCGGATGGTCAACTTCCAGGGCCCGAAGTACGGCACCAACGGCGGCGCCGGCGGCCGTGACCAGGGACAGACCGACGTCATGGGCACAGGCACCGACTATCCGCCGGACAACAACTTCAAGATCCCCACACGGGATCTGGTTTCCAACAAACTCGCGGACGACGGGTATCCGGTCGCGACCCTCACCGACAAATCCCTGCAGGAGCTTTTCGGGGCGGCGACCGACGCAAACCATCTGTTCATCAAGAGCATCTACGACGAGAGCGGATACTTTGAGTACAACTGCTGCCAGACCTTCGCGACACTGCTGGAGGGCGGAAACTTCCGTGTGTATAACCAGCTGGGCACGCCCGAGACCGGCACCATCAGCCAGGGCCACGGCCAGTTCATGCCCTATAACGATATCGACCCGGCGCTGATCAGTGACTATACAAACCTGACAAACGTGTACAACCAGGCGCTACCCGCCAACGACCCGCGTCTCGGCGAGACGCTTTACAAGATCCCCTTCCAGGACGCCGTCTACCACTTCGGCATGGAGATGGAGGCAAGCTTCATCCAGAGCAAGAACGGCCTGGACGCCTGGGGACACGACATCATCTTTGAGTTCGCGGGCGACGACGACTTCTGGCTGTACGTGGACGGCGAGCTTGTGCTGGACCTGGGCGGCGTCCACTCCGCACTGGTCGGCAAGATCAACTTCCGTACCGGCGAGGTCGTGATCCCCGATCCGGAAAAAACAGACGGCAGCTCCACGACGACGACGCTGCGCGCCCTGTTTGAAAAGAACTACTGCGAACGCAACGGCCTTCAGCCCGGCGACCCCGCCGTGGAGGCGCACCTGGATTCGATCTTCACCCCCGGCACCAGCGTTTTCAAGGATTACACCGCCCATACCATGAAGATGTATTACATGGAACGCGGCGCCGGCGCCTCGAACCTGCACATGCGCTTCAACCTGACCACCGCCGTGGACGGCCAGCTTCTGCTGAGCAAAACCGTCAGCGGCACCGACAAGGAGGATTACGCCAGCGCCGAGTTCCCGTTCCAGATCCACTATCTTGACCGAAACGAGGAGGACACGACCGTCACCCGCCGCGAAGTGACCGACGGAGACGATACCTACCTGTACTATGAGGGCGTGACCTTTGTAAACTACAAAGGGACGAGCGAACCGGTCCCCTTTGAAGAAAACTATCACGGGTACGAAAACGTCTTCTTCCTAAAACCGGGAGAGACCGCCGAGATCCAGTTCCCCAGCGACGACATGGTGTACTACATCACGGAGTGCAGGATCAACCCGGATATTTACGACACCGTCAGCATCAACGACGTGCAAGCGGTGGGCGTTGCAAACGGCGCGTTCTACGATTACTCCTCACAGCAGGAGGTCATCGGACAGCGAAAGGTCGTCAACTTTGACAACCACGTGTCTCAGAACGCGCTGCGCACGCTGCTGATCACAAAACGCCTGTTTGACGTAAACTACGAGCCGCTGCATTACGCGGACGACCCCACCGGCTTCCGCTTCCGGATCTATATCGGCGACGATCTGGACTATTACCGCTTTGACAGCTATTACGTCAAGGATCCGGACGGGTATTACTGCTGGTACAACTATAACGACCAGATGTTTGAATCCCTCGGCGTGCTGAACTTTGATCAGCTGACCGACGAGCAGAAGGAGATCTGTACCTTCACAACCTCGCCCTCCGGCGCCGTTGACAAGATCCCCGCCGATTACAGCGTGGAGATCCGCAACCTGCTCATTGACACGAAATTCCGGATCGTTGAGCGGGATTCCGATATCCCGAAGGGCTACGACCTGATCGGTTACGAACGGGTGGACGGTTCCTATTACGCCGAGGACGGCGAAAAGAACGAAGGCGTCATCCGTCCCAACGCCGACCCGCATATCGAGGTCGACAACCACCGGGGTTGGGGCCTGACCGTGGAAAAGGTCTGGTCAGACAGCAGCTTCATGACCTCGCACGACAACATCTATTTCGCCGTTTACTGCAAAGGCGAACTTCTCCCGGGCACCGTGCGCCGGCTGAAAACAGTGGTCGATGAGGAAAGCGACGCCCAGACTTCCCTGTATTACTACTTCAAGACTTTGGAGGACGGCGCGGAGTTCTCCGACTACACCGTCAGGGAAGTGGAGCTGACCAACCCCGTCATGGATACCGAAGAGGGGTCCGACCGTGTGGCAAGCTACGACTCGCTCACGGTGATCGGCGGCGACATCCAGCTGCATAACGGCGGCGTCCCGGCGCAGACAGGCGTCCACGGCAACTTCACCTACACCGCCGCGTATTCGACCGGCGCACCCACCGGACCCAACAGAAACGTGCGCACGGATACGGTCACGAACACACGGCCGGGCATCCGGATCCTCAAAACGGACGCCAACGGGCAGCCGCTCAGAGGCGCGGTATTCACGCTGAAGGACGGGAGCGGCAACGACGTCACGAAGGCAAGCTACACCTCCGACGCATCCGGCCTCGTCACCACCGCCTATCCGGAGGACGGCGTCACCTACACGCTGACCGAAATTTCGACCCCCGACGGATATTCCGCCATCATGGACGGGATCAAACTGACCGTGAACGACGGCGTACTGACCGTGACCAACGCGAATGAGCAGGAAGGCACGCTCTCATCCGCCGTTACGGTCTCCGAACCGGCTGCAGACGGCACGATCACCATCACGATCAAAAACTATCAGTCTTCATTCTCCGCAATTAAGGTGGACGCGGACAGCACGAATAAAACGCCGATCGAGGACGCCCACTTTGCGCTGTACCGGCAGGTGGACGGCAGAGACGGCCCCCGTAAGGATTATTTCCCGATGACCGGCTACGAGGATCTTGTCACCGACGCAAACGGCGTGATCCCGATGATCGACATGAGCCTGCCGGTGGGCGCGTACTACCTGTGCGAAACAATGACGCCCGACGGCTATCTGGCGCCTGACCATGACGTCTGCTTCTCGATCGACGCAGACGGCGACGTCAACCTTCTGAACCAGGCGGACTTTGCAGACGAAACCTTCAGCCTGCTCACGTCTCAGATCACCCAGGATCAGGAACTGGTCTATACCCTCTACGTCCCGAACCACCGGTCGTTCCTGTCGGTCGAGGTGGAACCGCAGACGTTTGTGGCGGACTTCGGGCTTGACATCCTTTACAACGTAAAGACGAACAACTACCAGGTTCCCGACGGGACAGATTACGTCTATATCGGCATCACCGACAAGAGCAACTGGGACGACTACGGCACGCAGAAACGCCCGCGGCTGATCGGCGAGACCGAAGAACAGTATGCGGCCGCGCTTGAAAGAGACAAGGCGACGGAGACCCAGGCGGAAAGACAGGCAAGGATAGCCGAAGAAAACGCGTACCAGGGCGTATTCGAAGGCGCATTCGGTAAGCTGACGCTGGACGCCCAGGGCAACACCCGCTATGAGATCGGCAGCATGAAGTTTACCGCAGAGGATGAATTCTGCCTGGTGGCGAAAGTCAGACAGATCGGCGAAACCGTAACAACGGTGTACGTCTGCGAGATGCTGACCTACCTGCCGGCGACGACCATCTACTACGAGGACGATTTCCTGCTCGACGACATTGACCTGCCCATCGACGAAGAGAACATGACGCAGGAAGAGATCGATGCGATCTTAGCGAAGCGGAACTACCACGACGGCGTGGAGGACTCCGAGACCGGCCACAACTTCGGCAAGTGGACCAGAGCCGGCTCCGGCCAGCAGCAGACCGCGCAGGCGGCTGACCAGGCATTCTCCAAGGACGCCAACATCTTCGGCTACGACCCCGCCTATACCAATTTCGCGACCTTCTCCAACAACTACTCCCACGTGGTCTCCGTCAGTGAGGTCAACAGCAACTCCGGCGGCATGAACGGTTCCTGGCCCTACATGGAGTTTGACTTCGCGGGTACCGGCTTTGATATCGTCAGTGTGACCGGCGGCGACACGGGCATGTTTACCGTGCGCGTATATTCGACCTCCACGGACAGCAACGGCAACGTCGTTGTAGGCAGCCAGGTCAAGAGCCAGGTCGTCGATACCTATTACGGCTACACCTACGGCAGGATCTATATTGACGGCAACGGCGCGCCGACGCTGACCCAGACGAACACGCCGGTGTACTTTGCGACAGACGCGATCGTTGAGGAAGAAGCCCAGAACGAAAACGCGACCAACCTGCTGAAATCCGGCGGCAAGTTCTACACCCGTACGCAGACATACTACGACGTCAACGGCAGCATCACCGAAGAGGTCCGCTACTACAACGCCGAAGGGAAACCGACCGCGGACGCCTACTACGTCAAGAAGACGGACGCCTCCGTGGTCATTCCGGAAGCGGAGATCCCGGCGGGCGAAAGCGCACAGTACGAACCGAACTACGCCTACGCCTACGGCGAAGGCTGGGTAATGGACAACACCGACGCCACCTCCCTCTACCAGATCCCCGCCATCAAGATCAAGGGACTTGGCTACGGCACCTACCGGGCCAAGGTGGAACCGCGGTTCACGACCCGCTACGGCCATTATGAGACGACTGCCGACGGATACAAGTATTATGACCTGTATGTAGACGCCATCCGCATCTACGACCCCGCCGGCGTCGGCGACGACGGCACCCTGACCTCCGAAACGATCCGGGAGGCGTACAGCTACTCGAGAGAGTCCTACGAAAAGTTCACGACCCTTAAGAGCATGATCGTGGGCGCAGAGACTATGGGCACCATCGACGACGGCACGAAGGCCCCCGAGGACGGCATGGTGGTCGTGGACGGCAGCGTGCCGCTGACCTCCGCAAGGCTCAACGACTATACGCAGGTCGGACCGAACAACGAGCTGTACCTCAGCAAGAACATGTCGGTGGCGTTTGAACTGAAATCGACTGTGATCCCGAGCGACATTCAGATCCAGCTCAAAAAGATCAGCTCCGCCATCCCGACGCTCAAGGTCACTTACGTCAACAACAAATCCACCGTATATGAACGCACCATTGATATCGCCACCTCCACGGACCTCAGCTACTCGCTGATGAATCTGATCGGCAGAAACAATATCACATGGCAGACGCTGAAATCCGGCGAAAAGACCTCCGGGCTGATCATCGTTTCCAACGTCGGCGAAACGAACAGCCTGATCTCCGTTACCAACCTGAAATGGACGTTCGGGACCGAGGGGCAGAACTATACGAACGTTGACGGCGACTTCGGCGTTTGCGTCAGCAATAAGAACGTGACCAGCGCAAAACGTGTGCTTGCATTTGCGAAGCGCCAGCTCGCGGTCGCACCCGACGCACAGGAGCCTACGGTCAACGATTCCGGCGAAGTTACTCTGAGCGTTCTGACCTCCGACAGCGTGGAATCGCTGGTCGTGAAAGACCGCGCCGGCAACGTGATCGACGAAAGCCTGCTGGACATCACCTATGATGATCTGGACGACCAGCAGCGTCAGTGGACGGTGACCGTGTCTGAAGACTATGAGGGCGCGCTCACCTTCCAGGTGGCGGCTGCAAGCGACGGGCTTGTCTCCGGCGATTCCCTGCAGATCAAGGTCGCCGTTCAGAGCGAGCAGCCGCAAACGACCGATCCCGAGGACCCGACCGATCCTGATGATCCTGCCGATCCCGCGGATCCGGGCGATCCCGACGAACAGACGCAGCCCACAGGCTTTGCTGCGTTCGTTGAACGGATCCGCAGCGCATGGCTGCGCCTGATCGACCTGATCAAACTGATCCTGTCCCTGTTCGGGATCAGCTGGTCATAAGGCGTCCGCCTTTGATACGCCTGCATCATTTACCAACTGCCGGACCCGTGCCGCCTTCAGGCACGGGCCCGGTTTCTCGTTGCGCCGGATACCGTCGGCAGACCGGATTCAGCGGTACGGGAATACTATACCATAATATAATGTAAAATAAAATTAAGAAAGCCGGTCCGTCAAAAACAGACCGGCTGCAAACCGTTTATATCCAAACTTTTAATCGGCGGCGTCATCGTCCAACAGGATCCCGTACTGCTGAAGCTGTTCAAAAAACGCAAGGGTATC
The DNA here is from genome assembly GCA_017430145.1 of Clostridia bacterium. GTDB lineage: Bacteria > Bacillota > Clostridia > Oscillospirales > Acutalibacteraceae > RUG806. The sequence continues at coordinate 10,160 of JAFRNP010000147.1, forward strand.
CTGACGGGCGATCTCTATATCGACCGCAAACTGCTCCGCCAAAAGCGCGGCGGCGCCGTCGGCGTTTTCACCTTTAACGATCGCATCGATCAGGAGCGCCCCGGTTTCCGAAAGCGTAAAGATCCCGTTGAATTCCTTCGTCTTTTCACCGATGGGCATCAGCAGCGTCTCGCCGCAGACTTTTCTGCAGATAAAATCCTCACTCAGCTTCAATTGCCTTCTCCCCCTTGTTCAGACGCAACAGTTCCTGCTCGATGCAGCTGCTCATTTCGCACAGATACGCCGGCGCCGTCGAAAAATCTCCGGTCTCTGCAAAGCAGGCAGCGGGACAGACGCAGCAGTAGGGCCTGAGCGAACAGTTCGTGCACTTCTTCGGCATACGAACCGTTTGCATCAACGCCCGCGTTTTCTGCCAGCAGGACAAAAAGCCTTCCTCCGGCACGCTTCCCACAGGCAGCGGGACCATCCCGCACATCATCATCTGCCCTTTTGTATCGATCCAGTAAGCGGTGTGACCGGCACGGCAGCGCACCCCTTCCCCCCGGGCGTTCCCGTCGTCACACTCACTGACGCGCAATAGCTTTCTCAGTTCTTCCGCCGATTCCGGGGTCGGCGTTTTGCCGCACATCAGGTCCCACTGTACCCGCAGTTTCGCAGCGGCTTCCGGGGAAAGTCTCCCCTGCGCCGCCGTCGGGGACGTCCTGCGCACCGGCGGATACATGTATACCGACGTCTGGCAGTGGAGATCCAGTTCCCGCACAAGGGCAGCGATCTCCCGGAAACGGTCGGCGTTATATTCCGTAAAGGAGACGTTCAGCTTGATCTGTACGCCCGCAGCTTTCATGCGACGGATATTGGAAACGACGTTTTCATACGCATCCGCCCCGCACTGTCTGCGGTATCCCTCCGGCGTATCCGCATAAAGGGAGATATTCAGGCGCATCGGCGGATTTTTTTCAAACAGCGCCGCCGTGTCGCCCGTAATGAGCGAGCCGTTGGTATTGACCGAGATCATCATGCCCAGTTTTTTAAGGCCCGTATAGATTTCTGCAAAGTCCCTGCGCAGCAGCGGCTCGCCGCCGGTCAGCAGCAAAAAAACCGTTCCGGCGTCCGCCGCCTCTTTTCCGATCGAAAGCCACTGCGCAGCCGTCAGCTCCCCTGCCTGCGGGTCCTTTGCGCCCCCGTCATGGATATAGCACATCCGGCAATTGAAGTTGCAGCCGGACGTCAATTCAAAGGTCCCCGAGACCGGCGTCCCGAGTCTTCTGCCGATGGCGTGCAGCTTTCTCGACACAGGCGGCTCCGACGCGGTTGTAACAGCTTGCAGTTCGTTCATTTCTCTCTTCCTTCACACGTCGGTCAAAGCGTCCCGAGGGCACGGGAAAGCGCCTCCACCGCACCGGTATCCGGCCGGCAAACCAAACGGAAGCAGCGGCATCCCGCCGCAACATCCTCCGTCAGAAGCACCGCGCGTTCCTGCGCGGCAGGATCCTCCCGGGTATAGCTGATGCAGCCGATCAGCTCCTTGAACCCCGCGATCGCCGAAAGCTGCGCCACGGCGTTTTTTTCTCCTTTTTCAGGAAAAACGATCGCCCGGATCGGACGCACCGTGTTCATACAGCTCTTAGAGGACCCGCAGAACGGAATCCCGTAGGCAAGGAACCCATCGCCCGACCGAAGGATCAGCGCGCGGTCGCCGTTGATGACCACAGCGCTGCGATGCGTCTGCCAAAGCGTCGCCTGCGTGGTTTTTCCGGCGCCGCTGGGGCCTGCAAACAGGATCCCGCCGTCGCCGTCGCCGACAAACGCTGCGTGGAAAACGCCGGCGCCTTCCTCCAGAAACAGGTCCGGCAGCCCGACGGCGTCAAATACCATCGTATCCCAAAACGGCGCGTCATACTGTACGTACAACAAAACTTCCCGCCCCTGCCGAACGGCGCAGGCATACGGCACGTGCGCCCGGTGCTGCGCGTCGGAAAAACAGGTATAGTCGTAGTTCTCCCCGCCGAAACGGATCCTGTGGTGGTGCCCGCCGCACTGAAGGGAGATCCCGGCAGGCGCCGGCAGTTTTGCCCGCTGCACGCGCACCAGGAAGTCGGGAGGTACGCCGTCGTCGATACGAAACAGCGGGAAAAAATCCGCGTCAAGGATCGGCTCTTCGGATTCCAGCCGCAAAACGAACACGCCGATCCGGTAAGTCTTAAGATTCATAGGTCGAAAATACTACTCTGCTGGTATTCGGATGTATGCTGCGGGCCTGGGCCTGCCGGATCTCTCCGGCTGGGATCTCTTTGAACAGCGTCCGGTAGGTGATCCCGCCGAGATATCCGTTTGCATCCAGATTCTTATAGTAGATATAAACGTTTTTGAGCGTTTCGTCCGTCAGATTCTCGACGTTCAGAAAACCTTCGGCATAGGTGATCTTCAGCGCTTCCAGATGTACGGACGGGGTCTCGTAAAACGGCGCGGCAGAAATGACCTCCGCGCCGAGGATCTGTCCGTTTGCAAACGGCGTTTTCTCTTCGCAAAGGACCGTCATCACGTCCCCCGCAAAAAGTGTGGAGGCGGAAAAAGTACAGTTCCCGCCGGCGGTCTCCAGCGTAAAATGCAGATACTGATAATGGACGTCGGAACGGTTCTCAAGCCTGACGGCGCAGATCCCTTCGCATTCGTCGTTGCTGCCGTCCTCCACGTAGGGGCCGCTGTATGAGAAAAGCTCTGTTATATAGATCCCGTCAGAAAGCAAAAAACCGTCCGCGTCGGCAACAGGATCCGTCTTCCCATCGGAAAGAGAAGGGGCGGCCGGATCGGTATTTCTGTCGTCGGTGCAGGCGGAAAAAGGGATCCAAAGCACAAGCAGGAGGCTGATAACAAAAAACAGCTTTTTTTTCATCGGGGCGTCCTTTGTCCGGTTCTTAATGGCATTCGGTGGCTTTGCTGTCTATTCGGTCAGGAACCGAAAACGTTGCTCCCCGCGGCGGGAACGTGGTAACAAATATAGTAGTCGTCGTTGGACCAGTCACAATTCATCTCTGTAAAAACCGTTTCATTGTTCCACTCCGGAATTTCGATCGGACAGAAAAATTCCGCAAAGGAAATATCCATGGTGCACCCTGCAGAGACATTGGTGCCCATAGAAAGCTCCTGAAAAGCGATGATCGGTTTTACATAATTCTTTGCCATTTATCGTTTCACCTCAAAGATCTTTGCGCCAGGCAGCTGCGCATATATCTTTACAAAATAATTATAGCACGCAAATATAAAAGTTTCAATATAAAATGATAAAATCCGAAGTTTTTACATTTCATTCAAAAAAAACTTAAAATAACGCAAAATACGCCGTATTTTCATACAAAAAAATGGGCGTCAGGCCGGGGAAACTGCCTGTTTTTTACGCGTTGGGGTTAAGAGATCCGCTTCCAGGAAGCAGGATCCTCCAGATCCACCGATGCGCGGAGGATCAGACGGGCGTCGGTGGCCGTGACGGTTTTGTCGGCGTCCACGTCGCAGGCAAGGAACTGCACGGAGCCTTCCCCGTAGGTTTCCAGATCCACGGATCTGCGCAGCGCCAGCCGCGCGTCCACTGCGGTGATCTCACCGTCCAGGTCCACGTCGCCGGGCATATAATCTTCCGGCTGCTCCGGTTCCTCGGGATCTTCGGGATCTACGGGATCTTCGGGATCTACGGGATCTACGGGATCCTCCGGAGACTGTATTCCGGCAGTGATAACATCATTTTTTTCCTCGATCACGATCGCGTTCCACTGTTCTTCGGACCCGGCATAGTCAAGGTCGCGGATCCCATTGCAGTTATAAAACGCGCCTTCATTGATACGGGTCAGAGACGTCGGCAGAGAGACCTCGGCCGCGGCATAACAATTACGGAAAGCGCCCTTATCGACTTCGGCAATACCCTCGCCGAGGATGATCGCCTTTGCACCGGAACAGCTGTGGAAGGTCCCCTCGCCGATCGTTTGCACCGAACCGGGAACATTAATCTCCTCCAGATGATAGCAGTGGTAAAATGCAAAGATACCCAGACCCGTCAGAGAATCCGGAAGCTGCGCCTTTCTGAGCGCATAGCAATCCATAAAGGCGTGATGCCCGATCGTTGTAAGGCCTTGAGGCAGCGTGATCTCCGGCAGCGTCTCACAGGAGCGGAACGCAAAATTCCCGACCGTTGTCAAACTGTCCGGCAGCGTCACTTTTTGAAGCGATTTGCAGCCGTAAAAACAATAGATCGGCAGTTCCTTTACGCCTTCGGGGACCGAGATCTCGGCAAGCGACTCACATTCGGCAAACATGAAGGAGGAAAGCGCCGTCAGCGTAGACGGCAGCGTGGCCTTCTGCAGCGACTTGCACTGATAAAACGCGTGTTCCCCGGTCTGCGTCAACCCCTCCGGCAGCAGCGCCTCCTTCAGAGCGGTACATTCGCGGAAGGCATGCGCGCCGAGATTCACAAGCCCGCTGCCGAAGTTGACGGTTTCCAGGTTTTCACACCGGAAAAAAGCATAGGATCCGATGCTTTTCAACGAATCCGGCAGCGAAACCGTTTTCAGGGTCGCAAGTTCGGAAAACGCCATCTTTGAGACGGTCGTCACACCCTCTTCGATAACGACGGCAGTGATCCCGCCGAGATCCGCCCAGGGAAATTCGGTATAGCCGTGCATCTCCCCCTCGCCGCTTACTCTCAGCGTCCCTTCCGCATCCAAAGACCAGGTCAGGTTGTCGCCGCATCTTCCGGATGCGGGAGAAGCGAAAGAGACGGTAATAAATGAAAAAACAAACAGAACAGATAAAAGTACGGAAACAGTTTTTTTCATGACAATCGCCATGCGATTCAGAATTCACACAAAAAGGGATGATAATCCGGCCTTTTATGCCCGAATCGCTCCTTTCTTCAGATTTTTCACACCAGATTCTCCGGGAACATGATTATTCTTTGCAATTGCCCGCCGTTCAGACGGGTTCAAAAAAGGTGTCGGGGTGCGCGGGGTCAAATTTCTCGTTCGCCCACATCAGTGTGATCAGGGGCTCGGAATCCGAGAGATTCGTGATACTGTGGGTATATCCCGGCAGCATGCGCACCGCCGTAGGGGTGCTGCCGGAGACCCGGTACTCAAAAACGTCTTTGCCGCCGACGCAGCGCTGGCGGATCAGCCCTTCGCCGGAGACGACGATAAACAGCTCCCATTTGCTGTCGTGCCAGTGCTGCCCCTTGGTGATCCCGGGCTTAATGACGTTGACCGAAAACTGCCCGCAGGCGTCGGTCTTCAGCAGCTCCGTAAAACTGCCGCGCTCGTCCGCATGGACGCACAAAGGATACGCCGCGTTTTGCGCAGGTAAAAACGAGAGAAAGGTCGAATACAGTTTCTTTTCAAAAGACCCCTCCGGCAGCGGCGGCACCGTGAACGTTTCAGGGAGCAGCGTAAAGGAGCGGATGGTTTCGGCGATCTCACCGAGGCGCGCTCTGTGGGCGCCCGGCGCATAGCAGAAATCGCCTTCTGCATCCGGGACCGCCGCCGCGCCTTCGTACCGGCAGCGGGATACGCGGCCTTCAAGGGCGTCGAGCAGAACTGCCACCAGATCGTCGATATAGAGTAACTCCAGCTCCGCCGCCGGGTCGTTGACCGTGATCGGCAGCCCGCGGGCCAGCCGGTAACAGAAAGTGGCGACCACGCTGTTATAATCCGGGCGGCTCCACTTGCCGAACAGATTCGGCAGCCGGTACACGAGCACCCTTGCGCCGGTATTCAGCGCGTAGTCAAACGCCAGACGTTCCGCTTCGGCCTTGCTCTCCCCGTAAGGGGAACCGGCATAGCGCCCGACGAGGGTCGCCTGTACGGAGGAAGAGAGCATCACGGGACAGCGGTTGCCCGCCTGTTTCAGCAACGACAGCAGCTCCCCGGTAAACCCGGCGTTGCCTGTACGAAACGCTGCGGGATCCTTTGGACGGTTGACGCCCGCGAGATGGAACACGAAATCGCAGTCCCGGCAGGCAGTCTCCAGCTCTTCGGGCGCACAATCCGCGTCGTATAAATACAGGCGGTCGATCTTCAGGCCCGGCCGCGTCCGGTTTTTGCCGTCTTTTATATTGTTGAGCGCTTCGGTCAGGTTCCTGCCGAGGAACCCCCTTGCGCCGGTGATCAGGACCTTCATTGATTTTCTCTCCAGACTGTCTTTTTTACGATACCCGTATAACTCTGGATGAGCTTTGCGACCTTCCCGGAGACGTTCCGGTCCGTATAGTCCGGGACCGGTACGCCGTGATCCCCGCTGCGATGCAGCAGCAGCGCCGTATCCACCGCCTGCAGCAGATTTTTTTCATCGATGCCCGCCAGCACGAAGCAGCCCTTATCCAGCGCCTCCGGGCGTTCGGTGGAGGTGCGGATGCTGACCGCCGGGAACGGGCGCCCGACGGACGCAAAAAAGCTGCTCTCCTCCGGCAGGGTCCCGCTGTCGCTGATAACGGCAAAAGCATGCATCTGCAGGCAGTTGTAATCGTGGAAACCGAGCGGTTCGTGCCGGACGACGCGCTTATCCAGCGAAAAGCCTGTTTCGTCCAGTTTTTTCGCCGAGCGCGGATGGCAAGAATAGAGCACGGGCATATCGTAAGTCTCCGCCAGACGGTTGATCGCCGTAAAGAGGGACGTAAAATTCTTTTCGGTATCGATATTCTCTTCCCTGTGGGCGCTGAGCAGCAGATACCCTCCCTTTTGCAGCCCGAGCCGCGTGTGTACGTCGCTGTTTTCGATCTGCTGCAGGTTTTGGGAAAGGACCTCCGCCATGGGGGACCCGGTCACGAACACCCGCTCCGGCGGCAGGCCGGTCGCGATCAGCCAATCCCGCGCGCGCTCGGAATACGCAAGGTTTACGTCCGAGATCACGTCCACGATCCGGCGGTTGGTCTCCTCCGGCAGACATTCGTCTTTGCAGCGGTTGCCCGCCTCCATATGGAAGATCGGGATATGCAGCCGCTTTGCGCCGATCACCGAAAGACAGCTGTTGGTATCGCCCAGCACCAGCACGGCGTCGGGCTGCAGCTGCGCCATCAACGCGTAGCTCCCGGCAATGATGCCGCCCATCGTTTCGCCGAGATCCTGCCCGACTGCGTCAAGGCACACGTCGGGAGGGCTGAGCCCCAGATCCCGGAAAAAAATGCCGTTGAGCGTATAATCGTAATTCTGCCCGGTATGGCAAAGGATCGTATCGAAGCAGGCGCGGCATTTTTTAATGACCGCAGAAAGCCGGATGATCTCCGGCCGGGTACCGACGATGATCAATAATTTCAGCTTTCCGTTGTTCCGGAACGCGGCGTCGTATTTCATAATCGCCATGCGATTCAGTATTCGCATAAAAAGGGATAAAAATCCGGCTTTTTATGCCTGAATCTCTCCTTTCTTCCGATTTTTCAAACGATGTCCTCCTTCGGATCGTCAAACAGCCGCAGCTTTTCATAGAGCTCCGTGCGCGCCTTTGCGCCCGCCAGCGCTTCCCGCGCGTACAGCTTGGGCCGCTTGCCCGCCGCGACGCGCACGGCATAGCGCGCGGTATAGAACGCCAGGCCCACGGGGACCAAAGGTTTTATTTTCTTTGAGACCGGCCATTTTTGGTAAACCATATCGGTAAGCACCGTTACCATACGGCGCATAGAGGAATCCGTCTTTTTGCCGGCGGTGATCAGATAGGCCTGCCGGCTGCGGACGACCGCCTTCTGCCCGAAATTGCCGCCGGCAAACAGGTCGGCAAGCAGCGCGTCCGAAACCGCTTCATCCGCTTCCTTTGCAAATCCCACCGGCGTGACACCCAGATACCGCACGCAGATATCCGTGAGGCAGCAGGCAAAGGACCAGAGTCCGAGCTGTTTGAGCGGCGTTTCAAACAGTGCCCGGAACTGCGTTTCCGGCAGCGTCTGGATATAGACCGCCCAGTCGCACAGGTGCCGCAGCCCGATCCCGCTGTGGGTCAGGTGGTGCGCGGTATGCAGCAGCAGGATCAACCCGTGGTGGAACACGTCCGGCAGGCGCATTTCGCCGAAATCCGTATGCCGCACGGCGGACCTTCCGATCAGATCCGTAAAATACGACCGGCACCTGTCCGCCAGCGCGCTGTCGGGGACCCCCGGGATCTCATAATGCAGCTCGAACCGGCAGCCGTCCTTACGGAACACGTGGTGAAAGCTGTGGCTCATTTTTTCGGGGACAAACCCTTCTTTCAACAGCAGCGCCTCGGTGCGCTCCACGTAAGCAGGATCCACATAAAAATCGATATCCCCCAGCTGCCGCATCTCCGGCTGCGGGTACCAGATAGCGCTGGCATACCCCTTGATAAGCACGTGTCCGATCCCTGCGTCCTCCAACAGGCAGCTCAGCTTTGCATGGGACACGGCAGTACGGATATTTGTTGCCAGAAACCGGTTGACGCAATAGTGGATCTCCTCCAGCAGCGCCGGCGGGAACGCTTCGGCGTCGGCGTCCCTGAGCGCGGTCAGAAACACCGCCTGATAATTCGCTTCCGTCCACAACGCCGCAGGATCATCGATCCGGACCCGTCTTTTCGCATCAAACAGGGTATTGGCAAGCAGATCCAGCAGCGTTTGCTGTATCGGGTTCAGATGCGCCATCTTATTCGGTCCCCAACTGCTGCCGGATATAGGGAAGCGTCAACAGCTTCGCCGTCACGGCATCCACATCCAGCCGCGTCGTATTGTCGCTGGTAAACTCCGTCAGCGTATTGCGTTCGGCGTCTCCGTTGGAAAAGTAATTGTCGTAATTCAGCGTCCGGTTGTCGGCAGGCACCCGGTAAAAGTCCCCGAGATCCTGCGCGCGGGCGCACTCCTCGTTGGTCAGCAGCGTTTCCGCCATCTTTTCTCCGTGGCGGATACCGATGATCCGGATCTGAGATTCATCCGTCCCAAACAGGCTGCAGACGGCCTTTGCCAAAGTCAGGATCGTACAGGCGGGCGCCTTCTGGACGAGGATATCGCCGGAATGCCCTTCGCGGAAGGCAAATTCCACCAGCGCCACCGCCTCCTCCAGAGACATCAGAAAGCGCGTCATATCCGGATTCGTCACGGTGACGGGCCGCCCTGCCTTGATCTGGTCGATCCAGAGCGGCACAACGGAACCGCGGCTGCAGAGCACGTTTCCGTACCGCGTACAGCAGATCTTTGTCTGCGCCTCCGGTACCGTGCGGGACTTTGCGGTCGCGACCCGTTCCGCAAGCGCCTTCGTGACGCCCATGGCGTTGATCGGGTAGGCGGCCTTATCTGTCGAGAGGCAGATCACCGCGCGCACCTTCTCGTCGATCGCCGCAGTCAATACGTTATCAAGCCCGATCACGTTGGTTTTCAGCGCCTCCATCGGGAAAAACTCGCAGGAGGGCACCTGCTTGAGCGCCGCCGCATGGAAGATATAGTCCACGCCGTGCATGGCGCCGCGCACGGAGGAGAGCTCCCGCACGTCGCCGATGAAAAACAGCAGTTTCCCGGCGTATTCGGGATAGGAGACCTGAAACGCATGCCGCATCTCATCCTGTTTTTTTTCATCCCGTGAAAAAATGCGGATCTCCCCGATATCCGTCGTTAAAAAGCGGTTCAGCACCGCATTGCCGAAGGAACCCGTGCCTCCGACGATCAAAAGCGTTTTTCCGGTAAAGTCTCCCATACCGTTACCTCCGTTTCAGGATCAATTGTTTTATCTTCTCCAAGCGGTCGTCGCCGAACAGCTTTCGGAAGAACCCGCCGAAGATCTTTCTGCGCCTGAGTTTTTTCAGGCGTTTTTGTTTATGTTTCCAGCTCGCCAGCTTCTCCTGCTTTTTATCGTCGTCGAACCAGGAAGCGTCAAAATGGTGGATGGAATAGGTGTTTTTCGTTTTCCGGACGACCCCGTCGTCAAAGGATTTCGGGCAGAAGTATTCCGACGGAAAAACCGTCATCCCGTCAAGCGCCTGCAGGCTGTCGGCAGGCCTCAGCCCGCATTTCTCGACCAGCGTACGTGTGTTCAGCGTCGGGGACGGCGTCAGATCACATGAGCCGTCGGGCTGCCGGAAATGAAGGTCCCGGTAGCTGTCCATGAGGATCTTCAGCACCGGGTTGCCTGCCTCGGCGCCGAAGCCCAGTCCGAGAGCAACCTGCGTTTCATCCTGAAATCCGGCAAACCCCTGCAGCTTCAGCAGCGGATCCAACGGCCGGATGATCTCCACGTCCGTGTCCAGATAGATCCCGCCGTGGGTATAAACGATATCGAGCCGCGCGTAATCGGGCACAAAGCCCCACTTCTTTTCCTCGTACGCCTCTCTCATATACGGGACGGATGAAAAATCATAGTTCGTCTCGTTCCATTCGATGATTTCATAATCCGGGCAGCGCTTTTTCCAGCTTTTGATGCATTTCTTTACGCTCTCAGGCAGAGGATTGCCGCCCACCCAGCAGTAATGGATCTTTTTCGGGATCATAGAAAGGCCTCTCTTTAAACAAGATACCGGTTGACAAACGGGATCTTATTCAGGATATAGGAGATGAGCAGCGCCGACAGGAATACAAGGACCGACAAGACCGGGATGTACAGCGCCGGCGGCCCGAAATGCTCGCCGAACCCGAGATACAAAAACCCGATCCGGAGCAGCAGAATATGCACAAGGTAGACGCCGAAACTGCATTTGGAGAGCGTCGGCAGGCACCTGCAAAACGCTTTTTTTTCAAAGACAGGGGCAAGCTGCTTCATCAGGACAAAGAGCGCGATGGAAGGGGCCATAACGCCGATGAAGAAGAAATCATAAAAGGTCGTGTCCATATACCCTCTTTTCAGAGAGATCTGACGGGCCAGAACCGCTGTCGCCGTCACACCGAGCACACCGAAAACATACAGAAGGATCCTTCCTGTTTTTTTGATCTCATGCGTGTGCAGAAAATGGCCGAGTACAAAGTAACCGGAATAGCCGATCACAAAATGCAAGCCGACTTTGTCGGAGACAACGTCCACCCAGCGGGCGTACAGATCCCCGAACCAGGAGACGAGCAGCCGGAACGTCGGCAGCAAAACGGAAACCAGCAGCCATAATACCAGGAAATAAACGGTCAGACGTCGGGATTCCGTGAGCTTTCTGAGCAGCGGAATGATCAGATAGAGCCCTGCGATCATATACAGGAACCACAGATGGTCATGTCCGGTGATAAAATTGAAGGCGACGGTCCGAAGCCGGATCCCCTGCAGATAATCAAGCACCGCATACCCTGCCGACCAGAAAAGGAACGCCGCGGCGACCCGGACGAAATTCTTTTTGTAGAACCGGCGCGGATCCCACTCCCGTTTCGGATCCAGCAGCAGCGCGCCGCTGATCATCACAAAAACCGGAACGCCCCAACGGAAAACGGAATCAAAAATATTCATGACGTTCCATTCGGCGGAGGCGACGTCGGCATTATAGATCTGAAACGTCGCCGTGTGCAGAATGACCACGGAAAAAGCGGCGGCCGTACGCAGTGCGTCGAGGTACAGGATACGATTGTTTCGGGACTGTTCCATAATCTCTCTCCTATTTCCGGGGGGTCTCCCCGTTTTGTTTCCCTTTGAAATTCTGTTCTCTATTTGCCGGAAGGGCCGGGATCCTTCTTTTTTATTCTGCTGCCGAACAGGTTCCGGATCTTTTTTCTGATCCGGAAAAGCAGCGGGTGCGCCGCTTTCAGCAATTTGTCTTTCTCTCCGGCGCTTAAAGAAAACACTTTTTTATTATTCACCGCAATACGGACCGCCCGCCTGACCACCCGGCGGGAAAGCTTCGGGTCGTTCAGCTCCGTCCGGATCCGTTTTGCGAACCAGAGCGCGCTCCGGATATACTCCCGGGCAACGGCGCCCTGCATCTGGGCGTATCCGCAGGCCTGATAAAAACGCAGCTGCTCCTCCAGCGCCCAAAGAAAATCCAATCGCTTCGGACTGAACGCCGTATGCATAGTCCCTGTGGGGTTATCTCTGTAAAAATACAGCGGTTCCCTTATCTGCACGACACATTTCGCTGCGGTCAGCCATTTGCATGCGATCGCGTTATCCTCCATGATCCTTCCGGGTGTAAACGGATATTCCTCAAAAATCCGTCTTTTTATCATGCACGGAAACGGCGTCCAGTATACGGTCTCCTGTTTTTCCATCAGTTCCAGCAACACGCCTTCATCTATATACAGCCTGTTCGCTTCCGGTTCTTTCTCAAGCGGATCAAAAAAACCATCCGGCGGTTTTTCGCCCTGTACCCGCCCACAGGCGGCCATGCCGACTTCGGCACTGTTTACCGCGCAGTAAAAAATATCCAATAAAGACGGATGGACCATATCGTCGGCGTCGAGAAAGCACAGCAGATCCGTATTTGCTGTGGAAACGCCCGCGTTCCGGGCGGCAGCCTGTCCGGTGTTTTTCTGATGCACAACAACGACTCTGCTGTCGGTTTCCGCGTATTCATCACAGATCCGCCCGCAGTCGTCGGAAGACCCGTCGTCCACCAATATCAGCTCAAAATCCGGAAACGACTGATTCAATATGCTGTCGATGCACGGACGAAGGTATTTCTCCGCATTATATACGGGAACAATGATCGATACTTCCGTCATAAACTCCTCTTTTACACGCTTCCCATAACGGCAATGTCAACAATTTCAGAAAAGGAGCAACCGGACCGCTTCCGTCCGTCAGGAGACAGTTCCCCGCCTGTATTGCGTCAATCGGGATAACCGTCCCCGTGGCTCGGCCTCGCGAAGCTGCCTGAGATCGTTGATATTGCCCGTAACCGACGTGGACGTTCCGGCTCCGTTACGATGAAAAAGTTTTTCCGCTCCGCAGCTGACGAATGGACATCTTGCCGAAATCACACTCGCCCCACCAGGAATGGTGCCAGCGGAGATTCCGGTATTCTTTGTTTTCTACGATATGGAAATGGACGATCCTGTCGACGGCGGAATCCAGATACTCCTCCCCGTCGCGGTTATACCCGCAAAGCTCCAGCCTGAGCTTGTAGATCCCGGGGGCAAGAACGGCGGTATGGCAAGTGCCTTCAAACAGGTTTTCGCCCTCTTTCAGGCGGAAATCTTCCGTCGTCGTATCCGTCATACCCAACAGGGAATCTTCCTTATCATAATAGATGATGCGGAAAAACATGGCGTCGCTGTCTTGTTTTGCCCGGACCTGCAAAAAGAAATGCATATCGCTCCCCTGCGGAATATCAAAGCCGTTCTTCTCTGCAAACTGGAACTTTTCAAGCATAAACTGCGCGTCCGGCTGATGCAGAGAGATCTGGTTCGGCGCAAACTCCCATTTCTCCATATACTGTTCTTCGCCGATCTGCGGCAGATAGAGTTCGATCGCCTTATCCGGGTCGCCGTCAAAAACGATTTTTCCGTGCTCCATCACAATGCACCTGCTGCAAAGCTGGCGGATCGTCTGCATATTGTGGCTGACGTACAGGATCGTCCTGCCCTCGTCCTCCGCCGCCAGACGCATGCGCTCGATGCACTTTTTCTGGAACGCCATATCGCCGACCGCCAGCACCTCGTCCATGATCATGATCTCACTGTCCAGATGCGACGCGACTGCAAAGCCGAGCTTGACGTGCATACCGCTGGAGTACCGCTTGACCGGAGTATCGATAAACTGCCCCACCTCGGAGAACTCCACGATCTTATCAAACCGTTCCGCGATCTCCGCTTTCGTGAGGCCTAAGATCGCGCCGTTGAGATAGACGTTTTCCCGTCCCGTCAGCTCTCCGTGGAAACCGGTACCCACCTCCAGCATGGAGGTGATCCTGCCGTTCATGCAGATCTCACCGGTCGTCGGGGTCGTAACGCGGCAGATCAGCTTCAGGAGCGTGGATTTGCCCGCGCCGTTGTGGCCGATGATCCCGACCCGCTCGCCTTTTCTGATTTCGAGCGAAATATCGTCAAGCGCAAGGAAGCGCTCGTTTTTCGTATGCGCCTTTTGCCCGATCTTCAGATTCGGGTCCTCTTTTCCCCTGAGACGCGCAAACTTTGACTGCAGCTCCTCACGCAGGGTGGCGCCGCCGATCATGCCGAGGCGGTACTCTTTTGAAACGTGCGAAATTTTGATCGCCAAATCGTTCATACGGTTCAACTCCTTCCCGAATCCTGCGTCAGACGGTATCCATAAAGGTCTTTTCCACCTTGCTGAACATGTGCACGCCGATCATGGCGATCACGGCGGTGGTGACCAGGCTGATCCCGTAGTACAGCCAGTCGATCTCCCCCGTACCGATAAAGCCGTACCGGAACATGTTGATAGGCGGCGTTATGGGGTTGAGCATGTAGAAGTAATAGGCAAGGCGGCGCTCATACAGGGAGCGTCTGCCGAACATGTCGTAGGCGATGGGGGACGCATACTGCCAAAGGGAGACGAAGAAACCGACCGTCATACTGAGGTCCCGGTATTTGGTGGTCAGGGACGACACGATGATCCCGATGCCGGTACCGAGCACGGAGACCTGGATCAGGATCAGCGGCAGAAACAGCGCATACCAGTTCGGGTGTACGCCCTCGCCGAAAATCACAAAGAACACGATCGCAAGGATCAGAAATGCAAACTGGATCGCAAAGGTAATGAATTGGGAGATCGCAGTGGCGATCGGCATGACGAGCCGCGGGAAATAGACCTTGCCCATGATGCCGGCGTTGGATACGAAAGTACCGGCATTCTGGATCAGGCTTTGTGAAAACAGCGTCCAGATCACCGTACCGCTGAGATAAAACACGAAATTGGGAACGCCCTGCGCGCCGAGTCCTGCGATATCGCCGAACACCAGCGAAAATACCACCGTTGTAAAAAACGGCTGAATGAGCGCCCACGCAGGGCCCAGGACCGTCTGTTTATAACGGGAAACAAAGTTTCTGCGCACCCAAAGAAAGATCAGATCGCGGCTGTTTCTGAGCCCTTTCCAGTCGACCTTGACCTTCTTTTCATTGGCGACTATGACGACGTCCCATTGTTGGTCTTCCATCCCGTTACCGTCCTTTCTGTTCTGAATCGATCCGATGCGCCGGTACGCCGACAAGCACGCTGCCGGGCACGTCGCAGGACCGGGTCACGACCGCCCCGGCGCCGATCACGCAGCCGTCCGCGATCCGGATATCGCCGATCAGAATCGCCCCTGCGCCGATATCAACGCCGTTTCCGATCACCGGCGTCTGACCGTGTCCGCTTTTTCCTTTATTGCCGATCACGTTTGCGCCGTGCAAAATACAGTTATCTCCCAGCGCGCCGTTAATCACGATATTGCCGTGCCAGATATCGGGACACTGCCCGATCCGGCTGCCAAGCCCGATCTCGATCCCCGCCGCGGCGCCGAAGCGGTTGCGCCGCCGGTCGTAATACCGGAACAGCAGCCGGGCGGCGTTTCTTTGCCCGGTCCCGCCGCTGCGGTCCTCGCGCCGCTCATTATAAAACTGCGCCAGGCGGAAATCCCGCAGCGCCCGCCAGATACAGTACCGTTTATGGCAGGCATATTTCATCTGCCGCCGTTTTCTCTTGTTTTCGCCCATATACAGCCGCTTTTCGGCGGCAAGCAAGGCTGTCAGTTCCTGTTTCGTCACGGTTTTCCGTCTCCCTTTTTCAACAGCGTTTTCGCGAACCGGACCGCGTCCCCCGGCGGCAGCGTACAAACATACCGGAGCCGTTTGAACGGGTCTTTTTCATAGGCGATCCCATAGTATACGATACTGAACCAGCGGTCGCGGAACACCCGCCGCATCGTTATCTGATCATAGATCTTATATTTCCGGTTCTGCCTGCACAGACGCGCCATCCACTTTTTATACCGGATATCATAAGGCTTTCTTCCGTTCAGCAGACACATGTGCACGGCAGGATCGTATTCGGAAGGCGCGATCTCCAATTTTGACAACAGCTTTTTCTGAACGTTCTCACTGCATACGGCGGATTCCTCTTTGTGCCGCACGGTGATCCGGCTTTCAAGCGGCGCCTGCCGATACAGGATGACCGGCTCCTCCAGAATGCCCGCCGTCCCACAGTCGGCGCAGCGCGTCCAGAATTCATAATCCTCCGTATATCGGTACGCCGGGTCTTCACTGTAGCGCAGCCCGTTTTTCTGCAGAAATTCCCTGCGGAAGATCACCGTCGGGTGTACCAGCAGCGGCCGGTTTGCAAACAGCAGCCGGATCCGGTACTCCTCCTGCGGGCACATAACGGGATCGAAACGCGCCGTAACCACGTTTTCATCGGTTTCAAACTGATCCGCCCACGCACCTGCGAACATCACGTCCGGGTGGCTCTCCATATAGTCCACCTGCCGGGCGAGACGGTCCGGAAAACAGATATCGTCCGTGTCCATGCGGGCAACGTACTTGCCGGTACATGCGTCCATGGCGCGGTTCAGGGACTTCGGCAGCCCGAGATTTTTTTCGTTTTCGATCAGACGGATGCGCGGGTCTTTCGCGGCGTATTCCAGCAGGACCTCCCAGGACGCGTCCTTTACGCCGTCGTTGACGATCACCGCTTGAAAATCCGCAAGCGTCTGGGCGAGCATACTGTCCAGCGCCCGGCGCAGAAACGCCGGCGGCGTCTGATAATTACTCATTAAAAAGGATACGGTAGGCATTGTTCTCCTTTATTCTGACAAAAGTTTCTCCCATGCAGCTGCATAAGCTTCTTTTTCCGCCGGATCATCCTGCATTGTGTACAGATTTTCAAAAGCAGCGCGTCGGGAAGGGTCGCAGAGCAGCTTTCCGATCCCATCTGCCAGACCGACGGCTGTGACCGGCGTCAGGATACCGCGTTCCCCGTTTTTCAGTATCGCCGCACCGCCGACCGTATTCGTTGAAACGATCGCTTTCCCGAGGATCTGCGCCTCCATGATCGACAACGGCTGCGCTTCCTCATACGACGGCTGCACATAGAGGTCGCAGGCCTTGACATACGGGAACGGGTTCAAAAGAAACCCGGTGAGTACGATCCGGTCCTGCAGCCCGGCGTCGGCGATCATCCGTTCAAGTTTTTCCCGTTCGTCGCCGTCGCCCACAAAATACCACCGGAAATCCGATCCCTGTTCTTTCAGAATCGCCGCAGCCTCCACCGCCAGGTCGAAGCCCTTTTCCCGGCTGAGCCTGCCGCAGGTACAAAGGACCGGCGCCTCCCCGCGTTCGGGCGGCGTGCCGTCGAGCGCCTTTTGCCGAATCGCGTCGGCGTCGACATAATTCGTAACGGTCAGCAGCTTCTACCGGTACGCAGGGTAAGCATCCGCAAGGACCTGCCGGACGCCTTCGCTGACGGCGATCAGCCCGTCGAACCGTCTGAGCGCTTCAGCGGTCTCGTCGGGGAAGAATTCCGCTTTGCTGCTGTGGAACACCGCATATTTTTTATTGCTCCGGATATACGCCGCCGTCGGGGCACAGCGGGGGACCGTGTTTGCGACGACGACGTCGAAATCGCTTTTACGGAAACAGGTTTTCGACGGCGCTCTGTATTTTTTCTCCCGGATCCGCCGCCGCACCTTTTTATTAAGCGTCTCGGCGCTGTCCTTCGCTTTCACGAGCGACGCAAAACGGGCGAGCAGGTGCAAAAGGGCGACGTCCGGCGCTCTGTAATAATGCGCGCCGTCCTCTCCGATCATAACGCGTACTTCCTTCGGGAGGGCTTCAAGCATCTCCCGCTCCGTTTTTGCGCCGGGAAGGATATACAGCGTTACGTCAAATTTATCATAATCAAGGGTATTCAGGACCTGCTGCAAAGAACGAAACACGCCGCTGCCGCTCCAAAGGGAATCGTTGATAAACAGGATCTTTCGTCTTGGCATCCGGCGTCGTCTCCTTTCGTATGTATTCCGTCAGCGCGGTAAAACCTTTTTTTTCAGGGTCCTGAGCGTATCGACCCGCTTTTTCTTTTTGAAGTGCTTTGTAAGCCCCTGTACGTCATTGTCCAGCATCATGGAAAACAGCGCTTTCTGCGCATCATTCAGATAAGGGTTCGTCTTAAAGGCTGCGATACAGTCCGCCGGGACGAGCGTTCGCCAGTCGCAGCCCAGCAGGCGCCGCCGGTCTCCGGCGTCCGGCATGTTTTTATAAAACCGGTCCAAGAGGTATACCGCCTGCGCCGGGTACGCCGCCTGCAACTGCAGCAGCGTCTCTTTTTCCGGCAGCCCCCACCGGACGATGCAGGCCTTCTCAAACGGGTACAGCACGCAGGAATTGAACCGGTCCAGCGCCTCGGGCGTATACATGCGCGTTACGCTTCCCGGAAAGCGGCGGTAGATATACAGCGGCTGCGGCAGGTAAACGACCGTATCGGCGCCCGATACCATGACCATGGACTGCAGGCGGTCCTCCGCGCAGCGCAGCGCGGAAAACGGTCCGTAATCGGGATGCGCCCCGGAGAACACCGACCGCTTCACAGCCTTCGTCCACACGTTGTTGAGCCCCGACCCTTTGAAAAACAGGGCGTAGAGCTCGGTTTTCTCCTCTTTCCGGAATATGCGTTCGGACGCAAACAGCTTGTCCGCCTGCCGCCGTTCGCCGTCCGGTTCCTCATAGAAAAAGGAATAGACGATCATATCCGGCGCCCGGTACCGTTCGATCGCGTCTGCAAGCGTTTGCAGGCAGTCCCCGGCCAGCAGGTCGTCCGCGTCCAGAAACAGGCAGTACTCCCCTTCTGCCGCCGCGACGCCGGCGAGCCGGGACATAAGCTGCCCGGCGTTTTGTTGATGCAGGACGCGGATCTGCGGCGAATCCTTTGCAAGCGCGTCGCACAGCGCCGCCGTGGGCGCGTCGGACCCGTCGTCCACAAGGATCATCTCAAAGTCGGGGCAGCGCTGCCGCAGAACGGACTCCACACATGCGGGCAGGTAAGCCTCCGCGTTATATACCGGTACGATAATACTGAATTTCATGCGGTCCCCTCTGTTTATCCGTCCAGCAGCGCGTTCCAGGCGCTGCAAAAAACTTCGCGCGCACTGCCGCAGTCTCTCCGGCGCAGCGCTTCCTGCATATGCGCGTACAGCTCCCGGTCCGCGAGCAGCGCGGCGGTTTTTTCTGCGAGATCTGCGGCGGATACCGCCGAGATACATCCGGTCTCGCCGTCTCTGACGTTCGAGCGCCCGCCCACGGTCGCCGTGGCCACCACCGGACGGCCGAGGATCTGCGCCTCGGCGATCGTCAGCCCGTAGGATTCCTCTCTGGACGGCTGCACATAGATATCACAGCCGGCGATATACGGACAGGGATTTTCAAGCATGCCGGTGAACCGGACCCGGTCCTCCAGCCTGAGCGCCGCTGTTTTTTCTTCCAGCGCCGCGCGTTCCGGCCCGTCGCCGACAAAATACCAGATAAACGCCTGCCCGCAGTCCCGCAGCAGGGCGGCCGCATCCAGCGCCAGGTCAAAGCCCTTTACCGGCGTCATTCTGCCGCATGTACACAGAACGGCAGGACCGTCCGACCGGTCGACCGGGTATGCCGCAGCCCGGGCGCGGACGTCTTCGGCGTCCACGTAGTTTTCTATATACGTGATCTTTTCGGCGACAGCGGGATACAGCGCCCGCAGGATATCGCGGCAGCCCTCGTTTACCGCGGCGATCACGTCAAACTGCGGCAGGATGCGCGCGTGCAGGGCATGGTCTTCATCCACGCTGCCGTGGAACAGTACGATTTTTCGTTTTGCGTCCACGGCTTCCGCCGCAAACCGCGCGGGACCTCCCTGTTTAAAGGCGACCGCAACGTCAAACTGTCTGTCTGCAAACGGGAACCGCTTTTTTTCGTACAGCAGTTTCTCCTCCGCCACGTAGGCGTTGAGCGCCTGCGTGTACGCTTCCGCATTTTTACCGCCGGCCTTCGCCGCACGGATCAGACCGGCGTACCAGACGGCGCGCGGCCGCCGGTAATACCGGGTCTCGTCCCGGTTCACATAGATCTCCCGCACGTTCGGGTTGACACGGCCGATCAGCTCGGTCCTGTCCTGCTGCACGTACAGCGTAACCTCAAACCGGCTGTAATCCAGCGCGTCCAGCGCCGCGAGCAGCGCCTTCTGCACGCCGCCGATATTCAACTGGTGCACAACGAATAGGATCAGTTTTTTTTCCATGTTTTTTCAGTCATGAGAGGCGGCACATCCTTCCGGGTCCCGCCCTTCCGGTTTTCGCATACTGCGCAAGTTGTATCAGTCCGTCAGCCGCAGCCACCGCCCGGCGATCGCAGGCAAAGAGAGCGATTCCCGCAGCAGCGCCGCGTTTTTTGAGACCCGCGCGCGGAGCGCCGGATCGTCGGCAAGCCGCCCCATCGCGTCAGCCAGCGCCTGCGGGTCCTGCATCGGCACCAGCAGCCCGTTTTCGCCGTCCGTGATCACGCTGCGCGCGCCGCCCACCGGACAGTCGGTACATACGACCGGCAGCCCGATCGCCATGGATTCCAGCATGGCGTTGGAAAGCCCCTCAAAGTCGGAGGAATTCACATACATGGCGTCGCCCAGGATCTCCTGATGGACGGTGCTGCTAAACGGATAAAACCGGACGGCGTCTGCAAGCCCCGCCTCGCGGATCTGCGCTTTTACCTGCGAGAGCACCTGCTCTCCCTCAACGTTTGGCGCGTCGCCGTAGACCGCCAGGGAATGCTCGGGGAAATCTTTGTGAAACCGGGCGAAAGCATCGATCAGCAGGGGCAGGTTTTTCTGCCGGGAGATCCGGCAGAACGTGACGGCGCGTTTCGTGCGCTCCCCCGTGAACGGGGCGGGCAGCCCGGCCTTTAAGGGGTTCGGGATCACGACGCCCTTTTCGGCGATCGCGGAGGGATAGGCGTCACGGGCGTATTCGGTCTGAAAGACGACGGCGTCCGCCCGCCGGTAGTATTTTTCGATAAATTTTTTGCCGTAGCGTTTTTTCATCAGCCGCCCGGCGTCCCCGCGCTCCGACAGGACCACGCGGTTTTCAAGCCCCCTTGCCGCCAGCACCGCGATAGGCATGGCAGGCTGCGCAAAGGCGATCAGAGACAGCTGCGGGTCGTTTTGCAGGGTCTCTCTCAGCCAGCGGATCTCCCGGTGGTACTGCACGGTCAGCGAGAGCCGCGCGAAATCGGCGGGGACCGGCAGACGCAGCCATTCGAAGGGCTTGCAAAGAATATAGGTCAGCAGCTTCAGGCAAACCCCGTATTTCAGGCGTTCGCCGAACGTCTGCGCCGGCAGGATCTCGGGCAGAAGCACAAGCTCCGTGCGCCCGTCCAGGTCGCAGCGCACCACGTCCGCCGCCCGGTCCCCGGTCAGCGCCATCTGCGTCCGGGCGCCCGTATCGGCAAAGGCGTTCATCAAAAGGGACGCCACCCGTTCCGCGCCGCCGCCCACCATATGCGGCATCAGCAGCAGGATCTTTTTTGTATCCGGCACAGCGTGCGCTCCTTTCTCATCCGGTGATTTTCTGGATCGCCCGGCGCGCCGCCCACAGCGCCTTGCCGTAGCAGCGCATGCGCAGCGCGGGGTCGCCGTAGGCGTCATGCGCGAGGATATCCTTTTTTACGTCGGCCAGCTTCCCGGCGACGGACTTCCGTTCCGCTGCATTCAGCGCCTCGGCGCAGGTCAGAACGTTATACGCCGCGCGGGCAAGGTACGCCTGCGGCACGACGTTATCGTTATGTTCCGAAAAATCGCGCACACCGTAATAGACGGTCCCGGCGCTGATGAAGTTTTTCATCGTCTTTTTCGCCGTCATCACGGAATTCGCGTGGTACAGTCTGTAATAGAGATATTCGGGAACGTAGCTCACCTTTTCGGCCAGGCAGTACGCCGCGCAGGTAAACAGGATATCCTCATAAATGATCCCCTCAACGAAACGCAGCTTCGTGCGCTCAAAAAAGGACCTTCGGTACAATAACTGCCAGACGCCGACGTGAAAATCCTTGTTCGCCGTCATTTTTGCCATCAGGTTTTTGCCGGCGTCCGGCTGATACCGCTCATGATGGCCGTAGTTGGTTTCGGAGACGCGTCCGGTCTCCTCATCGACGGCGTACGCGTCAAAAAAGACCAGTTCGCTGCCTTTTTCTTCAGCCTCGGCGCAGAGCTTTTCGAGCAGCTCCGGCACGATCCGGTCGTCGCTGTCGAGAAAATAGATAAAGTCCCCCGACGCGGCGTCGAGCCCCGTGTTGCGGGCGGAGGAGGCGCCGCCGTTTTCCTTATGGATCACCCGCACGCGGGCGTCCCGTTTGGCATAGCCGTCGCACAGTTCCCCGCTGCCGTCGGCGGAACCGTCGTCCACCAGCAGGATCTCCGTATCCCGGTACGTCTGCCGGAACACGCTCTCCATACAGGTATCCAGATAGGCGGCGGCGTTATAAACGGGGATGATGACGCTGACCGTCCGGCTCATTTGCGTTTCTCCTTCATCAGGACCAGCGTCCTTGCCCCGAACCGTTTGAGATCCGAGAATGCGCCGCCGGAATAGAATTCCCGAAGCCGTCTGCGGATCGCCTCATCCGGCGCGACGAACTTTACTTCCGGGTCCGCGACCGCCTTTGAGAGATCCACCGCCGCCGTTTTTTCGTCCACAGCCTTGCTGTGTACGCCGCTGTTGTCGCACCCGATGTTGCGGATCAGCGAATACCGCGGGTAAACGGTGAGCATATCGTTTTTTACCAGATGCAGGCCGAACCGCACGGACCAGGAGCTGCCGTCTCCGGTCGTCTGCCGGTACAGCCGCATAAACCGGTCCGTCCCGTCGGCGTTGAACCGTTTGACAAGCGTTTTGTCCCGATAGAAGCCGTCGATATCCTTCAGCTCCCAATCCACGTTCTCCCAGCGGTCCCGCCAGGTCGCCCAGCCCCAGCTGCACGAACGGTAGCAGGTGAACACGTCCGCCCGGTACGTTTCGGGAAATTCGATGGGGGGCGCGTAGCCCGCGACCGCCCCGATGCGCCGGTCGGCCGCAAATGCACGCAGCGCCGCGTTCATGAACCTTAGGAAATACGGCGAACACACGCAGTCGTCCTCCAGCACGACGGCGCTGCCGCAGGCTTCGATCACCTCGGTCACGCCCGCGATCACGGAGGCGGCAAGCCCCCTGTTTTCGGGCGATTCGGCAATATGTACGCTTTTGAACGCGCCGGTTTCCGCCGCCTCGCGCACGGCCCGGCGGCACGCGTCCACCTTTTCCTGTCCCGCGGGGGACTTTGCGCCGTCGGCAAAGATATACAGATCGGTCTCCTTTGCCTCCGGACAGGCGGACAGCGCCGCAAAGGTCTCAGCAAAGTGGTCGGCGCGGTTATAGACAAACAGTACGACGGGGGCGTACGTCATGGTTTTTTCCTCAGCTTTCTTTTACAAAAAACAGAAATCTTTTTCCAGGCGGCAAACAGCAGATAAACGGGCCTGCTCTCAGCCGCTTTCACAGTCAGCGCGCCGCGGCCTTTGCAGATCAGGTCCAGCACGAACGTCTGCTGCGCATACAGCCCCTCTTGTGCGGCTTTTCTGGAAGAAAAATGCAGCAGGCTGCAGTCTGTCAGCGGGCGGCGCCAGACGGTCAGGTCCAGCTTCCCTTCTGACAGGCTGATCGTCCGGATCTTTGAGACGGACGGCAAGAAAACGCACTTCCCCGCAAAGGGATCCGCCGCGCAGGCGCAGCCGCTGCGTTTCATGGCGAGAAACAGAACGGGGTCGTCCCTTACTTTCCCTCTGCAGTACAGTTCGGCGTCGTTGTCAAACGCGGGGTCCGCCCGGATCTCCGCCACGATCCGCATGGCGTCCCGGAAGATCGCTTCGCATTTCCCGCCCCGGCGGATAAACAGATACCCCGGGTTGAAAGCGGGCGCGCAGGCGTCGGGGCTTCCGAGAAATTTTTCCGCCGCGTACGCCGGGTCCTCAAAAAACGCCGGCGGGCATTCGTTGTAGCCGAACGCCGTCAGATCGTATTCTTTTGCCAGCAGCTCCCAGAAGCTGTCCAGCGAACGGTAGATCAGACAGTCCGTTTCAATAAAAATATTCTCGTCGTACGGGCAGTCGGTCAGCAGGAAAAATTTGTCCAGATAGGATCTCTGCGCATTTTTCAGGATCACCGTATCCGTAAACGCCCGCGTATATTCGTTTTCCCGGTCGCAGAGGATCGCGAAAGGGGTATCCGGATGGAACAGCCGGAAAGACCGGAGCAGCTGATACGCCTGCCGGTAATATTCCTCTTTTCCGGTCGCAACCGTCACAAATCCGCGCGTCATGTCTGCCTCCGATATTCCGTATAATCACGGTCAAGGTCAACGATCGCCACCTCATGGCAGCCGCCGCCGCGCTTCTCCGGCGGGGGCGGGGTCATATAATCGCCGTATACCTTTGTCAGATACGCGTCCCACGCCTTCATGGCGGGCAGCATATGGCCTTCAAATTCCACCTCGCAGGTTTCGGCGAACCACTCCCGACGGAACCGGGGCACGAAGGTTTTTGAGCCCCAGAGCGCGTCGCAGCAGGGATATTCCGAATACTCCCTGAACACAACGGCGTAAACCAGGTTCACCCACAGCCGTACAAGGCCCAGCGGGATACAGTGCAGCAGTTTGCTGTAAACGGACAGTTCCCGCCACGGCAGGGTCTCCATACGCTTTTTCAGGATCTTTTGCGTACCCCTGGCGCGGCGGATCAGCTCAGACCGCTTTTTCTCATCCTCCGGGACGCCGATCAGCGGAAACACGTCCACCCAGACGCCCTGATGCATGTTCTGCCGCTCATACCCTTTTTCTATAAACGTCGTCCCGCTCTTTCTGACCTTTGAAAACCAGCGGTGCGTACGGTCGGTATTGAAGTTTTGCAGAAAATACGGTTCGCGCATCTCTTTTTTTGCCGCGCGGCAGAACCGTTTATATTCGCTCAGGGGCATCAGGATATCGATATCGTCGTCCCATGGGATAAAACCCTTGTGCCGGACGGCCCCCAGCAGGGTGCCGGCGTCAAGAAAATACCGGATATCATGTTTTTTGCAGATCCGATCGATCTCCAGAAGGATATCGAGCTCGGTCAGCTGCAGTTTCCGCAGATCAACGTCTCCCAATCGACTCTCTCCTTTTTTTGCCTGCGTAAGACCTTCTCAAGCCGGCAGCTTTGAAAGCAGGTATCCGCTGAATTTCTTTTCGACCAGATACCACGAAACCCACGAGATCCCCCACGTTGCAGCCGTGACCGCCGCCGCAAGCAGCAAATTACGCAGGCTGAAGCTGTTGATCCCGAGCAGCCGCGCGCTAAGCGTGACGGTGTAATAATGGATCAGATAATAGGAAAAACTGATATTGCCGGGTATGACCAGCACACGCGGCGTGCCTCTGCCGCAGGCGGACCAGAAAAGCCCCGCGCATAATACGGCAAAAAACATGAACAGGTCGTACCACACGGAGGTCTCCGTAATAAATACCGGGACCGCGAACAGCGCGGCCGCGGCAGCGCCCGCGATCGGCAGGGCGCCGGTTTTCAGAACGATCACGCGCCGCTGCAGCAGATCAAAGATCCCGTAGCAGGCAAGCCCCGCGATAAAGGCAGCCCAGGCGTATCGGTTCGCGGTATAGAAATGGACGACCGGTTCCTTTGTGGGGAAAAAGACCCCGACCAGCGCAGCCGCGGCGGCAAAGCCCGCCGCAATATACCCGCGGCGCTTATGGCTGATATGCATGGCGACCATAAAGAACAGATAAAACAGCATCTCATACTGCAGCGTATGGCCCAGACCGACCAGCGGCCGGATCGCCTCACTTGCCCTGGCCGTGGCCCGTCGGTAGGGAATGAACAGCAGGGATTTTATCAGCTGTTCCGCCG
The DNA here is from genome assembly GCA_017430145.1 of Clostridia bacterium. GTDB lineage: Bacteria > Bacillota > Clostridia > Oscillospirales > Acutalibacteraceae > RUG806. The sequence goes on from JAFRNP010000147.1 coordinate 35,920, forward strand.
TCGGCCGGTAACCGATCAGAGAAGGGAACATAAGCCCCGCCGCAAAGGTCAGTACGGTCAGCCCCCAGTACAGGGGCAGCACGCGTATCAGCCTGCGGGTAAGGAAAAACTTCTTTTTTTTCGGGTCATCCGTCGACAGCATCACAACAAAACCGCTGACCATATAGAAGAGATAAACGGCGTGTGAGAAATCGAACGGCAGGCTCCCCTGGATCCCGCTGAAATGATAGACCGTAATACACATCGCTCCGAAAAACCGGAGCGCCTGCAGCGAATCTATGCGGGCGGGCAGACGGAATCGTTTCGTTTCCATTACTTTGCTTTCAGGATATCAAGGTACACGCCGTAAAGCGTCCTTGCGTTTTCATCCGCGTCATGGGTCTCCTGCGCCCTTCGGCGGGCGTTCTGCGACAGGTGCGTCGCCAGCGCGTCGCTGTCAAAAATACGTTTGACGCACCAGGCAAGCAGCGCCGGATCGTCGCTGCGGTAAAACAGCGCCTCTTTCCCGTCCGTCGCCATATCGGGGGCGCCGCCCACATACGCGGAGATGCAGGGCGTGCCCACCAGCATCGCTTCCCCGAGGGTATTCGGGCTGTTTTCGGCAACCGAAGTCAGGACGTAGGCGTTGACCTTTGACAGCCGCCGCGCCACTTCCGCCGCAGACAAGGTCCCTGTGAATTCGATATGCCCGCCGACGCCGAGGGCGCCGATGCGTTTTTTGAGATACATGCCGTACCCCTTTTTCAGGATGGAACTGGGCTCGTCAAAGGGTTTGTGCCCCGCGACGTACACCTTGATATCCGGATATTCCCGGATAAGCTCCGGCAGCGCCTCCACCAGAAAATGGAACCCCTTGAGCGCGTAGTAGCTGTTGCCGACATACAGCGTATGCCGCTCCATCGTCCCTATATCCCACTGCGTCTCATAAAACGGTGCGCGCAGCACCCTTGCGCAGCTGTAATACTTTGCCTTCGGGTTGACGGCGTAGGTGTGCGCCCGGTCCCAGGTGGTTCTGCCGAGGAAATACTCCGCCTGCCCGAGCAGCGCCCGTTCGGGCTTCATGCGCGGCGCGTACCAACGGGTCTTGCGCAGGTGGAGCGTCAGGGCGGAGAACACCGAAACGGGATCCGGCGAAAGCAGCATGTCGTCGATCGGCAGCAGCCCGCACTGGTACCCGTACTGTCCGTTCAGGATCCCCTGCATAGAAGCCACCGTGGGGATCCGGCGCGCTTTTGCCGCCAGCAGCATGGCGCTTGCATGCAAAAACTCCGTGCCTTCGATATGGATGATATCCGGCGCATGATCCCGGATGATCCTGTCGCAGACCAGCGTCAGGGTCCTGAGATCCGCCCCCCGCCGGTACGGGATGGCGCAGTAGGTCACGCCCCCGCACTCTATACGGAAATCCCGTCCCGTATCGGATTTGCAGGCAATGACCAGCCGCACGCCCTCAATGGTTTTCAGGCGCGCCGCCATTGCTTCCACCCAGCCGCCCAACACGTCGCTTTTGATTGAAAGCGCCGCGGCAGCGTCGCGCGGGATCAGGTTAACCGTCCAAAGAATCGTCATTGTCTTCCTCCGTCCATCTTATAATATCGGTATACATCACCGGGCAAAGGATCAGAAGCGGAAAATACACCTGGAACACAAAGGGGTCGAACAACGATACCAGTGCGATCACCAGCGTATGGGCGTTGGCAGTCGCAAGGACCGTTCTGGAAGAACTCCGCTTTCTGAAATCATGGGGCGCATAAAAAATCATGAACAGGGTGGGCACGCCGCCCCAGACCCCGTATTTTGCAAACGTATCGAGGATCTCGGAGTGCCCGCCGTAATTCGCGTCAAAAAGCCAACCGCCGATAATGGGGTACTGCAGACAGGTCTGCAGGCTGTAACCGTATCGGGTGATACGCGTTGCGAAGGAATCCGCCGTTTCGCCCTCTGCAGTACTCAGAAGATCCTCGATCTTACGCACGACCTTGGTCCCGTCAAAGATCTGAAGGATAAAGTTGCGGAAGTCCTCCACATACACCAGCATCAGGACCCCGACAACGATCAGGACAACGGATAAGACAAAGGCAGGAAGGATGCTGCGCCTGCGGTAAAACAGCAGGATGATCAGCGACACGGCTGAGGAGATGATCGCAATGGAATAGCCCGCATTCAGAAGGACCCACCAGAAGGTAACGATCCACAGTATGCCGAGCACAAAAAACAACTTGTGCTGTTCAAAGGATTTCAGCGTCCATGCATAGACCACGGGCGAGATACAGACCTGAAGATAGATATGCCCATAACCGCCGACACCCTGCCGCAGAAAATCGTAAAGTTCCTCCGAATCCCGCACCAGACGCCGGGCGATCGTCGCGTCCGCCGACAGCGTGGAAGCCGTACGGTAGTTGAAAAAAATCAGAAGGATCAGCGTTACAGGCACAATGACCTGATAATTCTGCCAGTTGTCCGAACTGTAGATATTGATAAAAAAGGCAAGGACCATCATATAGGTGGCGATCTCGCCGAGCACGCTGCCGGCGCCCTTTTTCAGATACGTGACGATTATGATCGCCGCCATGAACAGCGCGCACCAGATCTGCATCTTTGTAAATTCAAACCGGCGGAAAAACTCGATCAGAAACCACACCGCGGCCAGCCCCAGCGCGATCAGACGGAAGAGCATCGAGATCTGAAGGGGCGGCGACACAGACCATGCCATCAGATACAGAACGGACACCATCTGCAGCACGGTCTGGACGGATTTATTGATCGGTACGGTCATTCTTTTCTGCATGGGATCCTTTCAAGCCACCGGCGGCAGCCGTCGGTGTAGCGTGCGTAATCAAACGTATCCCTGAGGGTACGGGGGCGGGACGGCCGGGCAAGAACGTCCAGCATGGCGCATACGATCCCGTCGACGGTGATCTCCGGGACAATAAGGCACCGTTCATCCGCATATCGTTCTATGTCGCTGACGGCGGTCGTGATCACAGGCACGCCGCAGGTACACGCTTCAACAAATTTCGTGGGGAAGCCCGCCGTGTTCCGACGGTTCGGCTCCCGCAAAAAAACAAAACAGCCGCAGCCGAGAATTTCCCGTACCGTCTCATCATGCCCGAGCCTGCCGGTAAATTCCACACCCGCAGGCACGCTTCCTTCGGCGTCCGGACTGCCTGCGGCATAAGCCCCGGCAGTCATCCCGATGATTCGCAGGACTGCTTTCCCGGCAGGCAGACGGGCAAACGCCTGCAGCAGCAGGTCCAGCCGATCCTTATCGGAAGGTTCGCCCGCGTAACAGAAGGTAAACGTATCGTTAAGCCGCGGCGTCTGCCGCCAGACGGCGGCGGCGGTATCCACCAGCGGCGGAAGAAGCAGCAGCGGCGTACGGCCTTCGTACCGTTTCTGCATCGTCGTACTGACGGCGATCAGGCCGTCGCAGCTTTCGGGAAGCCGGTTTTCGATCAGGCGGCTGTCCAGGGCCTTGACCGCCCGTTTCAGGGCGTTTCCCTCCGTATAGCCGTTCCATTCGGTACAGTCGTACAGCACACGGATCCCGCGTTTATGGAACGCGCGCCGCGCGGCAAGCAGCGTCGCATACTGCGTATTGTAAAGGAGGACGGCGACGGTATCCGGATACCGATCTGCCAGACGGCAAAGGCTGCCGACGTCAAAGATCTGCTTTACCCACTGTCGGGTGGTCGCCGGGTACGCCTGCTCGTACATATCGAACCCGAAACCGTATTCCCGTCTGACGGTCCCGGAAAAGCCGCCTTCTTTACGGCTGACGCCGAGAAAGACCGTCTCGAACCCGAGGCGGCGGAACAGCTTTCCGTTGTTGACGACCCGGTGCGCGGCGGCGTTAAGGTCGGGCAGCTCAAAATTGCCCATACAAATGATCGTACCGCCGGTCATTACAGATGCCTCCTGTACCATTCGATCGCGGCGTTTATCCCGCGTTCAAAGGACCAGTCCGGCTGATAGCCGAGCAGCGCACGCGCCTTTTCGATATTCGCGTTGGAGTGTTTGATGTCGCCTGCGCGGTCCGGCCCGAAAACGGGCTGGATATCCACGCCGAGCGCTTTTGTAAGCCCGTAATAGATATCGATCAGGTATTCTCTGCCGCCGTAAGCGATATTGAACGCCTGCCCCGCCGCGGACGACGGCGCGGCGCACGCCTTCAGGTTTGCCTCCACCACGTTTTCCACATAGGTGAAATCCCGGCTCTGTCTGCCGTCCCCGTGGATCGTGGGACGCTCGCCTGCAAGCAGCTGCCGGATGAATTTCGGGATCACGGCCGCGTACGCCCCGTCCGGATCCTGCCGCGGCCCGAACACGTTAAAATACCGCAGGCCGTAGGTATCGAGCCCGTAATGCAGCGTATACTGCTTCGCCCATTCCTCGTCGCAGCGCTTTGTAAGGGCGTAAGGAGAAAGCAGATTGCCCTCTCTTCCCTCCGTTTTCGGCAGGTTCGGCTCGTCGCCGTACACCGAGGAGCTGGATGCGTACACAAACTTTTTTACGCCGCATCTTCTTGCGGCCTCCAGCATATTCAGCGTGCCGGAAATATTGTTGGCGCAGTAAAACAGCGGCATTTCGATGCTGCGGGGCACCGAGCCCCACGCCGCCTGATGGAGCACGTAATCCACGCCCCGGCAGGCTTCGAGGCACACGTCGGGATCCTTGACGTCGCCTTTGATAAACGTATAGGCGGGATCGTCAGCGAACAGCTGCGTGTTTTCCGCTTTTCCCGTTGAAAGATCGTCCAGGCAACGGACGGTATAGCCCATGCGCAGCAGCGCCTCACAAAGGTTGGAGCCGATGAAGCCGGCGCCGCCGGTGACGAGAAAGACCGCGTTTTCCGGGAAAACGACTTCGGTATACCCCATGCTTACAGCCTCCAGTACAGATATCCCCGGGCTTCGTATTCGCTGCGGGAGAAAAGGCCCTTCACGTCAAGCAGGACCTTTTTGCCGCCGCCGAAAAAGGCGTCCACGTCTTCGGGGGACAGCGCTTTGAAACAGTCGTGGGCAACGCTGAGGATAACGGCGTCCATATCGCGGATCTCCCCGGGCTGAGCAAAGGTGATCCCGTACAGCCGTTTTGCTTCCTCTTTGTCCGCCGCCGGGTCGCAGATCAGGGGCGTAACGCCGTACTCGCCCAGCTCTTTCACGATATCGATGACCTTGGTATTGCGGGTATCGGGACAGTTTTCTTTGAACGTAAAGCCCAGGATCGCAACGCGTGCGTCCCTTACGGGCTTGTGGGCGGCGATCAGGCTTTTGACCGCATTTTCCGCCACGTATCTGCCCATGTCGTCGTTGATGCGCCGTCCGGCAAGGATGACCTCACTGTGGTAGCCCATGCGCTCCGCCTTATATGTCAGGTAATAGGGGTCCACGCCGATACAGTGCCCGCCGACCAGGCCGGGGGTAAAAGGCAGAAAGTTCCATTTTGTTCCGGCGGCCTCCAGCACGGCCTTCGTATCGATGCCCATACGGTTGAAAATGATCGAAAGCTCGTTCATAAAGGCGATGTTGATATCCCGCTGGCTGTTTTCGATCACCTTTGCGGCCTCCGCCACCCGGATGCTTTCGGCACGGTACACACCGGCCTTAGCCACCAGCGAATACACGTCGGCAACGGCGTCCAGGGTCTCGGCGTCCATACCGGAAACGACCTTGACGATGGTCTCGAGCCTGTGTACGCGGTCGCCCGGGTTGATCCGCTCCGGCGAATACCCGATCTTGAAATCGGCGCCGCACACAAGCCCCGATTCCCGCTCGAGGATCGGCTTGCAGACCTCTTCCGTGACGCCGGGATAGACCGTGGATTCAAAAACCACCACGCTGCCGGGCGTCAGGTTCCGGCCGAGGGTACGCGACGCGCTCTCCAGCGGGGAAAGATCCGGCGTATGGTCGCCGTTGACGGGCGTTGGCACCGCGACGATGTGAAACAGCGCCTCCCGCAGACGCGCCGGGTCCGCCGTAAAGACTGCCGACGTATTCCTGACCGCGGCATCCCCGACTTCCCCCGTCGGGTCGGCGCCGCCGAGATACGTTCCGATCTTTTTTTCGTTGCAGTCAAAACCGATCACCTTTACGTGCCGTGCAAAGGCGACGGCAATGGGCATGCCCACGTAGCCGAGCCCGATCACGGAGAGCGCCGCCCTGCCTTCCGTCAGCGCCTGACAGATTCCGGATGCCATAGGATATCCTCGATTCCTCAGTATAGTTTTTTTATTTCATCGGTCAGCACACGGTTGACCGCGTAAACGTCGAATTTCTCTTTCGCAAAGATACGGGAATTGCGCCCCATTTCCGCCGTCATGTCGTCGTCGCCGCAAAAACGAAGCATCGCCGCCGTCAGGGACTCCACGTCGCGCGCCTTCACAAGCAGCCCGTTATAACCGTCCCTGACCGTCTCCCGGCAGCCGGTGGCGTCCGTCGTGATCACGGGGCGGGCGCATGACATTGCCTCCAGGATCACCCGCGGGGTCCCCTCGCGGTAATAAGAGGGGAACACAAAATACCGGATCGAGCGGAGAAAACCGGGAACGTCGTCGATCTCCCCGAGATACTCCACTTGCCCCGACGCGCACAGGCGATCGAGACGCGCCTGCGCAGGCGTATCTGCGATCCCGTCCGGCTCCCCCGCCAGACGGAGTTTTGCGTCCGGACAGGTTTCAAGGACCTTTTCAAATGCGCAAAGCAGCTCGCCGATCCCCTTTTCGGGATTCAGGCGGCCGGTATAACCGAAAATGCGCGCCTCGGGCAGCGGGTACGCCGGGTACCGGTCCGCGTTGACGCCCGAGCCGTTGACGTTGAGATACCGCGCCTCCCGCCCCAGCCGCAGAGAGGCGAACTGCCGGCGGTCGTCGAGGTTCTGGAAGACGATCCGGGAAGAATACCGCAGCGAAAAACGGATATACGGCAGAATCGCCAGCCGTTTGAGCTTGCCGGCGGCGCCTTCGGCGCCGAACAGGCTGCCGGCGCCGTTGATCACGTTCATACAGGGGATCCCGGCGCTGCGCGCGGCGTTGTTTGCCAGCGGCGCGAAACGGATCCCGTAAGAGAACAGCAGGCCGACGCCGAGCTCCCGGACCGTTCTGACGATCAGCGCCTTCGCCTTGTATTCCGCCAGCGGATCGACGCCCTTGCGGGTCAGGGGCAGCGCAATGTAGCGGATCCCCTCTTTTTTCAGCCACTTGTCGCCGAGCGCCTGAGGTTCCGGGCCGAACACGGTGATGACGTACCCGTCGCCCCGCAAGCTGTCAAACAGCTCCGGCCGGTACAGGTAAAGCCTGTGGGCGCAGGCGGACAAAATGCCGATCTGTTTAGCCATTGGTCACCTCCGCCGGTTCCTTGACCTGTTCCGAAGACTGTTCCTCTTCCGGTTCTTCCGGCATAAACGCCGTCGTATACAACTGTTTTGCGGGCTTATAATCCTTGCCGAATACCGTCAGGATCGTCATCAGGAAGATCTTCAGCTCATACCCCAGCCCCAATTTTCTGATGCCCAGCAGATTGTAATTCATTTTGTCGGGCAGGATCTCCGTCAGATAAAGCTTTTCGGGATCTTTATGCCCCAGCAGCAGATCGTTTTCGTTCCGGTAATAGATGCTTGCCAGGGACGTGATGCCTGCAGGCAGCAGGAACGTCGCCTTCATCTCATCCGTATAATGGTTCACATACTTCTGGACCTGCGGGCGCACGCCCACAAAGGTCATATCGCCCCGCAGCACGTCGATGAGCTGCCCCAGCTCGTCGATCTTATACTTGCGGATAAACGCGCCGACGCGCGTGACCCGCGAATCGTTTTTCATGGTGAGCAGACGGCCCCTGTCCGACCCGATGTACATGGAACGGAATTTGTGGATCCTGAAATCCTGCTCATACGCCGTTTTTCGCGTCTGCCGGTACATGAACGGCCCCGGGGATTCGATGCGGATGGCGATCGCGGTCACAGCAAAAAGCGGAGACAGAAGGACGAGCAAAGAAGCGGAAGCCGCCACGTCAAACAGACGCTTTATCACCAGATAGCGCCGCTTGCTTTGCAAAATGTCATAGTAGACCCGTACCGCGTCGTTCTGCATATCCTGCGGCAGCTGGTCCCAGTCCCTCAGTTTCATTTCTTATTCCTCGTCAAAAGTCGGTATCGTTTTGTTTTCCAGCGGCGTCAGGCGCCCTTCGGCGGTCATGTCGCAGACCCGGGTACAATGGGCAAGCACGCTGTTGCGGTGTGTGGTCAGGATCACGATCTTTTTCGGGTCATCCCGGATGATATTGGACAGGACCCGCGCCTCGGTCCCGGGGTCAAGGGCGCTTGTCGCTTCGTCCAGCAGCATGATCGGCGCCCCCCGCAGGACCGCGCGGGCGATCAGGAAACGCTGCAGCTGCCCGCGGGAAAGGTTGCTGCCGTTTTCACCGACCTGGCAGTTCAGCCCCTCCGGACGGGCGCTGATAAAATCGTCCAGGCACACAAGGCCCAATACGTGCATCAGCTCATCGTCGGTGGCGTCGGGCTTTACAAGCCGCAGGTTCTCAGCCGCCGTGCCCGAAAACAGGAGGCTTTCCTGCGGCACGTACGAAAAGAAACGGCGGGTACTGTCGGAAATATCGATCGTCTCCCCCGCCACATGCAGCGCGGCATGGCCGGACGACGGGTGAAGAAGCCCCAGCAGGACCTTCAGAAACGTGGTCTTTCCGTTGCCGGATCGCCCCACCACCGCCAGCCGTTCCCCCGGGGCGATACGCAAAGTGATATCCCGCAGCACGTCCCTGCCGGTATTGCGGTAGGAAAAGGTCACGCCGCTCACGTCGACCGTAACGCCGCCGTCCGCCTTAGCAAGCAGCGCCTCGGCACGTTCCCGGTCCGCGTCCGTCTCCGCCTCAAAGCGGGTGATCTCCATGATCCTGCCGGCGCCCGTGGACACGGAGACCATCTGCGGCGCCAGAGAAGCCAGCGACGAGAAGGAGGACGTCAGCATGCCGGAGATCTGCAGGAACAGCGTCATGGTCCCCACGGTGATCAGCTTGTTCCAAAGGCGGTAGATCGCCCAGCCGTAGCAGGCGTAAGAGACAAGCATCCCGAGAAAGGACAGGACCATCGTCATCAGGATATTGAATTTTTCATATTTCAGCCGCACCGTCCGGTAGGCTTCCGTCAGCTGCCGGAAGGACCCGATGTACTGGTTAAGCAGGTCGAAGGCCTTGATGATCTGCAGGTTCTGCAGCGCCTCCTCCGAAAAGGAAAGGACCTTGCCGTTCATTTCCCGGCTCTCCTTATTGAATTCCCGGATCGTTTTGACCAGAAACCGGGAGGAGAACACGAAAAACGGGGCGCTGAGCAGCGCCAGAAACGCCATCACCCGGTCGTAATACAGCACGACCGCAAAGGAGAGCACAAAGGTCAGCGCTTTGGAAAAGGCGCTGGGAATAAAATTGATCACCCCGGAGGTAACGGTCGACACGTCCCCCTCCAGGCGGTTGAGCAGCTCGCCGGAGTGGAAGACGCCGATCTTTTCCCATTCGGCGCGCACCACCCGGGAAAAGATCTCGTTGCGCAGCTCGATGCCGACCCGGGTGCTCAGTACAGCGGTGATCCGCTCGGAAAGCGCCTGAAACAGGATCTGGGCAACCATCAGCCCGATGACCGCCGCCGCGGCGTTCCACAGCACGGTCCGGTCGCCGCTTAAGACCGCGTCGATCAGATATTTGGAGGCCACCGTCCCGCCGACGGACAAAACGGATGCCATGATACCGAAAGCGATGTAGACGAAAATGGTCTGCTTATACCGTCTGATATAGCCGAAGATCCATTTCCATTCCCGCCAGATCGTTTTCAGGACTTTTTTGTTGAACGCTCTTTTCATTTGCCGTTGTCTTCGCCGCCGGACTTGCCGGAGGATCTGCGGCGCTTGGAGGCACGCTTCTTTTCAGGCGCATCGTCGCCGTAGCCCTTGCCGTAACCGTAGCCGTATTTGCCGTACCGGTACCCGTAGCCGTACCGGTAGCCGTAGCCGTACCGGTAGCCGTAGCCGTATTTGCCGTAAAAGCTGTATCTGCTGTAGCCGTAATTTTCACCGTAGCCGGTGATCCCGCTCTCGGCGCCGTTGAATATGCAGCCGATCACCCGCGCGTCGCTGTCCAGCAGGTTTTCAAGCCCGTTTTTGATGCGGGAGATGCGGACCGTATCCTGCAGGATCACGTATACGGCGGCGTCCACCGCCTGCGCGATCACGGAGGTATCCGAGATAAGCCCGCAGGGAGGCGTATCGATCAGAATGCAGTCATAGTCGTCGCGCAGCGTATCCAGCACTTCCTTGACGTACTCGGCGCGCATGCGCTTCCAGTAGTTTTTCCTGGACGGAAAGGTCATCAGCGAAATGCCGTACTCGGCGTTTTCCGTGATCCGGTAGGACGTGCCGTCCTCCGGCGCTTTGATGGTTTCGGGGTCGATATCCAACACCTCAAGGATACTCGGGTTGCGGATATCCCAGTCGACCAGCAGCACCTTTTTGCCCAGATCCGTCAGAGACAGCGCAAGATTTGCCGCGACCGTGGTCTTGCCTTCGCCGGGGGCGGTACTGGTCACGAGGACCGTTTTTTCCTCCGGGCGCATCGCATGCACCAATGTGTTTCGCAGCAGACGCAGAGATTCCATAAAGCCGCGTCCCACGTTCGGGTTCGTCCATAAAACGGACCGGTCGATCTGCTGCTTATAGCGTTTGAAAGAGACCCGGGGCAGCGTGCCGAGCGCTTCCAGCCCCAATACCTCGCTGATATCTTCCTTGGTGCGGATCGTCTTTCTGGAGATACAGTACAAAAGGATCCAGACTACGCCCAGAAACATTCCGACGACCGCCGCCTGGGCAGCGTCCCGGACAAAGGAATTCCTGTTGGACGGCGCTGTGGGCAGGTAGGGGTTCGTGATCATGGTAAACTTGATCTTACCGACGACGTACCTCGCCGCCTCCGGACATTTGTCGATGGCGCACATGATCACGTCGTAGACCTGCTGCGGATCGCTGCCGCGGCAGGAGATCGTAAACATATTGGAGCCGGTTACGGATTTTGTTTCAAGGACCGCCGGCAGATAGGAATACCCCAGCTCCTCACAGATCGCGTCCTGCAGGATATTGCTCGCAAGGATATACGGGAACGCAGCGTCAAGCTGGGAGGTCATGGCGCTGTCGTAATAGTAGGAATAGGACGTCATACCGCCGTCGGTCCTGCCGGAGTTGGTAGACGTACTGATGGTAAAGGTCGCGTAGGTCGTATACTCCGGCCGGTAGGACTTGTAGCTGAAATAGAACCGCACGCCGCCGAACAGCACCGTCAGCAGCACCACAATCCACCAGAATTTTTTTGCGCCTTTTACAAAATCGCTGAAATAAAACGGTATGAATTCGTTCTTTTTCGCGCGCTTTTCCGTTTTTACAGCTTCCTCAGCCATTTGGTTTCACCGCCTTTGGTCGCAGCCGTACGGATCATTCCGTTCCGTCGCCTGCCGTCTCTTCGCCGTCTTCGTCCGCTTCAGGATCATCGTACACGGACCCGTACCGGCTGTATCTTCCGTAACTGCCGTACCGGCTGTACTTGCCGTAGCGGCTGTATCTGTCATATCCGCCGTACCGGCTGTATTTGCCGTAGCGGTTGTATTTTCCGTACTTGCCGTACTTTCCGTACTTTCCGTATTTGCCGTACTTGCCGTAATGCCGGGTGTAGTAATACCCCGTCTCGTCAAAACCGATCTGCCCCGCGAAGGAGAATTCCGGGTACACGTCGTTGAGGATACAGCCGGCAAATCCCGCGGTAAGGTTATTGATCGTCAGGATCGAATCGTTGACGGTCGCCGCAGGCACCACGTCCGTACGCACCACCAATACGCTTTTATCCACGAACTGGACGATCTCCGTCACGCCGGAATCCACCGTTATGGGCGCGGTATCGACGATGATATAATCGTATTCGTCACGCATGGCGTCGATCGTGCGTCTGACGGTACCGTTGCTGATCCATTGCTGGGAGCCCTTATGCGCAGCGGTATTGACCGCAAAATAAAGGGTGCTCTTTTTGTATTGCCGCGCCTTGAATTTCTGCCCGGTTATTTTACCGGAAAGCAGGTCGCCGAGCTCGGCGTTCTCCTCGTATTTGAGTCCGAACAGTTTATACAGCGCCGGCTTTTTCTGGTCCATATCAAACAGGAGCACCCTGCTCCCCTTGCTCGCAAGCGCAAGGGCGATATTTGCCGCCACGGTGGATTTTCCCTCGTTTTCCGCTACAGAGAGGACCGCGAACACCTTTGCGCCGGACATCCGCTGCATATATGAGAGTTTGGCTGCGATCTGATAGAAGCTCTCGGAGAACTTCAGGCTGACCGCCATGCCCTCGTTGATCAGAAGCCCCCGCTTGCCCCTGCGGAACAGTCCCTGAAGGGGCTGGTTTTTCCGCTCGTGGGGGATCACGCCGAAAAGCTTCGCGTCGATCTTGTCGGCAAACGCAGCCTCGGTCTTTACGGTATCGCGCAGGATCGAGAGCCCGACAAAACCGCCGACGGACAGGATGACCGCAAACACCATGATGGCGGCGGCGTTTGCCTTCGGCATCGAATTGGACGGATAATGCGCCATGGACGGCATTTTGATCACGTCGATCACCGCGTTTTCAAAAACGATATCGGAGATCTCCGGATACACCTTCAGCACCGCGCACAGCTCCCGGTAAGAGAGCTCCGGGTTATCGGTGGTAACGGTGAGCTGCAGCAGGTTGGTCCCTTCGATGGCTTTTGCCGTCAGCGCCCCCCTAAACCCGCCGGTCTCAAGCTGCTGGGCAGCCTTTTCCCGCATGGAGGGCTGCACGAACACCTCGGCGAACACCTTGGCCATTTCGGAAGAAACCGACAGGTTCGCGTAAGGGTTCGTGTTGCCGATCTTTGCGCTGACCACAAGCGTTGCGACGCTCGAATACTCCGGCGAGTACATACTGTCGCGCACGATAAAGATCCCCATGAGCCCGATCAGCACGCTCATCACGATAAAGATCAGATTTCTTCTGAGATCGCGGAATATGCTGTGCCATTCGATAATGATTTTTTTGTCTTTCTTTTTTTCCTGCATCTTACTCCACCACGACCGTCAGAACGGCGTGTCCCATTCTGGCAAGCGAGTCCGTCACATAATAATGGAAGCTGAAGATCCCTGTCTGCCCCTGCTGAAAATCATTTTCCATGAAAAGCGTTGAGGAAACGTCCGCTTCGAAACTGTCAACGGCGGAAACGAAATAGTTGAGCGGATCGATGGTCTTGCCCTTCGGCAGATAGATCAGGTAACTGGAGAGCGTCACCGCAGGCGCATTGATATTGCGGTCCTCCACGATCATCGGCAGGGAGATGGAGATCTGGTCGCCCTTGCTGTTGCTGACCTCCGCTTTAACGGTGTAGGTCCCAAGCACCCCGTACTCATAATCTGCGGACGTGATGATGATGTTGTCGCTGATATCCCCGTCCAGCACGTCCGTCGCGCCGATCACGCTGCCGGCGTTAATCGTTTCGAGCTGCGAAAAGCACAAAGACCGGTTCAGATAAAAATGCGGGGAGACATAGCCCTGATAGGTGATCTTACGAAAAGCGCTGGCAACGTGGTTATCATTGTCGCACACCGCATAATAGACCTTGCAGATCCCCGGTTCGGAGAATTTGGAGATGGATTCCACAAATACGCGGTCGGTCAGATCGCCGTCCTTCTGGTCATACGCCGTCACACCCGCCAGCAGATCCTCATCCGTCGCGTGCAGAGACACCGTGAGCATCTCGCCGTCGATCGTAATGACCGGCGTCGTTTTATCGGCACGGACCTCGTCCCGGTACCAGTACCACCCGAACAGCGCAAGCGTTGCCGCAAACAGTACAGTGATCGCAATACGCAGCAATCGCATCATCGTTACTTTCACCTCTCAATAAAAAGGATGTATCTCTTTGTCCCGGAGCAGAAGGCCGGGGTTTTCGGAAAACAGCAGCTCGGCGTAATCCAGCGAATACATGTCGCTGACCATTTCATGCACGTCCGCCATAAAGGGCGTCCGCACGTAAGGGCTGTGGGCGTCGCTGGCGATAAAATCGGCCAGCCCCTCCGCCAGAAAGCCGTGCGCCGCACGCTCCGAGGACCTGCCGAAATCCCCGAACAGGCTGCCGCTGTTGAGCTGCAAAAGACAACCTCTGCGCTTCAGGCGGTAAGCCGTATGCTCATCCTCCTTCAGCGCCTCGTACCTTTCCGGATGCGCCACCACGGGCACGACGCCCGCCGAAAGCAGCATATCGCACCGGTCAAGGATCGATTCGGCGCGGGAATAAAAATCAAATTCCGCCAGAAGATACCGGGAGCCGTTTAACGTGATGATCTCGCCGCTTTCCAGAAGCCGGAGGATATCGCCGGTACAGAAGACCTCCTGCCCGGGACAGACCGTCAGCGGGATCTTTTTTTCTTTCAGTTTTTTGTTGAGACCGGCAAGCTTTTTGACAAGCATATCGCCCCATGGAAGTTCTCCCCTGCCCGGCGCGTTGGCGTGGGGCGTGGCGATGATCTGCTCCGTGCCGCTTTCGGCGGCGACCTTTGCCATTTCCACGGATTCGGCAAGGCAGTAGGACCCGTCGTCCACCCCGTCAAGGATATGGCAATGGATATCGATCATACACGCTCACCTCCGCTCCGTTTATCAGGCATTTTTCCGTAACTGCCGCCGACGGCGTAAAAAATCCGCGCAGCAGACGATTCCTGTCGTTTTTTGCCGTATTGTTAACTATTATAACAAAATTCAAAAAAAGAATCAATATCTGTATTAAAAATATTTTGGAAAAATCTAATATATAATAAAAATTAAAAAAGATAAAACCGACGGCACCAAACAGCGCCGTCGGCACATGGTTTTCACTTAGACGCGCACGGGAGGCAGGGCGCTCAGCCGAGTTTTTCCAGATCCTCAAGCCCGACGGAAGCGCGCAGGATCAGGCGGGCGTCGGTGGCGGTCACGATACCGTCGCCGTCCACGTCGCAGGCAAGAAAGGCGGGCGAACCCTCGGAATAATCCTCAAGGTCAACGGATCTGCGCAGGGCATAGCGGGCGTCCATGGCGGACACTTCACCGTCGCCGTCCACGTCGCCGGGCTTGACCGCCTGCTCCCCGGCTACCTTGAAGTACAGGTCGCCGCGGTATACCGCCATGGCGTTTTCCCAACCGATGGCGTTTTCTCCGAAAACGTGCCGCTGCTGGACGAACCGGACCGGCAGAACGCCTTGTGTACCGGCAGCAAGCCCTTCCCCGGCGCTGACGGAGGCATAGAACATATCGCCCTCAAAAACGGGGTCCTCCGGTACGGTAAAGCCGGCACAACGCAGGCCGTCGGCAAACCAGCCCGGCACCAGGAACTGGGTTTCGGAAGTGCTCCATGCGCTTGAAGGGATCTCAGCGCCGCCGGTCAGATCAAAGCTCAGAAGGACCGTCTCGCCCGGCTGCAGGACCACGGTATCGCCGTCGTGATAGACTTTGCCGTCCTTCGTCGTCGCGACCAGCTCCTTTTTCTCCGCCGTAATTGTTGCGCAGGATTTACAGAAAACAGGGTCCTCAAAGCCCATGAGAAAACCGCCGCTCATCGCCATGCATTCGGGGACGTTCTCACTGACCGTGCAGCGGTAATACTGCTGTTGCGGCCTGCCGAACACGTCGGGCCCAAGCAAAACGGGCGTGGGGTCTACGGTAACATACGGACTCGCCAGGATCGGCGGTTCGGCGGGCTCTCCGTCTATCTCCTGCCGCACGTAGAACCGGGCGCCGGCAGTCAGGAACATGGCGGAATCCGGGCCGTAACTGACCAGATCGTTATAGACATAATAAACCGCGCTGTGCTCGTCCTGTGCCGCAGCGGGGATCTGCGCCGCGGTGAAAACCGTCAGCATAAGGAGCAGGGAAAGCAGCAGGGCAACGCCCTTTTTGGCTGTTTTTATCATAAAGCAGACCTCCGAATCAATATATGGATCTTAGTCATAATAATATGCTCAGTACCGGCGTTTGTCAAGTGCGGCGCCTGCTGCAAAACCGGACGCCGATTGCAAAAAAATGAGATCCAGGCGTTTTGTCGCACGCAAAGCGACCTTTTTTGAAACAAACCGACGTATAATGGGGTCAACAACACGAAAGAGAGGTACAAAAACATGACGATGAACAACACGAGAGAGAGATTCCTGCAGGTATTCGGAACGGACAAACCCATCATCGGTATGCTGCACCTTTTGGGCAGCGACCGTGACGAGGTCCTGAAGATCGCGAGAGAAGAGACCGAACTGATGCTTGCCGCCGACGTCACCGCCGTGTTGGTCGAAAACTATTTCGGCTCCTCCTATGACGCGGAAGCGGTTCTGCAGATGCTGCAGAAGGACTATCCCGGCTGCATCCGCGGCGTCAACATCCTCGGGAACAGCCTGAGAAAGAGCTGGGAACTGGCGGAAAAATACGGCGCAAAGTTCATCCAGGTGGATTCCATCTGCGGACACCTGAAGCCCGAAACGGAAAACAGGTATTTTCAGATCGCGGACGAGCTGAAAAACAAAGGCGATATCCTGATCCTCGGCGGCGTCCGGTTCAAATACCAGCCGGTGAACTCCGGAAGGACCCTTGAAGAGGACCTTGCCATCGGCAGGAATCACTGCGACGCCATCGTCGTCACGGGGGAAGGGACCGGGATCGAGACGGACATTGAAAAGATCCGCACTTTCCGCGAATACCTGGGAGATTTCCCGCTGGTCGTGGGCGCCGGCATGACCGCCGAAAACTGCGCCGCGCAGCTCGCCCTTTCCGACGGCGGCATCGTGGGCAGCTACTTCAAACAGAGCGGCTTCGCCCATAACCGGATGGATAAAGAAAGAGTGGAAACGTTTATGGCGGCTTGCCGGCAGTAATAAAAGCGGATGAAAAAGGAGGCTTTCCGCCGTACAGGGAAAAGCCTCCGACCGTTCATGGAATGGCGGGACAGAATAAAAGCGCGCCGGTTTACAGGATACGCGTTCCCGCGGGGACGATATCGTCTACAAAGATCACCTGGCAGCCGCAGGCGTTGTTGGTGGCGGCAAGCAGCATCCCGTTGCTTTCCACGCCCGTGATGCGGGCGGGTTCGAGATTGGCGACCACGATGATCTTTTTGCCGACCAGCTCCTCGCAGGTATAGTCGTGCTTGATGCTGGAAACGATCACCCGCTCGCCGATCCCGTCGTCCAGGGTCAGCTTCAGGCAGTTGTTGGATTTGCGGATCTCCTGCGCTTTCACGATCTTACAAACGCGCAGGTCGGTCTTTTTGAAGTCGTCAATGGAGACGCGCGTCTCCAGCACCGGCGCCACCGGGTCGGGATCGCCGTAGACCTTTTGCGGCTTCTCCTCCTGTACGGGGGCTTCCTCCGGCTTCGCCAGCTCCGCCTCGGTCTTCGGGGTGGAGAAATCGAGAAGCGAAACGTAGTTTTTCGGGTCGATGGCGTACAGGAACAGATACAGGCGCGGACCCTTTTCCTTGTCGATCAGAAGCTTATATACGGTCTTGAAAAACGAGCCCTGGCAGGCCTTGAGCGTTTTTTCGTCCATATCGTAGCCGAACACCTGCTTCGGGATATCGTAGAGCGCGGTGTTGAGCTCGTCCAGCGTATAGCCGCCCTTTTCGATGTAGGCGTGCAGCAGGGAGATCTCCTTTTTCGCGCTGTCGTCCAGCTCCTCGTATACGTCCCAGTTGCGCAGCGTGCGCAGTCTGTTCACGTTTTCGGGCGCGCAGGTCTGCAGCCAGAACTTGGCGCGTTCCAGCCGGTCGCTGAATTCGGCGTACTTGTAGGGCGTGCCGATCTTTTCAAACACGGTCTCCAGCATCGGGACGTTGAAATCCACAACACTGCCAAGCTGCACCAGCAGGCTCATGGGCACGGTGTGCAGCTCCCTGCCGGCGACCTCGGTATTGTACATGATCGCCTTGTGCGCGTCGCTGGCGCTGCCGTCCTTTACGGCGTTGTACATTTTATCGAACTCAAAATACTGGCGCAGGATACCGTCGTCAAAGCAGAAGTCGAACGCCTTGAGCGGCTCGGTTCTGGAGTACAGCCAGAGGATGACCTCCGGCTCGTAGATCTTCAGCAGCGTTTCGGGCGTCAGGTTAAGGCCCGAGGAGCCGGACATTTTGCCGGTGGTCCCTTTGATGCCGATGAATTCGTAGCCCTGGAACAGCGGCGGCTCGTAGCCGAAGATCGCGCGGGAGATATCCTTGCTGGTATCGTAGCTGCCGTTGGGGCTGGCGTGGTCCTTGCCGCCGGGCTCAAAATCCACGCCCTCATACATCCAGCGCATGGGCCAGTCGACCTTCCAGGAGAGCTTGCAGTTGAAATCTTTCGTAAAATCAAAGTCCCCGCAGTGCCCGCACTTGCAGGTATACGTCGCCTTCGTGCAGTCGTCGGAGAGCGAGGTGATCGTCGTGGTGTCCCTGCCGCAGGCGGGGCAGTAGATGCTGACGGGATAATACGCCTCCCGCTCCCCTTCCGCCGCGGTCTGGGTCCGGTGGGAATCGAGGATATCAAAGATCTCGCCGCGCTTTTTCAGGGCGTGGATCACCTGGTCGGCGTACTTGCCCGAACGGTACATCTGCGCCTGATAGCGGTAGTCCATATCGATACCGAATTTCACGATCGAACGCATGAACTCATTTTCAAAGTATTCGGCGTAGGTCTTTTCCGGCGTGCCCGGGAACGGGTTTCTGACGTCCGCGTAGGGGAAGCCGATATACTTCTCCATATCGCCGTCCACGGCGGCGACGTTGACGGGGATCTTGCGGACGCGGTCAAATTCGTCCCATGAGAAAAGCAGGCGCGCCTTTTTTCCCTTTTTCCACAGTGCGCGCACCACAAAATAGCTGGTGGCGATATCCCGGAAGTTGCCGATATGGATGGAGCCGGAGGGGCTGATGCCCGCCGCGCAGACGTATTCCTCCTTGTCGGGGTTCCGTTTGATGATTCTTTCTGCGATTTCTTCTGACCAATGCATGCGTTTGCCCTCTTTTCTTCTGCAGTCTTTTTCAGAATAAATATACGAAAAAGAGTATACACCTTTTCGGCAGTCTTGTCCATACCCATTTTTCACAAACCTGCGGCTTAGTGTAAAATTATCGTTGGCAAAAGATCAGTTCTAAGATTCCGAACCGGAGGCAAAAAGACAGCCACCCCGAAGGGGCATGCCCTTGCCGGGTTCTGAAAGAAATGCTACAATAGGGGAAAGGACGGAGACGGAAGA
>JAFRNP010000148.1 GCA_017430145.1 Clostridia bacterium
ATTGCGCAGTAGATTTTTTCGTCAGATTGTACAGATTTGACGCCGTCAACCTGGCGGTTGGCAAGGAAAATCTGTGCAGGATGACGGAATAAAGATCAAGCAAGGCGTGCGCCGCGAATTGTGCGGTGTTGCCTTAATATTGATCCGTGCTTCCGGTAATCATTACACCGGATCTCTCTATGTCCGTGCCCACGCCGCCGGATCCTCCAGATCCACGCTGGCGCGTAAAATGAGCCGCGCGTCGTCCGCCCCCACGGCGCCGTCAAGGTTTACGTCGCAGGCAAGGAATTCGGCGCTGTCCTCCGGGTAGTTTTCCAGATCCACGCTGCGTCTGAGCGCAAGGCGCGCGTCGTCCGCGCCGATGGAGCCGTCGCCGTTCACGTCGCCGGGGGTATACGCCGGCGCCGCGGTAACGGTATCGACCTCCACAGTCGTCTGCGCCGTAAGAGACGTCCCCTCCAGCCGGAAAGTCAGCGTCTGACTCCCCGCCATCTGCGCTGAAACGGTGAGCGTCGCCCTGCCGCTGCCGTCCAGCTTTACGGAGGTTTCGGAGAGCGTGAGCGCCGCGCCGTTCCCGCTGACCGTAACGGTTTTTCCGGCTGCGTTTTCGGCGGAGATCCCGATCTCAGCCGTTTTGCCGAACAGGCAGACGACGTCCTGAGAAACCGTCAGGTTCTTCGGCTGTGAGGCAAGCTCCACGGCGGCGGCGAATGCCTGCATCTTTTTGCCGGCGTAGTTGACCGCGCCCGCAGCCGTAACGCTGACCGTTTCCGAAAACGCCTTATCGGGAGTAAACCGGAAGGTTTTTGCGTAAAACACGCCGCTGCCCTGCGCGGTTTCGGTGCGGTCCGTGGGAACAAGCGTGCCGGTGTACCCGTCAAATCTCACGGCGCCGCCGGTCACGCTGTCGATATCCATATAGCAATCGAACGCGATCAGGGCTTCATTTTTATCGACTGTCAGTTCGGCGACCTGCGGGTCGGCTATCCGGACCATGGGGATATACACGTTCGTGTGCTCCGGCGGCACGTCCATCCACTCGCTTTGCGCGTCCTCGTAGCCGTTTTTATACAGCCGGACCTGCCATTGCCCCTCGGGCACGTCCCAGGCAAAGGCGCCGTCCGAAAGGGTCGTGACGGGGTTGAGCTGCCCCGCCGGTTCGGCGTTCCACAAAACCCTGCGCCCGTCGGCGTCGCGGTAACAGATCACGGCGGTCACGTCCGAAAGCACGTTGCTCTCCACCGCCTCATAGACAAAGCCGGAGGGATCGATCAAAAAGATGATATCCAGCGAAAAGCCCGTACTGAACGCTCTGCCGCTGACGTCGACGCCCTCCACGGTCAGTGTCCCGGGGGCGTAACGGCTGTCGTTGTCAAAGAATCCGGTCCCCAGCCACGTCCCGCTTGCCGGGTGGAAGGTCAGCTTCAGTTTTTTGCTTTCGCCGTTTTTGGTGCTGACGACAAACAGATCGCGTACCTGCTCGCTGTTGCTGACGCGGACCCGGAACGAAAACGGCACGCCGGAGGAAATTCGGACCGGACGGTACGAAACCTCCGGGGTCATCTCCGTGATATGCACCGCGTATTCCCCGTAGGTCATATCGAAATCGCGGGTCACGATCTCATCGGGGCGGCAGGTCACCTGCCGCGTCTGCTCCGCGGTTTTGCCGTTGACAGAGACCTCAGCCCGAATCGTAAAAACATTGCCGGAGCGCGCGCCTGCAAGCGGCACGTGCGCGTAATATTTGCCGGTCGCGTTCGCATCCGCCGCAACCGCTTTTTCGTCGTTCACAAAGATCTGCACCTCGGCGCCCGGGGTCGCGAACCCGCAGACGTTAACGACGGGGTCGTTGACAACTATCGGGACCGTCAGCGTCAGATAGGGGCCGTCCAGCGGAACGAACGGGTTCCCATACCGGTTCGCGCACCACTCCACATCGGTACCGGCATACCCGTAAATCACGGTTTCCCGCTCAAACGCGTCATCCGGGAAGGAAACGTTTTTACTCAAAAACACTGCGCTTGTCATGCCAGTGCAGCCCTTAAAAGCGTTACCGAAATCCATCACACCGTCGGGAACGGTCACGCCCGTAAGGCTTCTGCAGTTTTCAAACGCGTAGTTTCCGAGCTTTTGCATCCAAGTCCCCGGCAGCGTCAGGCTTGAAAGACTGACGCAGTCGCGAAACGCGTAGGAGCCGATCCACGTAACGCTGTCGGCAAGCACAACGCTTTTCAGCGCGGAACAGCCTTCAAACGCATGATCTCCGATCGTGGTGACGCCGGCAGGGACCGTCAGCGCCGTCAGGCTGCCACAGTTCCGAAACGCGTAATTGCCGATGCTCGTCACGCTGCCGTCGTCCGGAATGACGGAGGCGCCGCACCCGGCGACCAGCTCTTTGTCGTTCGTTTTTATGATGCAGTTCCCTGCCGAATGATAGACCGGGTTCCCGGCGGCGACGGTCATTTTTTTCAGGGAAGTGCAGCCGCTGAAGGCGTCGCTCCCGACATACGTCACGCTTGCAGGGATATCGATCTCCGCCAGGCTGCTGCAGTTTTCAAAGCAATACATCGGGATCTTTTTGATGCCGTTCGGCAGCGTGACCCGTTTCAAGCCCCGGCAGTTGCGGAACACGGAGTAGTCGTCAAGCAGCGTCACGCTGTCCGGGATCACGACGCTTTCAAGGCCGCTGCCGAAAAACGCATGCCCGCCGATGGCGGTAACGCAGTCCGGGATGGAAACGGAAGTAAGCCCCGCGCAGTCGCGGAACGCTTCGTTGCCGATGGCCGTGACGCTGCCGTCGGCAGGGATCACGCCGGTTCTGCAGCCGACGGCCAGCGTCTTTTTTGCCGTTTCGATGATACAGTTATTCGCCGAATGGTAAACCGGGTTGCCGGCGGCAACGCTGAGACTATCAAGCGCCGCGCAATCCCCAAACGCGCGGTACCCGATCTTGCTGACGTTTTTCGGGATGACGACGGCGCGCAGGCTGCTGCAGCCGTAAAACGCGTCGCTCTTGATCGTGCTGACGCTTAAGGGGATGGAAACGGAGGGGAGCAGGCGGCAGTTATAGAACGCGTATTCGCCGATGACCGTGACCGAACCCGGGATCCTGCAGTCCGTAAGGCTGACGCATTCCGAAAACACGCTGTTTTCAATAGCGGTGATACTGTCCGGAAGCGTTACGCTTTTGAGGTTTGCGCAAAGATAAAATGCGCCCCGTGCGATATGCTCCACGCCGTACGGGACCGTAACGTGCGTCAGGCCGATGCAGTTTTGAAACGCATACTCGCCGATGGTTTTGACACTGCCCGGGATCGTGATATCCGTCAGTGCCTCGTAATACCTGAACGCCCTGTCCCCGATCTCCGTTATGCCTTCATCGATCACGACCTTGCGCACGTGCGTCCAGTAATATTGATCACTTAAGCCCCCATACCTTCCGGTGCCGGAGATATACAGAGTGCCGCTGTCCGTCAGCGTCCACCGGTAATCGTTACTCCTGCCGCTGAGGTTCTCTGCGCGTGCCGGCGCGCGCAGCAGCGCGATACCGGCCGTAAACACCAGCGCAAAAAGCAAAAGCGATAATACGGTTTGTTGTATTTTTTTCTTCATGATCTTCCATCCTTTCCGGGGTTTGTAACGAACAAAGATGCAAGCGATTGCGCCTGCATCTCCGTTCAGTAAGAATCGTAAAATATAGAGTTACATACAGGTATAGCCGCCGTCCACGGGGAGGTTGACGCCGGTGACGTATGCGGAAGCGGGGGACGCAAGGAACAGCGCGGCGGTATCAAGCTCGCCCTCCTCGCCGTAGCGCTCCTCGGGGATCATGGTTTTGGCGTTTTGCTGGAAGAAATCGCTGTTGAGCGTGTCTCTGGTGAGATCGGTATAAAAATAGCCGGGGCAGATGGCGTTGACCGTGATGTTGTATTTGCCCCACTCGGCCGCCAGCGCGCGGGTCATGTTGACCACGCCGCCCTTTGCCGCGTGATAGGGCGCGGAGCCGGCGATCTTGTTGCCGACCAGGCCGTACATGGAGGCGATATTAATGATCCTGCCGTACTTCGCGGGGATCATCGCCTTCTTCGCCACGGCGCGGGCGACGCGGAAGGAGCCGAACAGGTCGATGTTCATTTCGTTGCCGAACTGCTCGTCCGTGATATCCTCGGCGGGCGCGACGGCGCCGGTGCCGGCGTTGTTGACCACGATGTCGATCCTACCGAACTTTTCAAGGACGGTATCCACCATCGCGTCGACCTTTTCAGTGTCGGTAATGTCACAGCAAACGGCAAGCGTCTCAACGCCGAAGGCGTCGGCGATCTCTTTGGCGACCGCGTCGATCATCGCCTGCCGGCGGGCGACGGCAACGATCTTTGCGCCCTGGTTGGCGAGCGCCTTTGCCATCTGTACGCCGAGGCCGGTGGAGCAGCCCGTGACGATCGCGACCTGACCGGAAAGATCAAAATAGTTTTTCATGTGTTTTTCCTCTTTTCTTTGAGATTTTCTCTTATATTTTACAGGCAATCGCCGCGCATGTCAAGTCCAAAAATCCACCCTCCGGGATGGAAAGACCGAAAAAAGAACCCCCGGCAGAGGGGCTGTCGGGGGCGCCGCCTTTTTTATACATCTCAACGCAAAAATGACCGACGCGTCTCGTTCCGGACGATCTGAACGTCACCTGATAATGCGTGACCGCTTCCCAGATATCCCTTTTTTCAGCGTTGGAATACGGGATTGTAAAATAATGCTTACGGTATTTGACGCCTTTGTTATCCGTGATCAGAAGCATACGCGCCTTTTCGTCGCCGGGGTACTGCGAAACCGAAAAAACCATTTCCATTTCATAACGGTCTGCAAAGATCCTCGCCTCACTCTCGCCGGGAAAAGTAAGGCTGTAATTGTCCGCCGCAGAATCTGCCGCGTCCCGTCAGTCTGAGCGCGCACTCCCACTCTCCGGTCTTTGTAATGTCGATTCCAAGCGCATAGTCGGCGCTTGCCGTGCTGCAGCTGTGGATCCGCCGGACGTCTGCATGGACCGCGTCGGAAACCGTGTGTACAAACCGGTACGCAACGTACCGCCCGAAAGACGGAATAAAAATCAGCAAATTCTCTTTGGATGCGCCATCCCCTGAAATATCGGAATAGATCACATGGACGCACGCCTGCGCTTCGTGCAGCGCCTCCCAGCCAACAGGATCTTCAAGTGCAACACTTGCCCGCAGAATGCTGCGGGCGTCATCCGCTCCCACTCTGCCGTCCGCGTTCACGTCGCAGGCCAGAAATGCTGCGCTCCCTGTTTTGAACTCTTCCAGATCCACGCTCCGGCGAAGCGTAAGCCTCGCGTTTCGCGCCCGCCAACCGGCCGGGCAGCCTCGTTCCCGCCGGGCGTCAGGATCTGCGCCTGCTCAGCGGCGTTAAACGCCGTATCGTAAAAGTCTTCCGTCAGCCACCTGCGGACAGAACAGGTATCATAAGCATTGGCAAGCGACGCGCTGCCCTCTCCCTGCCGGAAATCCCCGTTCGCAAAGGAGACCACGTCCCGGAAGGCGCCGGAATCAACGGCGTTCTCGCACAGCACCAGCCCCGCTGCGGGGTCCAGCACCCGCCACTTCAGCGGTTGGAAGCGGAAATAAAAGACCTGATTCACCCGGTAGCCGTTGCGGTACTGAAAGGCATAAGCGGAAGACGACGTCAGAAGCATCCCTGTCAAATAGGGACGGTAAAAGTCGAACGTCACCGCGCGGTAGCGTTCCCCGTCCAGCGTCAGGTCCGCGTACCGCATCCAGCCGCCGGGCTGCATTTCCCCGTCGGTATCGCTGCCGGAGCCGCTGCAACAGCCGAAGCTTTTCCAGTCCTTTTCCAACGCTTCCAGCTTCTGAAACGTTTCGTAACTCCGCACTTCCCCCTGCGGAAAAGACCCGAAGTTCAGGATATCGCCGACCTGACAGCTTTTGCCGGCGGCGTTCGCCGCAGGCTGAACAAGGCCGACGCCTGCAGGGAACAGCGCTGCCAGCAAAAACACTGCCGTCAGCAGCAAAACGGTCATTTTTTTCTCTTTCATATGCCGATCCCCTCCCGTATCCATTATAAGAGAAAGCAACTTTTTGTCAAATTATTTAACAGGAAACACTTGACTTTGCAGCGCGCGGTTTATAGAATAGAAATAGAGTATCCGAGGGAGGTAATACGATGAAACTGAAAAAACTGCTTGCCGTACTGCTTTGTGCAGCCGTTCTGATCTCTGCGTTTTTCACCCTTTGTTCTGCCGGGGAAAAGCAGACGCAGTATCTGGTCCTGGGCGATTCCATCGGCTACGGCGCCGGGGTCGCCAACCCCGAGTTCGGCGCGTTCGGCAGGATCGTAGCCGATACCGACGGCTTCGGCTACACCAACGACGCCGTCAGCGGGCACACCTCCGCAGATCTGCTTTCACGGCTTTCGGACCCCACGGTAGCCTCGCACGTGGCGAACGCCGATATTATTTCGGTCTCCATCGGCGGCAACGATTTCATGCGGATCACGGCAAAGCTGATCGCGGACGCGCGAAAGGGCGATATGACGCGCTTTGAGCAGATCAAGGCGACGTTTGAGACAAATTTCGACAAGATCGTCACACGCCTGCGGGCGCTCTCGCCGGACTGTGTGATCGTCGCCCAGACGCTGTATAACCCCGCGCCCACCGAGAGCACGCGGCAGCTTTACGACGCCGCCATCAGCCGCGTAAACGACGTGATCACGTCGTATCCCGGGATCCTCGTTTCGGACGTGGCCGCCGCGTTTGCGGGCAGAAACGAGCTGATCGCCGCAGACAACGTCCATCCCAACGCCGAAGGCAACGTGGTGATCGCCCGGACGGTCCTGAAGACCCTGTACGACAACGGGCTCGGGACCGAAACGGAGCCCGTGATCACGGTCCCCGGCAGAAACTGGGCAGAGCCGGCAGGCGCCAGCATTCTGACCTCTATCCGGGTGTTTTTCGTCAGGATCATCGAGTTCTTCCGGAGGCTGTTCAGGGTATCGTAACTTTTTCTTGCTTTTTCCGACTGTTTGCGCTATAATGTAGAATGAATTGATTTTTTTGGAGGACAGGATGTTTTACAAAATCATTTCTCTGATCACTTCGGCGCTGGTCTTTATCAATACGCTCTTCCCTGCCATGCTCGGCGCAGGAAAAGTTTTTCCCGGCGACGGGGCGGACACGGCGAACCTGACGGGCGTTGCCGACTACATCAACTATATCCAGGAAAACGGCGTCCCCTCGCTTTCGAGTGAAGCCTTTATGAAGACGCTGTCCCCCCTGACCGCCGTCCGCAGGCTGCTGACCGGCAGGCTGTTTGACGAAGAGCAGGAGCTGTTTCTGGACCTGACGCTGGACGAGACCCTTTCCGGCATGTGCGACTACCTGAAGGAGAATTCGGGGCTCGACGTGGAAGGGCTTCTGGGTCACCTGCCGAAATACAACACACCCCTTGACGATATGCTGGCAGGCGTACTGAATATCAACACAGAAAATTTCCGCAACGGCATCTACGCCGCCGCGGACAAGGCGCGCGCCGAAGGGCATACCTTCCTTGCCACCGCCATGTACTCGTTTGCGATCTTTTTCGGCGTGGCTAAAACCGTGCGCATCTATACGGTCCCCTCCGAGGCGGACCCGGACGAAGTGGTCGTGCTGATGGATATCGTATACCGCGACGGCACCACCGAGACACAGGATCCCGATATCACGATCAACACCGTAACGGGGCTTGCAAGGAATACCAACACCGAGGACGCCGGCATTGCGGGCTTCGGCTTCAACGTCAACATCTACGACCTGGTCCTGTACGCAACGGTACACTCCTGGCAGCGCAGCTACGGTTTCTCGATCCTTTACGACCTGTTCTCGGCGTCGGTGGCAAACTTCAACTACCTGACCCGCAGATTTTATTTCGATTATAACGGCAAAGAATGGCTCGTGCAGATCTGGAAGGGCAATTACGCGCTGATCACAAACGGCGCGGAGGTGGGCACCTACGCCCGCGAACCCGGCATGGCCGGCACCTTCTACAGCGCCGTTTCGGACGACGAGATGATGAACATCGGCATGACCGTTCTGCACGGCGACGAAACGCTGGTTTCCGTCGCGCCCTCCGCCCACTGGTGGCAAAACGCGTTCAAGCTCTCAAAGACCCTTTATATGCCGCAGGACCTGACCCTGCAGTTCTCCGTTGAATGCCCGGATGAAGCGTTTCTGGCAGCCCTCACGGCTGCGATCGACGCCCACCCCGCCGGGGACGTGCAGTACACGACGGACGGACCGGTCCTTTCGGCAATCTGGTAAAAAAACGTACGGATAATAAAAAGGCTGTTCGCCCCCAACGGGAGAACAGCTTTTTTTCATCTTCAAAATGATTAGACATCGTTTTTCCGGACACGCCGTACAAGTCAATATGACAATCCAAACCCTCTGCGGTACAGCAAGGTATCCGAGTAATCGAAATCCGCCGTCAGCTTCGGAATATTGACCGGCAGCCTGCCCGTAGGGCCGCCGGAAGCGTCAAACGCAAGATAGACCGCCGCCGGAATGTTGGGGCCGTAGGTACTGACGCCGTTCTCCGCGTTGCGGGGATCCTCGCTCATCCCCCTGTCGGACCAGCAGATAAGGACCGCATCCGCTCCCGTGAGCCTTGCGGCGTCGTAGGGCAGATGGCAGGAAAGCTGGATAAACTTACCGCCGACGGCATGGGTATGCGACAACGCGGCGTCAAGCTTTGCGTACATCCCCCCGACCGTAACGTACGGGTTCAGCGCGGCGGCGCGGTACAGCTCCGAGACCGCAAACACATAATCGGCTGCGCCGATCCTGCTTCCAAGCTGAGAGGCGGTAACGTCCGCATAACACAGATACCGCACCGAGGAACCGGGCGGCAGCTTCCCCTCCTCCTGCAGCCTGCCGATCGCGTAACGCAGCGCAGGCTGCTCATCCTCGTACGCCGCAAGCAGAACGATGCTTTGGTTCCGTTTTGTGACGGGCAGCGCGTCGCCGCTGTTTTTGACCATAGCGACCGTTTTTTTTGTGATCTCCCATTCGGTCTCATGGTGCGCCCGGCTGCCCACTGCGGCGGTGGCGGCGGCTGCAAGCGTTTCAAGCTCGGTTTCCCGGTACGGTTCGATCAGGCCCTTCCGGTATTTCAGCTTCAGGATCCGACTGACGGCGGCATTGACCTTATCCATCTGTACGCTCCCGCCGTCCGCCGCAGCCGCAAGCTCGGCGATATACCGCTCCAGCTCCCTGAGGCCGGAGGAATAGGAGGTATCCACCGGCACCAATAAAATATCGACCCCCGCGTTGATCGCCAGCGCCGCCGCGTCCAACGGCCGGAAATGCGCGGCAACGGCGTCCATGTTCATGGCGTCGGTGATCACAACGCCCTGAAAACCGAGGTCCCCGCGCAGCACGTCCGTGATCATCGTTTCGGAGAGCGTGGCGGGAAGCGGGATATTCTGCCCGGTCTTAACGGACCGATATGTCGATTTTTCGATCTGCGGGAACTGGATATGCGCCGTCATGACCATCTCCGCCCCGGCGTCGATGGCGGCTGCAAAAGGCACAAGCTCTTTCTTCTTGAGCGCTTCATAGCTTTTATCAATGCGCGGCAGACCCGTATGGCTGTCTGTACCGGTATCGCCGTGCCCCGGGAAATGCTTTAAGGCCGCCGTTACGTCCGCATCCTGCAGGCCGCAGACGTACGCGCTGCCGAGCCTTGCCGTCAGTGCTGGATCGTCCGAAAACGCCCGCACGCCGAGAATGGAATTTGCGGCGCCGCCTATCACGTCCACCACCGGCGCGAGATCGACGTTGATCCCAACGCTTTTCAGCTCGGAACCGATCACGCCTGCCGCCTGCCTTGTAAGCGACGCGTCGCCGGCGGCGCCCAGCGCCATATTGCCCGGCATCTGCGTGCCCGTGGCAAGCCGTGTGATCGTGCCGCCCTCCTGATCGGTCGCGATCAGCAGGCCCGGCCTTCCCTGCCGGGCATTGGCGCGCTGCATACTGTCGGTCAGACGAAGCGTCTGCTGCGCCGTTACGGTATTCTGCGCGTACAGAATCACCCCGGCGAATCCGTACCGGGACATCAGCTGCGCGATCTCATCGGGAAGCGTCCATACGTTTTCGCCGTTGAAAGTCCGGAACTGCGGCATGATCATCTGGGCGATCTTCTGCTCCGTCGTCATGCCCGCGATCACCTCCCGGCACTTTTCGTCGATGCGCGATTCGGGATCCTCAAGGTCAACGGACATCCGCAAAACCGCGCGCGCGTCGGCAGCCGAAGGCTTTGCGGAGCCAAGGACCCTTGCAGCGGCGAGCTGACGGTCTGTCAGCCGTTCCAGGCCCACCGAACTGCGCAGCACATAACGCGCGTCGATTGCCGTAACGCTGCCGTCGCCGTCGACGTCGCCCGGTATATTCGGCTGCGCGTTAGCGGCAGTCAGCGGCAGAAGAATAAAAAGCAAAGCAAAAAGGAGGGCAGGGATCCTGTTTGTCTTTTTCATTGCGCGTCCTCCCTGTTATCTTTATGGTTTCGGTTCTGCAGGCGCCGCATCCGTTCAAACAGACTGCGCCGGCGCCGGGCGCCTGCCGCTTCGTCAACCGCGAATACACCGTCCTCGAACCGCACGCAGCTCCCCTCCCTGATCTCCGGTGGGAACTGTTCGCGGGAAAAGCGGAGGATCTGCCCGCCATCGTCCGCCAGCACGACGACGTCTCCTTCTATTCTGTCAACGCTGTACGTCATCCGACAAGCTCCTTTGTAAAGACGTTTTTCCCGTCGCTGTACACGTGGACGGTGCCGTCGGTATCCGTACGCAGCACCCGGACCGACAGCTCTTTCATCAGCTCCAGCGTCTCTTTGTGCGGATGCCCGTAATCGTTGTCCGCCCCGCAGGAAATGACCGCGATCAGGGGCGAGACCGCCTCGATAAACGGCCGGGAGGATGCGTTTGAGGAGCCGTGGTGCCCCAGCTTGATCACGTCGGCGTCAACGTCCGCGCCGCCGGCAAGGATCTGCGCCTCCACATCCTTTTCGGCGTCGCCGGTCAGAAGGAAGGAGATCTCCCCGTAGACCAGCCTGACGACGATGGACATGTTATTGTAATTGTTCGTCTCTTCCAGCGGCGCCAGGATCTGGAGTTTCATTTTACCGAAGGTGTATTCCTCGCCGCCCCTGACGAAAAGGACTTCGCAGCCCTCGTCCTCAACAGCGTCGACCATCTGCTCGAAATTCCGTGTGGTCGGCATATTCAGCTCGCTGAATTCGGTCATCATAAAGGTTTTGACGTTGACCGCTTTCATCACGGCCGGGATCGCCCCGATATGGTCCGAATGGGGATGCGTGGCGATATAGCAGTCCACGTCCGTGATATTTTCGTTTTTGAGGCATTCTTTCATCGCAGCCGCCGCCGTCTGCTCGCCGCCGTCTATCACGATCGCCGCGTCTTCGCACCGGATCACGATGCCGTCGCCCTGGCCCACGTTGACGAACGCCACGTCCATCGGGTACTGCGAGGCCGTATCAAAAGGCAGAATGCTGCCGCCCGGCCCCCTGTCGAGTCTGACGCCGATATACGTGACAAGCGCCGCAAGAAGGACGACCGCCAGAACGATCAGCAGATAATATTTTTTTTCTTTCAGAAACTGCTTCAGCTTCATGGGAATCGCCATGCGATCCGGAATTCGCACAAAAAGGGAAAAAGATCCGCCCTTTTATGCCCGAACCGCTCCTTTCTCCAAATTTTTCACACCGGCGCTCTTCTCAGCCGATAAAGCCGTCGCCGCCGTCGTCGTAATCAAATGGCACGTCGGCAGCGGGCGCGCTGTCTTCGGACATGGCGTTCATCTCGTACCACTGGGCCTTCGTAATGAGCACCTTGCGGGGCTTGCTGCCTTCGGAGGGGCCAACGATCCCCTTCTCTTCCAGCGTATCCATCAGCCGTCCGGCCTTTGCAAAGCCGAGCCCCAGATGCCGCTGCAAAGCGGAGATGGACGCCTTTTCGGGCGTGCCCACAAACAGCTCCACCGCGCGGGACAGCAGGTCGTCGTCCCCGCCGCCGGCGCCCACGGGCTTTTCTTCCACAACTGCGCCCTTCTTTTTCTCTGCGGCGGCCTGCCGCTCGATCTCCTGCTGGATGGCGTCGTCATACTGGGCAGAACCGTTGGTCTTGATGAATTCCACCACGTTCTCGATCTCGCCGTCCGTTAAAAACGCGCCCTGCACGCGGATGGGTTTCGGCAGCCCCACGGGATAATAGAGCATGTCGCCGTAGCCCATCAGCTTTTCGGCGCCGCTCTGGTCGATCATGGTACGGGAATCCACCTGCGATTTCACGGTCAGGGCGATCCGGCTCGGGATGTTCGCTTTGATCACGCCGGTGATCACGTCCACGCTCGGACGCTGGGTCGCGATCACCAGATGCATACCGGCGGCGCGCGCCATCTGCGCAAGCCGCTGGATGGACTCCTCCACCTCCGCGGGGGCGGCGGTCATCAGGTCCGCCAGCTCGTCGATAAAGATCACGATCTGCGGCATCTTCTCTAAATCGGGACGTTCGTCGCACAGCGCGTTATACGCCGCCACGTCTCTGACGGCGTTGTCGTTGAGGGTCTTGTAGCGCATAAGCATCTCCGTCACGGCCCAGCCGAGCGCCCCCGCCGCCTTGCGCGGGTCGGTGACCACCGGCACCAGCAGGTGCGGCAGCCCGTTATAAACGCCGAACTCCACGCCTTTTTTCGGGTCGATCAGCAGCAGGCGCACTTCGTCGGGCGTGGCGTTGTACAGAAGGCTCACGATCATCGTGTTCATACACACCGATTTACCGGATCCGGTGGTGCCTGCCACCAGCAGGTGCGGCATTTTGGCCAGGTCCGAATAGATCACGTCGCCGGCGATATCCTTGCCAAGCGCGACGTTGAGCTTGCTTTTCGCGGTGCGGAACATTTCGGTGTCGATGATCTCCCGGAAACAGACCTTCGTCCGGTTGCGGTTGGGGATCTCGATGCCGATGGCGGATTTATTGGGGATGGGCGCCTCGATCCGGAGGCCGGCGGGCGCCGCCATATGCAGCGCCAGGTCGTCCGCAAGGCCCAAAAACTTGCTGATCTTGACGCCCGGCGCCGGAGAGAGCTCGTACCGGGTGACGGAAGGCCCGGGGATCACGTCCACGATGGAGGCGCTGACGTTGAAGGACGCGAGCGCCGCGATCAGCTTGTCGCCGTTCATTTTCAGTTCGTTGACGTCGTACCCCCGGTCGTTGTTCGCGGGCGGGACCAGCAGATCCAGCGGCGGCAGATGGTACTCGACCTTCTCCGGCTCGTTGAGCCCCTCGTCCAGCGCCGACTCCATGGCGGCCGCCTCCTCCTCGGTCAGGGGCGCGGGCTTTTTTCCCTCGCCGTCGTCGGACTGGTCGTCAAATTTGTAGGGATTAAGCTCCGCAGAGGAAAGCGGTTTGTCGCCGTTATTCTGCAGAGACGGCATATCGAAAAATGAGGGCTGCTCCACTTCGGGCTCCCCGGTTTTTACCGCTGCCCCTTCGGCTTCGCCCTGTTTCACCGGGTTGAAAAGCGACACGATCTCAAACTCATCCTTTTCGGGCACTTTGTTTTCGATCGTCGGGTCAAGCGTGCGGCGCGTTTCGGGAGACCGGACGGGCTCCGGTTCTTCCGGCGTTTCGGGTGCTTCGGACGTACTGAAAAAATCGTCCACCACGCGGGTCACGTCGTCTTCCTGGTTCTTCGATTTTTTCGTGCCGCTTTTTTTCCGTTTGCTTTTGCCTTCCCCGTCGTCCTCCTGCTTTTTGCGGGCGATCTCTTTTTTCGTGTTTTCGATCTTGTCGCCGGTGAATCTGCCCACCCGCTCGGCAGGCTGCTGCAGACGGGTCAGCACTTTTTGCAGCGTGACCTCGAAAAGCAGCATCAGGTCCGCCGCCAACAGGACCGTCAGCACGATACAGGAGATCGCCTTGCTGCCGGTAAGCTGATAGAAGCCGCCGCCGAGCAGCGCGCCGATCATGCCGCCGGAAGAAAGCGTACCGAGCTCGTCCGACATGATCCTTCGGAAGGTATTGCCCAAAACGTCCGCATATGTATAGTCGCCGGGTTCGGAAACGGTAAAGACGTGCAGGAACCCGTTCACGATCACGACCAGCGCCGCCAGGATCAGGATCTTTTTTACGTAGACCGGTTTATACTTCCCGATCAGGAGCGAGGTAAACAGGAACAGCGCCGATACGGGAATAAATACGGCGCCGACGCCGAATACCGCGTAGAAAAACGTGTGCATCGTGTTCCAGCCGAGCCCCTCCTGCCCCGGGAACAGGACGATGATCAGCAAAACAAGACCAAGGGCAAAACCCGCGGTCGCGTAAAGCTCCTTGCGTTTGAGCATATTGTCAAGCGTCATCTGCTTCGACGCCTGTTTTTTCTTTGATCCCGATTTTTTCTTTTTTGAAGCGCTTTTTTTCGCGCCGCCTCTTGCTTCAGCCAAAATGCAATGTTCTCCTTTATATAAATGGTATAGTTATCTCAGAATAGATTTCAGTATACCATATTATAAAGCAAAAATCAAGAAAAGAACATACGTTTTTAATTTTTTTTCGCAGCTTTTTTGCACTTCTCTGTTAAGTTTTTCGCTTTCCTGCCAAAAAACGCATTGAAACCTGCGCAGAAACATGCTATACTGAAAAAAAACGGACCGGAGGAAAAAAGCATTGTTTACGCCGGAAACGATCGATTTTACCAAAACGCAGACCTATTCCGCCCGGGGACGGCACAATCTGGTCACCGTCGAAAACCTGCGGGTCCCGGATCCGGACGCGGACGACCTGTTCACGAGCGCGGAGTTTGAGATCCTTGTTAAAAAGCTGAAAGAGGCAAAGGCCGCCGGATACGGCGTGACCTGTTTTTACGGCGCGCACGTCATCAAATGCGGGCTTTCCAAATACCTGATCCGCCTGATCGAAGACGGGTTTATCACCCACCTTGCCTCCAACGGGGCGGGCTCCATCCACGATTTTGAACTGGCGTACCTCGGCGGCACCTCGGAACACGTGCCCACCGCCATCGAGGACGGTTCCTTCGGCATGTGGGAGGAGACGGGCCGCTGGATGAACGAGGCGATCGTCGCCGGGGCAAAAAAAGGCGTCGGCTACGGGCAGAGCCTTGCGGAATACGTGGAGGCGCATCCCGAACGCTTTCCCTATAAAGACGACTGCGTGTTTTACCGCGCGTACAGGACGGGCGTGCCGGCGACCTACCACGTGACGGTCGGCACGGATATCATCCACCAGCACCCCGCCGCCGATTTTGCCGCCATCGGGCAGACGAGCGGGCGGGACTTCGCCGCCTTCTGCCATTCTATCACGACCCTGGACCCGGCGGGCGTCCATATGAATATCGGCTCCGCCGTCACGGGCGCGGAGGTGTTCCTAAAGGCCCTGTCCATCGCCCGCAACCAGGGCCATATGCTGAAAAGCATCACCACCGCGAATTTTGACATCATCCCGCTGGGCGACTACAAAACGGACGTGGGCAAGGACGACTGGACCTACTACTACCGCCCGCGCAAAAACGTGATCAACCGCCCTGCCTCCCTCGGCGGCGTGGGTCTGTATATTTTAGGGGACCATCAGAAGACGGTGCCGAGTTTGTGGAAACGACTGCAAATTGAAAAGTAATCATGATAAAAAAAGTTACAAAGTAAGAAAGATACAAAGTAAGAAATGCGGAACGCCTTTCGGCGTTGATCTGAAGTGCGGAAACGCTTTATGATCAAGGGCGAAGCCCTTCCGAATTTGTTACTTTGTTACTTTTTTACTTTTTCATTTTTGAAAGAAAGGAGCTTTCAATGGATCTCCACCCCATCTTAAACAGCATTGCCAACATTACCGTCTGCGTCGTCGGGGACGTGTGCCTGGACCTGTACTGGACGGCGGATATGAAAAAAAGCCGTCTCTCCCGGGAGACGCCCCACTATCCCCTGCCGGTCGTTGACGAACGCGCCTCCCTCGGCGGCGGCGGGAACGTGATGGCAAACGCGGCTGCGCTCGGCGTCAAACGCCTGCTGCCGGTTTCGGTGATCGGGAATGACTGGCGCGCCTTTTTACTCAAAGAACAGCTTGCAAAGCTCGGCGCGGACCTTTCGGGGATCATCGCGGACCCGGCGCGCGTCACGCCCTGCTACTGCAAACCGCTCAGGACGGGCATCTCCGACGTCGTGTACGAGGATCCGCGGCTGGATTTTGAAAATTACCTTCCGCCGGATCCAGGTACGGAAGCCGCGGTCATCGCGGCGCTGGACAGGGCGGCGGCCGAAGCGGACGTGATCGCCGTGAGCGACCAGCTGACCTTTGGCGTCATTACCCCGAAGGTGCGCAAACGGATCTGTCAGATCGGAAAAACGAAGCCCGTGATCGTTGACAGCCGCGACAGTATCGGCAGATACCGCAATGTGATCGTAAAGCCCAACGACGTCGAGGCCGAAGCTGCAACCGGGATGGCGTCGCTCGAAGCCGCGATCGCCTGTCTATCGCAGAAAACCGGCGCGGCTGCGATCGTTACCTGCGGCCCAAACGGCGCGCTCTGGTTTGAAAACGGAAATCTGACCCGGATCCCGGCGGTCAGAGTGGAGCCGCCCGTGGATACCGTGGGGGCGGGCGATACGTTTTTGGCGGCGTTTGCCTGCGCGTACGCCGCGGGGGCGGACGGCCCCGCAGCCGTCGCTTTCGCAAACCGCGCAGCCGCCGTCACGGTCAAAAAAATCGGGACCACCGGAACGGCAAGCCCCGAAGAACTGCTGGGATCAGAAAAGGAGACGCAAGATGGGCGCGCTTGAATTCGTGACCGGACGACGCCCGGCAAACGGGATCGCGGCGGCGGTGTTCGACTTTGACGGCACGATCTCGACCCTGCGCTGCGGCTGGGAGACGGTGATGCGCCCGCTGATGCTGGAGATGATCACCGGCGGGGGCGAGCCGGACGAAGCGCTGGTGAAAGAAGTGGACGACTATATCGACGCCTCCACCGGGATCCAGACCGTTTACCAGATGCAGTGGCTCGCCGACCGGGTGGTACTTGCGGGCGGCGAACGGCGGGACGCTTGGTTTTATAAAGACGAGTACAACCGGCGGCTGATGGAAAAGGTCGCCGAAAAAAAACGCGCCGTTGAGACCGGCGCCGCCCCGAAGGATGATTACCGGATCGCGGGCGCCGTCGCTTTTCTCGACGCGCTGAGAGCCGCGGGGGTAAGGCTTTACCTTGCCAGCGGGACCGACCATCGGGACGTTGTAAAGGAAGCAGCTTTACTCGGCGTGGCGGACCGGTTCGACGTGATCGCCGGCGCGCCGGAGCGCATGGCGGCCTGCTCAAAGGAGGCGGTATTGAAAATGCTGTTTGAAGAGCAGGCCCTGCCCGCTGACCGGCTGCTGGTGGTGGGCGACGGCAAGGTGGAGATCGCGCTCGGCAGAGCGGCGGGCGCCTATACCCTCGGCGCCGCCACCGATGAAGCGGCGCTCCACGGCGTAAACGAGATCAAACGCCGCCGCCTGCTTGCCGCCGGCGCGGACGCGATCTGCGGGGATTTTTCGGCGCTTGACGAACTGCTTTCCTGGCTGACACGATAACCGATACCCGGCTGAAACGATAATACGGATGGGAGAGGATCGCATGAAACGCATAACGGGGCAAATACTCAGTATCCTTCTGGCTTTTTTGATTCTTTTCGGCGGCTTTGCGCCGGTCACAGGGCCCGATATACAGGGACTTTTGTCTTCGGCTGCCGAAAACACGGGCGTCGGCCTGCGGGTCCGCGACACAGGGACAGAAAGCGGCACGCTGGAGATCCTTTTCATTCTGAAAAACAGCCCCGGCGTCACCTCGTTTGATACCGAGCTGAAGTACGATCCCGCCGTTTTGCGTTTAAAAATGAACAACGGCGTCCCGGACGCTTCGTTTACAGAGACCATGCAGTTCCTGAACGCAAAAGAAAACGGCCTTGATCTCCATTGTTCTTCCGCACACAACGCAAAGAACGATCAGGGCGTCCTGACCAGCGTATTCATGGTGACGGACCGATTGCTTTCCCGGGACGAATACGCAGACCTTGCCGCGCAAAAAGGGCTGACGCTGCCGGATCTTGACCCGGCGAAACTGGAAGTTTTCCTGCTCCGTTTTGACGTTCTGGCGCAGGGGAACCTCTCCACCTCCCTGACGGTCACCGGCACGGTCCGTGCCGGGAGTACGAGCGTCAACGTTTTAAGCTCACTGAACGTCAGTATTGAGAATATTACGACCTGTTCGGTCCTTTACGACGCCAACGGCGGCAAAGCCGCGCCGGAGGCGCAGGAGAAACTGCCGGGCGAGCCGCTGACGCTCAGCGACAAAACACCGTACCGGAACCTGACGCTGCGGCTGGATGCAAACGGCGGCAGCCTGCCGGGCGCGCTGTTCGGTACGTCAAAAACGCTGAAATACACGTTTCTGAACTGGGATACTTCCCCGAACGGCAAAGGCACGCCCTACGCACCGGGCGACGTTTACACAGGGGACGCGGATCTGACGCTGTACGCCCAGTGGGAACCGCCGCAGGCGGGCGATCTGAAGGAACCGACGCGCGACGGGTTCTACTTTGACGGATGGTTTACAAAACCGGACGGCGGAGTAAAGATCACGCCGACGACCGCGATCGACAGCTCCGCCACGCTTTACGCCCACTGGCGGGAGATCCCGAAAACGTACACGGTCACTTACGACGCCAACGGCGGGACCAACGCGCCCGCGCCGCAGGAAAAAACGGAAAACGTCAACCTGAGGCTTACAAGGGATACGCCGGATAAGCGCTTTACCGTCCGGTTTGACGCGAACGGCGGCAGCGTTTCGCAGGAGACGGCGACAATCGGATGGCGCTTCAAAACCTGGAACACCTCTGAAAAAGGAAACGGAAAAGTATACAGACCCGGCGAAGTATACACACTGAACGCCGATATTACGCTGTACGCCGTATGGAACGTTGATACGTTAACTGCCGGATTGCCCGAACCGCAGCGGGAGGGCTTTGTTTTCATCGGCTGGTTCACCGGGAGCAACGACGGCCGTCAGCTTTTCAGCCTCACGGACGTCACCGAAGACTGCACGCTTTACGCGCACTGGACCGATACGCCCGAAAAGTATACCGTGACCTATAAAGCCAACGGCGGGACCGGCGCGCCCGCCGCCCAGACCAAGACGCAGTACGTCAAGCTGAAACTGACGGACGCCGTACCGAAAAAGGTCTGTACGCTGACCTTTGATCCCTGCACGGAAAACGGCGCCGTCACCCAAACGACGCTGAATTATATCTGTACCGGCTGGAATACCGCCGCCGACGGCACGGGGACGCCCTATGAGAAGGGCGGCGTTTACACCGAAAACAAACCGCTGACCCTGTACGCGCAATGGAAAGCGCCTGCCGCAGGCGATCTGCCGGTCCCCGTTCGTCCCGGCTGCGATTTCAAGGGGTGGTTCACCGCGCCGGAGGGCGGGACCCCATGCACAAAAGACACCGTTGTAAACGGCTCCGCCGTCTTTTACGCGCAATGGGCGCCCAATCCGTACGATCTGGGCGACGAGACCTATCGGTTCGTAAACTATAAGGACAAACACAGCAAAGGGCACTGCTTCGGCATGGCCGTTACAAGCGCCGGGTATTATCTGAACTATCTGGACAGGTCCGTGATCGGCGCGGCAAACAAAAAGCTGTATTCCGTCAAAAGCTCCGCGAAGGTCAAAAAACCCATTTGCAGCTATCAGAAAGCGCAGGGCTTCTGCAGTTCGGCTTCGATCTTTGCGGGCGCCTCTTATCTCGCCGAAAAAAAGTGCGCCCCCAAAGCGGACTGGAGCGACTGCTTACGCTATCTGGACGACCACTCCCACGACGGGAAAGGCGATATCATCATATGCTTTTATAAAAAGAAATACGGGTCGCATGCCGTCAACTTCTTGCGGTACAAAAAGGTCAACGGGCAGGACAGGATCTATATCTACGATTCCAATTTCCCGACCCGCGAGACCTATCTTTATAAAGACGGCAAAGGGAAGATCCAGCAGGCGCCCTGCCGGACGCTGCCGAAAAATCTCGACAGCCTCTGGCTGATGGACGTAACGACGTATTTCGGATTTCTGAAAGAATACGACGAGTCCAGATATCTCTATGCGAAAAAAGGGACGATCCTTGTGCAGGGCGCGAAAGAATACCCTTTATGCGGCGCGCCAGTGGGCACGGCGACGGACGGGGCGGACGACGGCCTGGTTTTGCAGGAGGCAGTCGCCCCGGAGGACGCGGCGGACGCCGCAGAGCTTGCCGGTGAAGAATACGTCTGCTACGCATTGCCCGCAGGCACAAAGCAGGCGCGCGTCACGCCGCTGACAGAAGACGCCGCTTTCATTTATCTTGAAAAGCAGTATTCCCTGCAGGACGCCGCCGGCGGCTTTGCGATCCTGACGCTTGCAGAAGACGGGACCGAAGCGGATGAAAACACGCCGGACGCAGACGTCCGGTACTGGCCCGGCCGTCTGCCCGGCGACGTCAACGGCGACGGCGCCGTCGGCGCGGACGACGCAAGGCTCGCGCTGCGCCGCAGCGTTGACCTTGAAAGCTTTCCGGCGGGCAGCCTTGCCTACCTCACCTGCGACTGGGACGCCGACGCCCTCGTCACGGCGGCTGACGCGCGCCTGATCCTCCGTCAGAGCGTCGGGCTGGACCGGCCGGAGGAAGAAGAAGAGGATGTTGAAGAAGAGGAAGAGGAATCAGAAGAGACGGAAAAATAAATCAAAGTTATAAAAGTAAAAAAGATGCAAAGTTTCAAATAAGAGCGGGCGAGGTTCCGCTTCGCGGAAAATGATATACACTTCGTGTATGATATATGCCTGCGGCATATGATATCCGCTGCGCGGATGATATATCCTGCGGATATGAACGTTCGGATCGATTCTTCAGATCTGATCGGGGCTGTCCCCGCCGGAATGAACGATTCCCCGCGCCAAAGATAGCCTTTCCTTTGTGGGAGGGCTTTCAACCGCACCGGATTATAAAATGGTTCTGTATTAAAATCAACGCCGCGAAAAAGCGGCGTTCCTTATTTGTTACTTTGATACTTTCATACTTTGTTACTTTTTTCATACGCTTCTGCCATTTTGACCAGCGTCTCCACACACGCCGAAAACGTCGCGACCCCGTCGATCAGACCCTCTTTTACAGCCTGTTCCCCTTCGAGCAGGGTGCCGAGGTCCGTGACCAGCTCGCCGGAATTGAGCATCAGCTCCCGGAAACGCGCGGGCGAGATGCGTGAGTTGCCGCACACGAAACGCACGATGCGCTCCTGCATATCGCGGAAATAGGCCAGCGTCTGCGGCACGCCCAGCACCAGCCCGTTCATGCGCACCGGATGCACGGTCATGGTGGCTGTGGCAGCAATAAAGCTGCGCTTTGCCGCCACCGCCAACGGGATCCCGATGGAATGCCCGCCGCCCAGCACCAGCGAGACGGTGGGCTTTTTCATGCCGGCGATCAGCTCTGAAAGCGCAAGCCCGGCTTCGATATCCCCGCCCACGGTATTCAGCAGAAATATCACCCCGGCGATCTGCTCGTCCTGCTCGGCGGCGACCAGCCGCGGGATCATGTGCTCGTATTTCGTGGTCTTGGTCTGCGGGGACTGCATATAGTGCCCTTCGATCTGCCCGATCACGGTCATGCAGCAAAACAGCTTTCCGCCCGCATGGAAACCGACGCTGATCGGCGCGTCCCGGTCGTGCGACGGCTGTTCGCCATCCGTTCTGTTTTCTTCCGTCAGGTCCGGCGGCAGCTCCCCGCCGGAAACGGCAGTAAATGGATATCTGTTCATATTAAACCCAACCTTTTTCGAATCTTTAATGATTATATTGTTCCATGAAAAATATCGGTTATTTGCAAAGAAAAATAAAAAAATTCAGTTCTGTGAATTGACAAGCCCGGAAAACCGTTGTATCATATATTGAAAGACTTTTTTTGACTATTTTTTGAAAGGAGCCTGCGGCGTCCCTACGCCGCCGCAACGAACCGTTATGGGATATACACTTGCTCAAAAAATCATCAGGGCGCATCTCGTCAGCGGCGAAATGGTCCCCGGCAAAGAGATCGGGCTGAAGATCGACCAGACCCTGACGCAGGATGCGACCGGCACCATGGCGTACCTGCAGTTTGAAGCCATGGGCATTGAACGCGTGAAAACCGAGCTTTCGGTGGCGTACATCGACCACAACACCCTGCAGAACGGATTTGAGAACGCCGACGACCACCGCTTTATCCAAAGCGTGGCGCAAAAAAGAGGCATCCGCTTCTCGCGCCCCGGCAACGGCATCTGCCATCAGGTCCATCTGGAGCGCTTCGGCGTGCCGGGCAAGACGCTGCTCGGCTCCGACTCCCACACTCCCACCGGCGGCGGCATCGGCATGCTCGCCATGGGCGCGGGGGGCCTGGACGTGGCGGTCGCCATGGGCGGCGGCACCTATTATATCCCCATGCCTTCCATGGTGCGGGTCAACCTGACCGGCAAACTCTCCCCCTGGGTCGCCGCAAAGGATATCATCCTTGAGGTGCTGCGCATCATGAGCGTCAAAGGGGGCGTCGGCAAGATCGTGGAGTACGCCGGCGAGGGCGTAAAGACCCTGTCGGTGCCCGAGCGCGCCACCATCACCAACATGGGCGCGGAGCTCGGCGCCACGACCTCGATCTTCCCGTCCGACGAAGTGACCCTGCAGTTTTTGACCGCCCAGGGCCGCGCACACGCCTATACGCCCCTTGCCGCGGACGACGACGCCGTGTACGACGAAGAGATCACGATCGACCTCTCCGCCCTCGCGCCGATGGCCGCTATGCCGCATATGCCCGACAACGTTAAAAGCGTCACCGAGATCGGCGAGATCCCGATCGACCAGGTCTGCATCGGTTCCTGCACCAACTCCTCCCTGTTCGATATGCTCAAGGTCGCCGCGATCTTAAAGGGCAAAACCGTGGCGCCCACTGTCTCGCTCGCCATCGCCCCCGGCTCCAAACAGGTTCTTAATATGCTGGCGAGATCCGGCGCGCTTGCCGATATGATCGACGCCGGCGCCAGGATCCTGGAGAGCGCCTGCGGCCCCTGTATCGGCATGGGCCAGTCGCCCAACTCCAAGGGCGTGTCGCTGCGCACCTTCAACCGCAACTTTGAGGGCCGTTCCGGCACCGCGGACGCGGGGATCTATCTGGTCTCCCCCGAGGTCGCCGCGGCCTCCGCCATTACCGGCGTGCTGACCGACCCGCGTACCCTCGGCGAAATGCCCGCCATCGAAATGCCGGCGGCGTTTGACGTCAACGACAATATGGTGCTTCTGCCCGATCCCCCCGAAGCCGCCGCAAAGCGCGAGATCCTGTACGGGCCCAACATCAAATCCGTCCCCACCGGCAAACCGCTGGAGGAAGACATAGAGGCCGAGCTGCTGCTGAAGGTCGGCGACAACATCACCACCGACCACATCATGCCCGCGGGCGCCAAGATCCTCCCCTACCGCTCCAACGTGCCGCACCTGTCGCAGTACTGCTTCGGCGTGTGCGACAAGACCTTCCCGGAGCGCGCCAAGGCTGCCGGCGGCGGCTTTGTGGTGGGCGGCGCAAACTACGGGCAGGGCTCCTCCCGCGAGCACGCGGCGCTGGTGCCGCTGTACCTCGGCGTGCACGCCGTGATCGCGAAATCCTTTGCCCGTATGCACAAGGCGAACCTGATCAACTCCGGCATTCTGCCGCTGACGTTCGTGAACGAAGCGGACTACGATGAGATCAGCCAGGGCGATACGCTGGTCCTGGAAGGGATCGGCAGCGCCGTGAAGAACGGCGAAAACGCAAAGCTGGTCAATAAAACTACCGGAAAGACCTATATGCTCGCCACCGGTTACTCCGACCGGGAGACCGCCATCCTGCTCGCCGGCGGAAAGCTCAATTATACGGCGCAGAACAAATAAAGGGAATTGAAACGATAAGAAAGGGAAAGCTATGTATACGAAAGAAATTGAACAGGCTGCCGAACATTTCAAAAAACTGCTTCAGAAACAGCTTGAACGCAACGACGCCATCAAGGCGCAGGGCGATTTTACGGATTACGCCGCCCTTGACAAGATCGTTATCGGCGTATGCGGCGGCGACGGCATCGGCCCCGTGATCACAAAAGAGAGCGCGGAAGTTCTGAAATATCTGCTGAAAAAGGACGTGGACGCCGGAAAGGTGGAATTCCGCTATATAGACGGTCTGACCATCGAAAACCGGATCGCGCAGATGAAGCCGATCCCGGACGACGTGCTGGCAGAGCTTAAAAAGTGCCACGTGATCCTCAAAGGCCCCACCACGACGCCGCAGGCCGGCGACGGCAGGCCCAATATCGAAAGCGCGAACGTCGCCATGCGCAAAGCCCTGGACCTGTTCGCGAACGTGCGCCCCGTACGCATCCCGGACGAGGGCATCGACTGGACCTTCTTCCGTGAGAACACCGAGGGCGCGTACGCCGTCGGCTCCGACGGCGTGAACGTGACCGGCGACGTGGCGTTCGATTTTGTCGTGACCACCACCGAAGGCAGCGAGCGCATCGCCCGCCTCGCCTACAACTACGCCCGCGCCAACGGCAAAGACCGGGTCTCGATCATCCAGAAGGCAAACGTCATCAAGACCACGGACGGAAAGTTTCTGAACGTATGCAAAAAGGTGGGCGAGGAGTTCCCGGAGATCACCACCGACGAGTGGT
Organism: Clostridia bacterium; assembly: GCA_017430145.1. GTDB lineage: Bacteria > Bacillota > Clostridia > Oscillospirales > Acutalibacteraceae > RUG806. The sequence continues at coordinate 24,814 of JAFRNP010000148.1, forward strand.
ATATCGACATCACCACCGCAAAGCTGATCGACCCCAAGCGCCGCCGCGATTTCAAGGTCTTTGTGCTGCCGAACCTGTACGGCGACATCATCACGGATGAGGCCGCGGAGTTCCAGGGGGGCGTCGGCACCGCCGGCAGCGCAAATATCGGCAAAAAGTACGCCATGTTTGAGGCGATCCACGGCTCCGCGCCGCGCATGGTCGCCGAAGGCAGAGACAAATACGCGGACCCCTGCTCCATGCTTCGCGCTTCCGCGCTGCTTCTGGCGCACATCGGCCGCGCCAAAGAGAGCGCCGCCCTTGACGAGGCGCTGGATATCTGCATGTTCAAAGAGGCAAAGCTGAAGATCACAGGCAGAGAAGACGGCTGCACCTGTCAGGAATTCGGCGAATACGTCCGGCAGACGCTGGCGGCTGTGCTTAACGACGGAGAGTAAAGGGACATGAAGGAACCAAAGGAAATATCCGCTTCGGTTGTCAACCGCCTGCCGCGATATTACCGGTTTATCTGCGAAGAGTACAACAACGGGACCACCCGCATCTCCTCCAAGGAGCTGTCTCAGAAGATGGGGCTGACGGCGTCCCAGATCCGGCAGGATTTCAACTGTTTCGGCGGTTTCGGCCAGCAGGGCTACGGCTACAACGTGGAGCAGCTCAAAAACGAGCTGGCGCAGATCCTGGGGCTGACCACTCTGAAAGACTGCATCCTGATCGGCGCAGGGAACCTGGGCAGAACGGTGGCGGGCCAGATGAATTTTGAAGAGCTGGGCTTTCGGCTGCGCGCGGTCTTCGACGCGGACAAGGCGTTTGAGGGCCTGAAGATCCGGGGCATCCCGATCTTGCTGGATACGGCGCTGGGCGACTACTGCGCCGAGCACCGCCCCGAAATGGCGATATTGTGTATCCCCGTGGAGCAGGCGCCGAAGATCGTGGACACGTTGATCTTATACGGCGTGGACAGCTTCTGGAATTTCTCGCACTACGATATCCACCGGCGGTATCCGGGCACCAAGGTGCAGAACGTCCATTTAAGGGACTCGCTGATGACGCTGTCGTACATTCTGACGAACTGATAACGTGAAAAGATGAGCATCATACAGAAAGGAAAAAACCGATGTTAAAAATCGTAACGCTCGACATCGTCGACCTGATCGCCTTCCCCTCCGGCGTGCTCTTTGTGATCAAGGAGAAGCTGGAAAATGAGAGCATCAAGGTCTCCTTTTACAGCTTCGACGTCGCCACGAAATCCATTGCGACCGTGACGAAGAACGCCTACCTGCTTTCCAAATTCGGCACGGCGTTCTCCCCCATCGCAAAGCAGCTCGGCGACTACGTCTCCTGCGACACGGCAAAGCTTTGGAACGGGCAGACCTTCATCATCTATTCCACCGGCGAAATGGGGATCTTTGACGAAGGGGGAAAGCTGATCTCCACCGGCGACCTGACCTACCGGGACGCGCCCGCCAGAGACGTTGCCATTGACAACAACTATATCTGGAGCGTGGTGCCGAAGCAAAACCTCATTATCAAGTATTCGCTGCTGCAGAACCGCGTCGTCATGCGCATCGGCGGCGACAACGCCACCACCTTTACGAACCCCGTTTCCATTGAGGAATACGACGGCTACCTGTACGTCTGCTGCAAGGATACCTGCAAGATCAAGCGGGTACGCCTGAGCGACTTTGCCGTGGACGAGTATAAGGAATTCGACGAGCCGGTCTTTAAATTCCTCAAGGTCGGCAGCGACGAATTCGTGGTGCTGGAATCCGGCGTTTATCTGCTGTGAGAAGAAAATAAGCAAAAAAATTCAAGGGATTTTGTTGATTGCGACAAAATCTCTTTTTTTTCGCATTTTCTATTTACATCCCGCGGGAAGTATGGTAGTATAAACCCGGAAAACTTCTTTAAGAGCGGTACAGAGAGACCGACAAGAGTTTCATCAAACAAATACGGTTCTGTCTGCATGAAAGATCTTGTCCGTCTGTTGGCCGGGATCTTTTTTACTTTCCAAAGGAGGCGCCGCCGGTTTTCCCGTACGGCAGAAACGCTATGACCTTCAAATCCGTCATTATGGACGCACCGGCTGTGGAGCGGGCGCTCAGGCGCATCTCGTTCGAGATCATCGAGCACAACAAGGGCGTGCAGGACGTCTGCCTTGTGGGCGTCAAACGGCGCGGCGTATCGATCGCGAAAAAGATCCGCCAGAACATTCTTGCCGCGGAGGGGACGAGCGTCCCGATGGGGGCGCTGGATATCACCTTTTACCGGGACGACCTCACCGAAAAGACGCCGGACCCCGCCCTGAACCGGACGGAGATCCCATTTGACATCACCGGCAAAACGGTGGTCCTGTGCGACGACGTGATCTTTACCGGCCGCACGGCGCGCGCCGCCATCGACGCGCTGTTCGCGCTGGGCAGGCCGAAGGCGATCCGCCTTGCGATCCTTGTGGACCGCGGCCACCGGGAGCTGCCGATCAAGGCGGACTACGTGGGCAAAAACATGCCCACCTCCCTGAACGAGCGGGTGGAGGTCACGTTTCCGGAGTACGACGGCTGCGAGATCGGCGTGGCGCTTTACGAGATAAGCAGGTAATAAAAGCGAGAGCTTTGAATAAACGGAGGTACTATTTATGAAACTTGTGTACGACGTCCATGACAAACCCAAGGTATCCCAGCGCATCGTTTTTGCGATCCAGCAGCTGCTTGCCATTATGGCGGCGACGCTGGTGGTTCCCGTGATCACGAACGGCAACGTGGAAAGCGCCATTGAAGCCGGTACGATCTCCTGGGAATTCACCGCAAAAATGAGCCCTGCAGCCGCGCTGTTCGGCGCAGGCGTTGGCACCCTTGTCTACGTTCTGTTCACCAAAAGAAAAAGCCCTGTGTTCCTGGGCTCCTCCTTCGCCTTCCTCGGCTCCATGGCGGCCGCGTTTGCCGGCGCCTACTCGATGCAGGCCGGTTACCTCGGACTGATCCTCGGCGCCGTTTTCGCCGGCCTCGTCTACGTTGTGCTTGCGCTGATCGTGAAAGCGGCAGGCGTCAAATGGATCAATAAGATCATGCCCGCCGTCGTCATCGGCCCCACGGTCGCCATCATCGGTCTCTCCCTTGCCGGGAACGCCGTCGGCGATCTTAAGACCGCCAACGCGGGCGGCGACTACCGCATTGCGATCCTTTGCGGCCTTGTCACCCTGATCGTCACTATGCTCTGCTCCACCTTCGGCAAAAAGACCGCAAAGCTCATCCCCTTCATCATCGGTATCCTTGCGGGCTACTGCTTCGCCGCGATCCTGACCGGCATCGGCAACGCCGCAGGCGTCGACGCGCTCAAGGTCATCGATTTCAGCCCCATCACGGCGCTCTGGGCGGACGGCGTCAAGCTCTCCACCTTCCTGTCCGTGCCCGACTTCACCTTCCTGCAGGCAAAAGACGGTTTCTCCGGCCTCGGCGGCACCTACATCGTCTCCCTGCTGGCTGCCTACGTGCCCGTTGCGTTCGTGGTATTTGCCGAGCATATCGCCGACCACAAGAACATTTCCTCCATCATCGAAAAGGACCTGCTTGAGGATCCCGGCCTTGCCAACACCCTGCTCGGCGACGGCGTCGGCTCCATGGTAGGCGCGTTCTTCGGCGGCTGCCCCAACACCACCTACGGCGAGTCCATCGCCTGCGTCGCCATCACCGGCAACGCCTCCGTCGCCACCATCATCTTCGCCGCCTTCGGCGCGATCATCATCGCCTTCCTGACCCCGTTCGTCGCGTTCGTCAACTCCATCCCGAGCTGCGTCATGGGCGGCGTGTGCATGGCGCTGTACGGCTTCATCGCCGTCAGCGGTCTGAAGATGATCCAGAAGGTCGACCTCGAGGAGAACCGGAACCTGTTCGTCGTCTCCGCGATCCTGATCGCCGGCATCGGCGGCCTTGCGATCTCCTTCGGCAGCGTCACGATCACCGAGATCGCCTGCGCGCTGCTGCTGGGCATCTTTGTCAACCTGATCCTTTCGAAGAAAAAGGCATAACAAAAACCCGAACTTCATCCCTTTGCAGGAAGCGGCCACAAAACCGCTTCCTTTTTTTCATATTTTTTTTGTCAGACCCCTTTTCTTTTTCCGGACAAAACGGTATAATATGTATAGAAAACTGTAAACCGTATACAATGAGGAGGGAGATACCATGCTTTATACCATAGAAAACGAACGGTTCCGTGTAACGGTCAACGATTTCGGCGCGGAACTGAACAGTGTTTTTGACAAAACGACGGAAACGGAATACCTATGGCAGGGCGACCCTGCCGTCTGGTCGGGGCGCTCGCCGATCCTGTTCCCGATCGTGGGCAGGCTGAAGGACGACCTGCTGCTTTATAAAGGGAAACGCTGCACGCTCCCGAAACACGGCTTCGGCAGAAGATCCGAATGGACGCCGGCGGAAAAACAGGATACAAGCGTCACCTTTATCCTGCAGGATTCCCCCGAAACGCTTGAAATGTACCCGTTCCGGTTCCTTGTGAGCGTTACGTTCTCCCTGCGGGGATCGGCGCTGCTCGTCACGCACGAGGTCAAAAACACCGGGGACGAAGACCTGTATTTCTCCATCGGCGCGCACCCGGGCTTCCGGTGCGAAATGGGCGACAAGCTGCGTTTTGAGCATCCGGAGACCCTGTACACCCAAAAGATCGACTTAAAGGAGAGCCTGCGCCTGCCGGACCGGATCCCGGTGCTCGACAATGAAGATACGATCACGATCACGCCGGATATCTTTAACGAGGACGCGCTGATCCTCAGCGGCATGCGTTCCAAAGCGATCACCCTGGAACGCGCGAACGGCAAAAACGTGCACTTTACATACGGGGACGCCCCTTTCCTCGGGATCTGGGCGAAGCCCGGCGCCCCCTACGTGTGCCTGGAGCCGTGGTACGGGGTCAACGACCCTGCAAACGGCAGCCTCTCCTTCGACCTCAAAGAGGGCGTCAACCGCCTTGCCCCGGGGGAATGCTTTTCCTTCTTCTGGCAGGCGGGATTCTGAAGCCATATCCGGAACGGGATGACGCAATTTTACACTTGACTTTCCCGCCCGATGCGTATAAAATAAAAGTGTAGGGACCATCCTGCGTTGTACGAGTACGGTCGGCAATATTAACCCAACACACATTTTTTTGGAGTCCTGATCACTCCGTCCGCGGATTGCAGACCTCCCGGCTTTGGCCGGACGAAGGGAGCGTGAACCGGATGGGAGGACACCCACCTGCTGAGAGCAGGTTATTATCGCCCACCAACGGCAATGCGGGATTTTCCCCGGCGGCTTTTTGTCGTCGGGGAACTTTTTTTACCAAAAAAAGGACGATTTTTACAAAGCGCCCGGAATATATTGACATCTTTTATGCAATATGCTATACTGAATTCGAACGAAAGTTCAAATGTATAACAGATCGGAGGGAAAGAAAATGATCAAAAAAGTATTCTGTGTTCTTTTGTGCGTGTGCCTTTCGGCATGTCTCATTTTACCCTCCGCGGCCGCCGCTGCCGGCGACGTTGACGGCGACGGCGCGATCACGCAGCTTGACGCGAGAATGGCGCTGAGAAGAAGCGTTGACCTTGAGACCTTCGCGCCGGGATCCGCCCAATTCACAGCGGCGGACTACGACGGCGACGGCACCGTCACCGCGATCGACGCCCGCGCGATCCTGCGGCTTTCCTACGGGCTCGATCCCCAGATCAAACCGCCTGCACAGACGGTCCCCGAGCCGCCCACCGAACCGCCCACCGAGCCGCCCACCGAGCCGCCGGCGCCCGTATACGTAATGCCCTCGACGGCGGCAGAGATCCTGCGCTTTTACGCCGACGCCGCTGCCCGCGTCAAAAACGGGGAGGCAGGCTACAGCAAAAAGTCCTGGCAGACCGTGGGAGACCTGAACATCACCGGCATCTCCATCGCGGACAACCTGATCAAATCCGAGGTCGGCAAGCGTATGACGCCTGAAGACATGGCAGAGACCAAAATCTCGGAGAAGGGCACAAACGAAGCCAGAGACCGCTTCCCTGCCTGCACGCTGACGGATGCGTCAAAAATCAAAGAGGCGACCTGCGTGAAGGACGGGGACAATTACCGGATCCGTATGGTCCTCGCCAATGAAGACTCCCCGCGCAACGCGTCCTCGAGCTTTTTGGCGCAGATCACCGACACGCTGATGTTCAAGGATGAGGTCGATAAGGAGATCGCCGGTATCAGCGCAGTAAAGGACCCCGATTACCAGATCCTTTACGAAGGCTTCACCATTGAATGCGTTGTGACGCCCGACGGCAGATTCGTGTCCGTCAGCCACCACAACAACACGCGTATCCATATCAATTCCGCAAAGGTCGCGATCGTGACGATCAAGAACAAGGATGCGTCCATCACCGCCGACACGCGGTATACGGATTTCAGATACTGATCCGCAGCGTCAAAAACGGCGGCTGCCGATCCTGTAAAACAAACACTTCCGCAAGCGGCTTTGCCGGCTGTTCCGGACCTCCGGACGACGGCAAAGCCGCTC
>JAFRNP010000149.1 GCA_017430145.1 Clostridia bacterium
ATTGCGCAGTAGATTTTTTCGTCAGATTGTACAGATTTGACGCCGTCAACCTGGCGGTTGGCAAGGAAAATCTGTGCAGGATGACGGAATAAAGATCAAGCAAGGCGTGCGCCGCGAATTGTGCGGTGTTGCCTTAATATAGTCTGTAGCCGGTTGTCCGTTGCGTATTTCGCGTCTGCGTTCTCCGGCAGGCGCAGATCATTCCACCGGGGCCAGCCGGAGAAAACCGCCCGTATCAAAGCTGCCGGACCCGTCGAAGGGATGCAGCGAAAGGGAGAGCCCGTCGTGGCCGACGCGCAGCACGCCGCCGCCGACTGCGATCTCCGGAAGCTCCCAGCTCACATAGCCGTCGTTGCCGAACATCATGATATCCGCGGTAAGCGTCGCGCGGTCGCCTTCGTCGGAAACGTAATAAATCTCCGCCTTCAGTTCGTTCAGTTCCCATTCGTAAATGCGCAGGGTATACGCATCCCCTTTGTACGTGACGCCCCGGTACCTGCCGGACAGATCCGAAAAGTCAAACGGCTGCAAGGTCACGTCCGGCGCGGGCGAAACGGCGGACAGGACGGATCCGACAAACGCCGCCATCTCCCGGTATTCGCCATCCGTCGCCGGCGTGGTCTGGTCGGGTTGGTCAAAGAAGACCGTCAGATACCGGTATTCGCTGCCGCTGTCCAGCGCACAGAGATTGCGCATATCCGAGACGCCGCCGAAACCGGCGTTTTCGACGTCCTCCGGCAGTTCCATCGCCGTAAGCGAAAACAGGAGACCCCCGGCGCCGGCTTCCACAGACGCCTTATGGAGGAAAGTGAGCGTATCCTCCTTGGCGATACACTGATATTTGCCCGCCCAGTCTTCCGGCAGCGTCACGGAGAACCATCTGCAAGACTCCGTAAGCGTTTCTTCTGCCATCGGATAAAACACGACCGGCGCCGAAGAGGTATCCGCCCAGCTTCCTGCCGGGCCGTTCAGGTCAGCGACGAGCACGTTTGCCTGGATCTCAATCACGCCGAAGTACACTCGGCCGTCCCATCTCCAGGACAGGATGCCCTCGCTGCCCGCCATCTGTATCGTCGTATCCGCGCTGACGACGGTCTCCCCGTCCGGGGACGCGTAGGAAAGGACCCCGCTGACCACGCCGTAACGCTCCTCGTCTATGTGCAGCCCGTAATACATATCAACGCCGTCGCTGCCCGAAAAATCCCCGTTAAAAATTCTGTAGTCGGGGAAATACGGATAGTCGTGCCAGGAGGCCGGTTCAAACGTGCCGGTGATCGACTTTGCAGCGTTCTGCAAGCCGGCGCGCTCCTCCGTATACCGGTCCGACCGGTCTCCGTTCATGGGCGGATACGTGATCAGCACGCAGCGCTCCGTTTCACCGTCCAAAAGGAAAGCAAAAACGGAACCGTCCAGTTTTTCCAGGATCCCTTCCGCCGGGAGCGCCGAAACGCGGAAAAGGAAATCATCCAGCCCCGCCGCCCGGGAGGCTTTATGATAAAAGGAAACGGAGGTATCCGTCGTTTCCACGACCATTTTTTCCAGCATAGCCGAAGGGACGGAAAGAGAAAACAGCCTGCAGCTTTTTTTCGTGCGCGGCGCCGGCGTTTCCAGATCCACCGACATGCGCAGAATGATCCGCGCGTCCGATGCAAGGATGTCCCCGTCCGTATTCATATCGGCTGCCGCCGCCTCGCAGGAACAGGGGTTATAGTCCTCCAGCCGGACCGACGCCCTGAGCGCCAGCCGCGCATCCGTGGCGGTCACGTCCCCGTCCAGATCCACGTCGCCGGGAACGAACACCGGCGCCGTGGCTTTCGGCTCGGCAAACGCCGCCGAAGACGGCAGCAAAAGCGCCAGCATAAGAAGCCCGATCAAAATACGTTTTCCTGTTTTTACCATACGATCATTCTCCTTTTTTATATATATCCTTATTCAAAGAATACCGATCTCAAAGACGCCGTTTGTTTCCGGCGCGATCACATACTCCGCCCGTACGAACCCCGGCGTGAGGCTGAAGATCCGCTGAGGCGGGGAAGAAAGCTTGCCGCAGGATATCCTGACGTCTGTCTCCGGGGCGACCGGAAGGATGAAGCGGACGGCGGATACCAGCGGCGGGGGGATCTCGCCTCTGATCCGGAGCCCGTCGGCGCACAGGGTATACGACACCAAACACGCATCGGAGGACAGGGGTTCGCCGGCGGCGGTACATGGCACGGTACGGACGCAGACGGTCACCGCCTCCCCCGCCGCCTGCGCCGTCAGGGACGCTTTTTTGTCAAATTGCTGGGCATACCGTTTGCCGTCTGCGGCGGCCTCCAGCCGGGGGCAGGACGAGCGGTTAGCCTGCGGAAAGCGCGGCAGCTGCCGGTTGTTCGGCTCCAGCAGCACATCCTCGTCCATACCGGCGGCGATCACAGGGCCGGCGCCCTGTTTCCATAAAAGGCTTATGACCCCGCCGGACGGCTGCGCGCCCGGGCGGCTTTTTGCGTCGCAGGCGGTCAGGGTCATGCGCCAGGGCCCGCAGGCGAGCCGGTACGTATCCGTCTCCGGCGTATAGCGCACAGGATCCGGCGCGTCGGCAGGCAGATAAACGCGCGGCGCGTCGTAAACGCCGCCGTCCAGCGCGTGAGCGAACGCCTTTGCGTGGCAGAAGGTGTGGTGCACGCAGATCCGCTCTCCGAACGCCGCGTAATCGGGGCCGCCCGCCAGCAGCCCGTTATGGGTGCACCGGCGCAAAAGCGCCGCGTTTCTTGCCGCCCCTTCGGCAAAAACAGGGTCCGTTTTACCGAGCCTGAAAAGCGCGTCCTGACAGCCGTCGGCGGTCCGGCTGCCCCAATACGTCCATTTGAACGCGCGGGTCCCCGTGCTGTCGTCCCACGCGCCGTCGGGCAGCATCCAGGAAAGCTCGGCCGAAAACATCGCCCGGCACCGTTCCAGAGCGTCGGGGTCCAGCGCCTCGGCGTAACGGCAGAGCATCGGCAGGGATTCCTCCGCATTATAGCCGTGGTCGATCCCGAGGCACCCTTTTTTGGAGCGGGCGTCGTGGGGACGGCACTCGCCGTACATAAGGCCGCTATCGCTGACGTGCCGGAAACAGACGCCTGCCAGGCGGCGGGCAAGATCCCGGTAACCGTCGCGTCCGAAATAATTTCCCAGCAGCGCCATGGCGGCGGCGCCCGCGGCATAATAGTTGATATACGCCGCCGACGCTTCGGTCAGATTGTTATAAAGCCATTCCCCCATCGCCGAAAGGCGGTTTTCCCACCGGCCGCGTTCCTTTTCGGTCAGCAGCCCGCCGTGGAAAACAAGCGCGTCGTGCAGCGAAACGGCGGCAAAGGCCGTGACGCCCTTCCAGGGGGATTTGAAATCGTTCATCATGCCGCCGTCGGGGCAGACCATGTTTTCGCCCCAGTCAAACAGGCGGCGGGCGGCGTCCAGATATCGCTCGTCTGCGGTACGGTGCGCCATATACATCAGCGGGTACACCGCCTCGTGGCAGCGGCCGTGGATCACGCCGCAGGCGGGGCACAGGATCCCGCCGTCCAACGCGGGGTCCGGCAGCCGGACCTGCAGACGCATAAGCGCGCCGCACCAGTCCGAGAGCGTCCCGAACAGCAGCCGGTCCATTTCTTCCGCCGTCGTCACCGTCATCTTTCCGCCTCCCCCGTCGTTTCTACGTCTCTATTTTACCGCATCCTTGTTCGCTTGTCAAAGAAAAAATTGCGCTTCCCTTTCCGGTAAAACCGTGCTATACTGAATATAATGATAAGGCAACACCGCACAATTCGCGGCGCACGCCTTGCTTGATCTTTATTCCGTCATCCTGCACAGATTTTCCTTGCCAACCGCCAGGTTGACGGCGTCAAATCTGTACAATCTGACGAAAAAATCTACTGCGCAATCCGC
>JAFRNP010000150.1 GCA_017430145.1 Clostridia bacterium
CATTCAGGTGTATAATCTTCTCGGACATAGTTTGTTTGCTCCTTTCGAATGTTTGTGTCGTAACTTCATTCTACCAGAGTTTGCAAACTATGTCTATTTCTATCCATTTTTGAATTTGCGCAATTTATTGTACCTTATCTTTGAAAATGATAAAGCAAAGCCCCGCTCGAAGAATCGAGCGGGGCTTGAGAGCAAACATCGACAATACAAAATGGCGGGGAAGTGCCCCGCCATTGACAGTTGAGAGCAAATACTGTCGTGCAGCACTATGTTTGTATCACACATTTGTTGTTTCGTCTGCACGATACAAAAGAATATTGCTGCTGTCGGCACAAAATCGGCGGTGCCGGATTGCTCAGGTGAACAGCGAGGCTGTTTTTTGTTTTCTGTTGTAAGTATTGAAAATGAATGCAACAGAATCGGTCGGTTTTTTATGCACTTCAGCGAAATTTTGAGATTTCAAAAGAATCGCTTGATGCTCACGGCATGTTATGATATAATAACATTATAAGATATCCTAATTGGGGGGATATCGAAGGATGTTTAGTCAGCCAGATTTAATAGTTGCTGACACAATCCGATTAATACCGGATCCAGCCAGAAGTAATTCTGACAAGGCAGGATAAGAGGATAACCGATCGTCCTCCCTGCTGGTTCTTGAGATCGGTGAGGGTAGCATCCGCCCATTTCCGGCGAATCCACCAGTACGCGTGACCGAAATCCCATGAAGGGACAACTATGTCCCTTGGGGGGTTCGGTCTATTTTTTTGCCCGATCTTCTGAGGCACGGTTGTCTCAGGAGATCGGGCATTTTTTATTTTTTATCTATCAATTTGAACGTCGAGCTGACGGCACGGATGCCGCGCTGTCACCTGGGCGCTCAAAGCCCAAATAATCTCATAGCCCTATAAGGCGCGCCAAAAGGACGTTGGGACTGCATAGCGAGCTTAGAACACCGCGATAAAGGCGGCGTTTCAAAGTGAGGATGCACCCACCGTTGGTTTCCTGCGCCCATTTTCGGATTGCCGGAGCCTGTGGTCGTCTTCACCAAAGGCTCGATTTGTGTCCCTCCGTACCTTGCCACGGGCGGAAAGGACGCAATCATGGAATTGAAGATTCTCCGCGAAAACAAGTACCAGACGCTGGAGCTGGACGAGCAGGCAACAGAACAGCTGAGGGGCTCCCTTGACTTGGACGGCGGCGAGGCGCTTTCACAGGAGGAGCGCGAGAAGCGTATCCAGGAAGCCTTCGACATCAAGTTCAACCGTCCCGAATACAACAACTGGCATAGATTCAATCGCCACCGGGGCGAAACGAAGGCAAGGCCCGGTAAGGACGAAACTGAGGATGACATCGACACCTCCGAGCCGCTGATGAGCGAGGTGGCCGATGACCGTATTTTCCGCCGGGACGAGCTTGCCCGTGCAGCGCGCGAGGAGTATGAAGACATCTGCGAGTTGGTTCGCAACGTGATGAAGAAAAAACCGCAGTGGGCCGCCGCGTTTATTGCCGTTCATATCGATGGAAGAATGACGAAGGATTATGCGGCTTCCATCGGCGTCCACCCCACCACGGTGACGCACTGGCTGCGCCGCGCAGAAAAAATTTTGAAAGATTTTTTTGAAGACCGTCAGTTTTAACCTCCTGCCGTGGCTACCCCGTAGAGGGTGACCTCGGAAGAAAAACTTTAGAAAGGAGGTGCATCAGTATGCGGTCTGTGATTGGCGTTGAAACCGTAGCGTTCACTCCCAAGGATGCAACCGAAAAAATAACTGGGGTTGCGATCTATCTCGCTCACGAGATTCCCGCCGAAATGGGAACGGGATTGAGCGTTGAACGGCACTTTTTGAGCACTGCGAAGATGGTGCGTCTGGGCATCGATCCCGACACGCTCATCGGCAAAACGGTTCGTGTGTCCTTCAACCACTACGGCAAGATTTTCCGCCTCGAGGTTGTCGATAATTAGGCTCGGCAGCCACCGGATATGGGTGGGGCATAACCCACCCATATCCGATAGTTGATGCAGTGAAGATGATCAGACTTGACGATGTAACGACTTGGGGAGGAAAAAAATGAACATTCCATCAAACTGCCATATTGAAATAATCGAGAGGACCATAACGGATAACGGCATACCCACTGTCCTTGATGTCGATCGTTGCGTTCCGGAAGTCAGTCGCAATACTTTATCTGTATCCGTTTATGGGAATACCACAAAACTCGTTTTCTCCCTCTGTACTGCTGCCGAAGGGGTGAATCTCCGCGCCGTCCATGAGTTCAATCTCGCATCCGGGTATATTGCTCCTGATGATGACGAGCGAAAACGAGAATCCAAAAGATGCTCCATCAGCAGGACAAAACGGATTGTCACGGAGCTCGTTGCGGCGAATCCCTGGGAGTGGTTTTTAACAATTACGCTGGATGCGAGCAAGTGGAACCGGCACAACCCTACCGGACTGCAAGAATGTATTAAAGAGTTTTTCCGCACGATCCGTAATACTAAGATTAACGGCAAAAAACCTTACAGAGATGCTTCCTACCTGGTTGTCCCGGAATGTCATCAGGACGGAGCGATCCACCTTCACGGTGTTTTGCATAATTATCCCCTCGACAAACTCATTGAGTACCACGAAGATCCGACTGTGCCGATGCCCGAGTTTATTCTGCGTGAGCTGAAAAACGGACGCAAAGTATTCCACTGCGTGGATTTCGATCAGATTTTTGGATTTAACACCTTGAATCTTATCCAAGACCAGGATCGCGCGGCGTCCTATATCGCGAAGTATTTGACGAAGTCGGACGGAGAGAGCCCCTTTAAGACGCGCGTCTGGCATAGCCGCGGCCTGCAGCAGGCGCAGAAGATCAAAAAATACCATATCCCCACGGAGAAAAATGCCGTGGAAGAGCTCTTCGATATTATGAGAAAGCTCGCGTCTGTCACCGCTTCTGGGAGACCGCTTTTTGAAGAGCACTACACGACCGGGATTTCGATACCTGTCAGCGCGACCTGTCTAACCAATCAGTCTGATATGACCGTCGGGGAGGTTGTTCACCTGCTCGACAACATGCTCGGAGATGAGGTTAAAAATGGATAATCCAAATAGAATTAACCGGAACTATGTGCCGCATGAGAGCCTCCGTTGGCGAATATCCTTGCTTTTCGCCTGCAGAGGTCTCCGCCGTGCATGCCAAAAACTTTACATTTTCCCTATTCTGCTGTTGAATATCCTTGCGATCACACTGATCTCGTTGATCCATGGCGGGGATGTTTTGGCGGAAATGCTCTCCACATCATATCGATTTCTGTTAGTCGTTGCGTTAGTGATAGCAAACGCTTGCGTGCTATTATCCCTCGGGGCCCCGAAAGGTTTCATCGGGATCACGCGCCGCCTCGAACGCGTTCCGAACCTTCGCAATGGCGATCTCGAAGCACCTCTGCTTTGGGACAGGGAGATCATTGATGTCGAAGCCCGCATTGAAAAGTGGACGCTCAAGAGTTGTGGGATCGCATTCAAAGAATGGACCGACCCAATAAAACAACAGCAACTCGAAAATGCTCTGGACATTGCGATCCTCTGCGTGAACTACGGCACGGATAATACCCTTGCCGTTTTGACGCTGATCAATCATCCCGGGCCGTGGCCAGAATTCATCCCGTGGAACGACAAGTACCTCCCGGAAAAGTATTCCGTGCTCTGCGTCGGAGTAAACCGCTCATATCCGATCAACATTGACCTTGCGGTGCATCCCCATTACATGATCGGCGGCGAGACCGGCTCCGGAAAGACCGTCTTGATTAAAGGTCTGATGTTTCAAGCGCTGATGAAGGGTTATCTGGTACACCTGATTGATATGAAACACTTCGTTGACTACCCAGCGTTATTGCCGCATCTTAGCAAGGCGGTCGACAACGAAAACGACCTGACTCAGTTTCTCTCGCAACTCGTTGAAAAAATGCACTGCCGCCTGAATTGTCTAAAGCAATCTGGCTGCGCCAACATCGAAGAATACAACAGCTCGCATCCGGCGAATCCTATGCCGCGCGTTTTGTGCGTCGTAGATGAGTACATGTAAGCGGTCGCCAAATCCGGCGATAAGGAGCAGCGTGCCCGCAGTGAAAAGAACGAGGCGCTGATCGCCAGCCTGTGTAAATTGGCGCGCGCCGCCGGCATTTCGATGATCCTCGGTCTGCAGCGCGGCGGGCAGGAGATCTCCGGACAGATCCGCTCCAACACAAGGATTATCCTCGGATCCTGTAACGATAACCTTTCCATCGTAATGACGGGAAGCACGGAGCTCGGAAGGATGATCCCGCCCGGCAGTGTCGGGATGTTCGTAACTGAAAACAGGCAACTTTTTAAGTCGTTCTACGGAGGATTTCCGTACTAAATCCTTATAGAAACAGAAAGGCGGTGAGCCGCTTGAAAGAACTGAATACTTGCGGCTTGCCGTCTTCCAAAATAAGCGATATTGTGCTACTATTAAGTAGTGGTGGCTTTGAAAATGCCGAGGTAATGAACATGATTACCAAAGCGAAAGAAAAGTACGTTGACTCGCGCCATTCCAATGCGATTACGCAACTGCATTCCAGCAACAAATATAAAGACGGGAAATGGAAAACGTATGTCGATGAGGATGGCAAGCGGAAGGAGGTCGTGCGAAAGACCAGAGAAGAACTCTACGAACACCTTTATGAATTCTACAAGGCAGCAGATACCGCTGCTATGACCTTTGAACAAGCGTTTGAGCGCCTGATGCAAAGGAAGAAGGACGAGTTGAATCGCAGCTACGCGACCATCTTTGATTACAGGCGCTATTTCTCTTATCTGAGTGAGACCTTGAAGAAAACGCCGTTGGTCGAGATTACTGAGTCGGATCTTCGTACCTGGTTGGTCAAGAGTTATCTGCCGACGAAACCGAAAGAATCTGCACTTCGGAAAATGCTCCAGCTCTTGAATCAGATTTTCGATTACGGTATCCACAAAAAGCTCTGTTTTTTCAATCCTGCTCAATACATTCTCTTCGCAGACTACGTAAAAGACTGCGATTTGAAAAAGAAGCGGCCGGAGGAACGTGAATTCTCGAAGAAGGAGATCGCATTGCTGAGGAGCGGCGCGTTGGCGACGGCTAATAATCCGCGTTCTCTTATGCGGCTGTTTGCGATCGAAACCGGTCTTCGGGTTGCTGAATTGTCTGCACTTCTCTGGTCGGACATAGATGATGATGACATACACATTCACCGTCAGCAGCTTCTTGACAAAAGCAGCGGTCATCAGGTGTTCTATGATGTAGAATATACGAAAGACGAGCGGCAGCATCCGCATGGAGGACGGTATATTCCTCGTACAAACGGAACAAACGAGGTCTTGGAGCTTGCGAAAAAGCTCGCCGGAACTTCGGAGTATGTCTTTCATGACAAAAATGGGAAACCTATTTCCAAAAGCTCCTATATGCTGCACCTTCGTCGTTCATGCAAGCGTCTCGATATTAAGACGAAGAACAATCACTCCTTCCGTGTCGCGCGCAATTCTCTGCTGTTTGCTTACGGTTTGGCAGCAACCGACCGTGCCCTCCTTCTCGGTCACGACGTTCAAACCAACGAACGTTATTATTCGGTTTATGACCAGCGCAACCTTGATGAAATCAGGAAAAAGCTGAAAGAAAAGGGAAGCTGAAACCAGCTTCCCTATGGCACCCACGACACGATTCGAACGTGCGACCCCGGGCTTAGGAGGCTCGTGCTCTATCCTGCTGAGCTACGTGGGCAGATTTATTGATTTGTCACTCATTGTCACTCAAATGCAAAACCGGAAAACCCTTGATTTTAGCGGCCTCTCGGGCATTTAACTGCCGCTTAGGAGGCGGTCGCTCTATCCAACTGAGCTACTGGGGCTTATCCGGTCGGGCTGCCGGGCGGCAGCCCACCGTGATTCATAAATTATTGATTTGACGCTTCCGCATCCGCCGGTGCTTCGGGCGCGCTTTCTACCGTCTCGAAAAAGCCCTCGGCAGTTTCGGGGATCGCTTCTCCGTTCATGCAGGCCTCAAACTGCTTGCGGCTCATCGTCTCATGCTCAAGCAGGAAGGCGGCAACCTCGTCGAGCTTGCTCCGGTTTTCGGTGAGGATGTCCTCGCATCGTTTGTAGGCTTCGTCGATCACGCGCTTCATTTCCGCGTCGATCTCGCCGCCGGTATGCTCGGAATACGCCTTGGTGCGCTCGTAGTCGCGGCCGACGAAAATCTCGTCGCCGTCGTCGAAGGCCACCGTGCCGATGCGCTCGCTCATGCCGTATCTTGCAATCATGTCGCGGGCGAGACGGCTGGCGCGCTGAATGTCGTTGGAGGCGCCCGTGGAGATGTCGTCAAAGACGAGCTTCTCCGCGACTCTGCCGCCGAGCAGGCCGACGATCTTCTCGCGCATCTCGTTGCGCGTCATGTGGTCGGTGTCCTCCTCGGGCAGGCTGATCGTCATGCCCAGCGCGTTGCCGCGCGGCACGATCGTGATGCTGTGGACCGGGTCCTGCGTGGGCAGGACGTGCATCGCGACGGCGTGACCTGCCTCATGGTAGGCCGTGATGCGGCGGTCGCGCTCCAAGCGGACGTGACTGCGCTTCTCGGGGCCGGCAATGATCTTCAGAATGGACTCCTCCAGCGCCTGCATCGTGATGACGGGGCTGTTGTGCTTCGCGGCGTACAGCGCCGCCTCGTTGAGGAGGTTTGCAAGATCTGCGCCGGTAAAGCCGCCGGTCGCGTGGGCGATCACCTTAAAATCGACGTCGTCAGCAAGCAGCTTTTCCTTTGCATGAACCTTGAGGATCGCCTCTCTGCCCTGCACGTCGGGCGGGTTGATATAGATCTGGCGGTCAAATCTGCCCGGGCGCATGAGGGCGGGATCCAGAATGTCCTGCCGGTTGGTCGCCGCCATGACGATCACGCCCTCGTTGGTGCCGAAGCCGTCCATCTCGACCAGAAGCTGGTTGAGGGTCTGCTCGCGCTCGTCGTTGCCGCCGCCGAGACCCGCGCCGCGTCTGCGGCCGACCGCGTCGATCTCGACGATACAGACGATGGAGGGCGCGCCCGTCTTCGCCTGCTCAAACAGATCGCGCACACGGCTCGCGCCCACGCCGACGTACACC
>JAFRNP010000151.1 GCA_017430145.1 Clostridia bacterium
AATCGGGATAACCGTCCCCGTGATTGACCTCGCAAAGCTGCCTTAAGTTGTTGACATTGCCCCTTGGGGGAAGGTGGCACGGCGCCAGCCGTGACGGAAGAGGGCGCTTGCTTCCCCCTTTGGGCAATGTCAACAATTTAAGAGAAGAAGCACAAGGTCCGTTCGGTCCATCAGGGGGACAGTTCCCCGATTGACTTGCGTAAATCGGGATAACCGTCCCCGTGATTGACCTCGCTAAGCTGCCTTAAGTTGTTGACATTGCCCCTTGGGGGAAGGGGACACGGCGCCAGCCGTGACGGAAGAGGGCGCCCCATCACCCGTTGCAGACACGTTCGGCAGCGCATACGAAAAGGAGACAATCACGGGGGGGAGGCTTTAAAGCCCGATCTGAAATCAAGGGCGCAGCCCTTCCTGATTTATTACTTTGATATTTTTTTACTTTGTTACTTTTCATGATAATTCATTATAATTCATTGACTTTTCTATTTGATCCTGTATAATGAAAGTAGCAATCTAAAAAACGGGGGTGCAGCAGCTTTGCTTTCCTTTTCTCAGAACAGCCGGACGCTGACGGTCGAACGCGGCGGCAAAAAGGTCTGTTCGTTTACCTGCGGCGATCCGGTGCTCCGGGTCGCAAACGGCCAATGTAAATACGAAATGAACCGCGGCAGCTTTTCCATCAGCGACCGCGTATCTTCTCCGGTCCCGCTGACGGTGACGGCGTTTCAGGTCCTTTCCGATACCGTGGCGGTCCTGCGCCTGTCCCACGGGGAGATGCGCCTGATCCTTGCGGACGATACCGTGCAGTACGTCCCGTCGGGGCTGGACGGCTACAACCGCATGTGGGTGCGTATCCCTGCGACGGCGGAGGAGCATGTGTACGGCGCAGGGGAGACGTTTTCCGAATTCGATCTGCGCGGCAATAAGTTCAACGTCTGGGTCGCCGAACACCAGAATATGAAGGTCATCACGAAGAAGCTGATGCGGATCTCCATGGGCGATAAGGATTCGACCAAAAAGATGCGCTTTTCAAAGTATGAGACCTATTACGCGCAGCCGACGTTCCTGAGTTCGCGCAAATACTTTTTCCATTCCGAAACCACAGCCCGGTCGGTCTTTGATTTCACGGCTTCCAACTGCCATGTGATCGAAACCGACAGCGTCTCGCCGTTTTATTTCGGCTTCGGCGACACGTTTGAGGCGCTGGTCTCTTCGCTGACGGCGCTCGTCGGCAGGCAGCCGGAGCTGCCCGACTGGGTGTACGACGGCTATATCCTCGGGATCCAGGGCGGCACGGATATCATGATGGAAAAGGTGCATAAGGCGCTGGACGCCGGGATCAAAGTCAACGGCGTGTGGATCCAGGACTGGGAGGGCAGGCGCATCACCGCCGCCGGCAAACAGCTCATGTGGAACTGGGAGCACGACGCCGCGCTCTATCCGGAGCTGCCCGAAAAAATCAAAGAGCTTAACGCCATGGGGATCAAGGTGCTCGGCTACTGCAACCCCTTCCTTGCGATCGAAAAGCCCCTGTATCAGATCGCCCACGAAAACGGCTACTGCGTCAAAGATAAAAACGGCAACGATTATCTTGTGACCATCACCACCTTCCCGGCGGCGATGGTTGACCTGACGAACCCCGCGGCGTGGGAGTGGCTCAAGGGGATCATCAAAACCAATATGGTCGACTTCGGGCTGTCCGGCTGGATGGCGGATTTCGGCGAGTACCTGCCCACCGACTGCGTGCTGTATTCGGGCGAGGACGCCGAGCTTGTCCACAACACCTGGCCCGCCCGCTGGGCGCGTCTCAACCGGGAGGTCCTGGAGGAGAGCGGCAAGCTGGGAGAGATCATGTTCTTCACCCGTTCGGGCTTTACCGGCACTGCAAAGTATTCCACGATGATGTGGAACGGCGACAACCATGTGGATTTCTCTCTGGATAACGGCCTGCCGTCCGTGATTCCCGCCATGCTTTCGCTGACATGCTCCGGTTTCGGGCTCAGTCACTCGGACGTCGGCGGCTATACCACGTTCATGATGCTCTGCCGCAGCCGGGAGCTGTATATGCGCTGGTGCGAAATGAACGCCTTTTCGCCCGTCATGCGCGGGCATGAGGGCATCAACCCCGATATCAACGTGCAGCTTGACCACGACGACGAGGTGCTGGCGGCGGGCGCTTTGGCAAGCCGGGTCCACCTGGCGCTGAAGCCCTATCTGAAGGCCGCCGTAAAGTATAACGCCGAAACGGGCGTGGGCGTTGTGCGCCCGCTGTTCTTCTACTACGACGAGGAAGAGGCGTACAAAGAAAGCTATGAGTACCTGCTCGGCCGCGATATTCTGGTCGCGCCCGTGATCCGTCCGGGCGTGCAGGCGCGCGTGGTGTATCTGCCGGAGGACGAGTGGATCCATATCGAGACAGGCAAACGCTACCGGGGCGGCTACGTCCATGTGGCGAGCCCCATCGGGCAGCCGCCTGTTTTCGTGCGGGCGTCGGCGGATGCGGATCTGATCCGAAGCCTGACAGAGATCGATTTCAGCTTGTAATTTACAGCTAATAATTATAATGAAAAGCATTCCTATGATACGTGAAATTTG
>JAFRNP010000021.1 GCA_017430145.1 Clostridia bacterium
GAAAAGGCAAAGCTCGTCAAAAAGCTCGCCGTAATGATCACCGACTCCATCCCGCGCAAGCTGCCGGGCAAGATGAAGGAAAACCACATGGATTTCTGGATCCTCGACCGGCTGCTGACCAAGGACGAGGTCCGGTTCATGCTGAGTTTCAAAACGCGGCGCGTGGGATATACGACCAAGGAGCTCGCCGAACGAAACGGCATGAGCGAAGAAGAAACGCAGAAGATGATCGACCACCTGATCTGGATCGGTATTCTGGAGCAGAACCGCGACAACGCGGACCAGCACATACAGTACTGGGTGCCGAAGTGGGTCGTGGGCTCCGGCGAATACATGGTGGAGCACCCCACGCTCACCGATACGAACCCCGAGGTCGCCACCATGTTCAACCTGGCGCCGCAGGAGCCGCTGGAGCTGGCGGCAAAGCTGGTGCCGCCCGGGGGCGCGGGCATCGGTATGCACGTGATCCCGGTGGAGAAGGCGATCGACCCGAAAATTGAAAGCGCAAGCGTGGAGCATCTGTCGCACTGGCTGAACAAGTACGACAAGTTCTGCAAAATGGTGTGCGCCTGCCGCAAGGCGCAGCGTGTGCGCGGCGAGGGCGTGGGCGATATCGAGGGCAAAATGTGCATCGGTCTCGGCGATATTGCGGAATTTCTGGTGGAGACCGGCAAGGACGCCGTATATATTACCCGCGAAGAAGCGATGGAGATCATCGAACGCGCCGAACGCAAGGGTTACGTCCACCAGATCACGAACCTGGACGGCGAGGACCGGATCGTGGGCATCTGCAACTGCTCCGCCGGCAGCTGCTACGGGCTTCGCACCAGCCAGCTTTTCAACACGCCCAATATGTCCCGTTCCGCCTACCGCGCGCACGTGGACACCGACAAATGCGTCGCCTGCGGCAAATGCGTGGAGGTCTGCCCGGCGGGCGCGGCAAAGCTGGGGCAGAAGCTGTGCAAAAAGGACGGCTCCAAGGTCATGTACCCGGTCCACGAGCTGCCGGACGACCACGTCTGGGGCGAGGACAAGTGGGACAAAAACTACCGCGACTCCAACAAGATCAACTGTTACGCCTCCGGCACCTCCCCCTGCAAGACCGCATGCCCCGCGCACATCGCCGTGCAGGGCTACGTCAAAATGGCGGGCGAGGGCAGATATGAAGAGGCGCTGAAGCTCATCCGGCAGGATAACCCCTTCCCCGCCGTGTGCGGCGCGGTGTGCAACCGCCGCTGCGAGGACGCCTGCACCCGCGGGCAGATCGACAAGCCCGTGGCCATTGACGAGATCAAAAAGTTTTTGGCGCTCTGGGAGCTCCAACACCCCGCCGAATGCCTGGAAAAGAGCGAGAACGGTGAAGGAAATCAGTGGGACGGTTATAAGATCGCCGTGATCGGCGCCGGCCCCGCAGGGCTTTCCGCCGCGTGGTACCTGCGCAAAGAGGGCTACCCCGTGACCGTGTTTGAAAAGGAAGCGCGCCCCGGCGGTATGCTGATGAACGGCATCCCCTCTTTCCGGCTGGAAAAAAGCGTGCTCGAGAAAGAGATCGGTATCATCAAAGCCATGGGCGCCGAGATCCGCTGCGGCGTGGAGGTCGGCAAAGACGTCACGCTTGACGAGCTGCGCGCAGAGGGATACAAGGGATTCTTTGTCGCCATCGGTCTGCAGGGCGCCCGCAAGGCGGGCGTGCCCGGTGAGGACGCCGACGGCGTACAGTCCGGCGTCGGCTTTTTGAAAAACGTGAACCTGCAGGGCGATACGTCGCTTTCGGGCGACGTGGTCGTGATCGGCGGCGGCAACGTGGCGGCGGACGTGGCAAGGACGGCGCTGCGCTGCACCGAAGGCAAGGTCTCCATGTTCTGCCTTGAGAGCCGGGAAGAGATGCCCGCCGCAAAGGACGAAGTCGCGGAGATCTTAGAAGAGAACATCGCGATCGAAAACGGCTGGGGCCCCAAGGAGATATTGACCGAAAACGGAAAAGTGAAAGGCGTCGTGTTCAAAAAATGCACGCGCGTTTACGACGAAAACCGCAGATTCGCGCCGCAGTACGATGAAAACGAAACGATAACGGCGGCGTGCGAAAACGTGCTGCTTGCCATCGGGCAGTCCGCCGTTTGGGGCGACCTGCTGAAAGGCAGCGGGGTGGAACTGAACCCCAACGGCACCGCCAAGGCGGACCCCGTGACGCTGCAGACCGCCGAGCCCGATATCTTTGTCGGCGGCGATATCTTCCGCGGCGCGCGCTTCGCCATCGACGCCATCGCCGACGGGCGCGAGGGCATGGTCTCCTTAAACCGCTTCGTCCATCCGGGGCAGTCGCTGACCATCGGCCGCGACCGCAGGGAGTTCATTGAACTGAACAAGGACGATATCCGTATCGATTCCTATGACAACGCGCCCAGACAGGCGCCGGGGCTCAGACCCGGAGAAGCCGCAAAGACCTTTGACGACCTCAGGCTGCCGCTGACCGAAGAACAGATCAGAACCGAGGCGGCACGCTGTCTGAAATGCGGCGCGACCACCGTGGACTTCAATATGTGCATCGGCTGCGGCCTGTGCACCACCCGCTGCGAATTCGACGCCATCCACCTGACCCGCGACCTGCCTGCGTGCAGCGAGATGCATACGGCGGAGGAGATGATGAAGCTGGTGGGCCCCTACGCCTTAAAGCGCATGGGAAAGATCATCAAGCGCAAGGTCACCGGAAAATCGGAGTATCCGAGCGAGCAGTAAAACGATACGGCACAGAGAAAAATCAGGGCAGACCGAACGCTGTCCTGATTTTTTCTTTACGCTGCAAATACTCGCGTATTTTGCGTCTTTATGCGGGAAAGTCACGTTATAAATATTCTGTTAAAACTTTCAGCGCTGCGCTATAAAATGCGCGCTTGCGCTCGTTTCTTTTTTATGTTATACTTTTAAACAAGGTAAAGCAGATGCTTAAGGGGAATAAAACAAAACCGGAACCATTTTCTTTCACTTTGATACCATTTTTAAGGAGACCCATTATGAAAACCTATGACGTGATCGTGATCGGCGCGGGGAACGGCGGGCTTGCAGCCGCCGCCAACTGCGTCAACGCCGGGCTTTCCACGCTGCTGCTGGAACGCCACAACCTGCCGGGCGGCTCGGCGTCGTCCTTTGTGCGCGGCCGGTTCGAGTTTGAGCCCTCGCTGCACGAGCTTGCCGGTATCGGCACGCCGGAGGAACCCGGCATGGTCGAAAAGATGTTCGACCGCATGGGCGCGAAGGTAGACTGGCGCAAGGACAGCTCCACCTTCCGTCTGGTCGTCCCCGCCAAAGAGGGCGACAAGGACGCTTTTGTCAACGAAAACGGCGTGAACGTGACCGTGGACGCCCGCATGCCCGTGGGCTTTGAGGCGTTTTCGCAAAAGCTTGACGAGCTGGTGCCCGGGTCCTACGAGAGCGCCATGAAGGCGTTCGGGCTCTCCACCCGCATGTATAAAGCGTTTGACGCGCTGGGAGACGGCGACAGCCTTGCGGGCGTCGTCAAAGCGCTCAAATACATGCCCGACTTCATGCGCATGACCTCCCACACGCTCAACGAAGGCCTTACCGCCCTCGGCATGCCGAAAAAGGCGCAGGACATCTTTTCCACCTACTGGTGCTATATGGGCTCGCCGGGCTCCCGCTTCGACTTCATGTACTACATGGCGATGCTGCACGGCTACATCAAAAACGGCACCGGCATCCCGCACCTGCGCAGCCATGAGATGAGCCTTGCCATCGACAAAGTGATCCGCGACGGCGGCGGCGAGATCTGGTACAATTCCGAAGTCACCAAGATCATCATGAAGGACGGCAAGCCCGCCGGGGTCGTCGTCAACGGAGAAAAAGAGGTCGGCGGCAGGCGCTTTATCTGCAACGTCGCGCCCAATTTCGTCTGGAACGACCTGTTCGACAAGGCGGATATCCCCCCGGCGCAGCTGCGCATGACCAACGCCCGGAAGATCGCGGCGACTCTGACCACCGTGTATCTCGGCATGAACAAAACGAAAGAGGAGCTCGGGATCAAGGACTACTCGGTCTTTATCGCGCCCACCGCCGATTCCGACGAACAGTTCGCCCTCTGCAAAGACTTTTTCAGCGGCTACTGCATCATAAACTGCTTAAACGAGATCATCCCGGACTGCACGCCGCCGGGCACCTGCCAGCTTTTCCTGACCGCCATGACCTTCGGCGACGTGATGCAGGGGATCGAGCCGAAGGACTACAAAAAGTTCAAGACAAAGGTCGCAAAAGATATGATCGAGACCTGCGAAAAGGCGCTGAACATGTCCATTCAGCCCTATATCGAAGAGATCGAGATCGCGCTGCCGCCCACCTTTTCCCGGTATCTGAACACCCCGCTCGGTACGCCCTACGGCTATATCCTCGACAAGTGGGACAGCATGATCCCGCGTACCCTGCAGTTCAAACAGGACCAGCCGTTTGATAATTTCATTTTCTGCGGCGCCACACAGGAGCGCGGCGACGGCTACGGCTGCGCCTACCACAGCGGCGAAAAAGCGGCGAAGCTGACGATCGAAGCGTTTAAGGAGGAAAACTGACATGGCAAGCCCGATCAAATCCCTTGACCCGAAACGGTTTTTGCCGATGCTCGGCGACCGGCAGGCGCGCTTCAACGCCGCCCCCGAAAAGCTGCCCGCGGGCAGCGACCGGGCGCGCGTGCTTGCAAAGGCGCTGCACCCGAAGCGCCAGTATTTAAAAATCACCGCCGTGACCGAACGCAGTTCCGACTGCCGCAGCTACACGCTGGAGCCGGATCCCGACCGCGGCACTTCCGCCCTCGCGTATTTTTCCGCAGGCAAGTACGTCAGCGTGTTTGAAACGGTCGGCGGCATGCCGGTCAACCGCGCCTACTCGATCTCAAGCGCCCCCGCGGCGTCCCTTGCGGGCAAGTATGAGCTCACGGTCCGCCGGGTGGACGACGGCCTGATGTCCCGCCATATTTTCGACACGTGGGAGGTCGGGCGCAGGGTTGAGGTATCCGCCCCCGCCGGGACCTTCGAGTATCAGCCGCTCAGAGACGCGCCGTTTGTGGTGGGCCTTGCGGGCGGCAGCGGGATCACGCCGTTTCTGTCCATGGCGAACGCCATTGCCGACGGCGACGAGGATTTTACGCTGTGCCTGCTGTACGGCAGCCGCGACAAAGAGAATATCCTGTTCAAAGACGAGCTTGACGCCCTCGCCGCGAGGACCGATAAGATCCGCGTGGTCCACGTGCTCAGCGACGAGCCGGCGGAGACCCTACCCGCTGGGATGCGAAAGGGCTTTCTGACCGCAGAGCTGATCAAAGAGTTCGCCCCGCAGGACGCGCCTTACTCGGTGTTCGTATGCGGCTCCCAGCAGATGTATCGGTTTGTGGACCCGGAGATCGAAAAACTGGGGCTGCCGAAAAAATACGTGCGCCACGAGCTGTTCGGCGAGTTCCACGATCCGAAGTCCCTTTACGATTACCCGAAGGACGTGCCCGAAACGGTGAAGATCACCGTCACGGTCATGGACGTGACGAAAACGGTGGAAGGCAAAAGCACCGATTCCGTCATGCAGATCCTGGAGAAGAACGGGATCGGCGTACCGGCGCGCTGCCGCAGCGGCGAGTGCGGCTTCTGCCACAGCCGCCTTCTTTCCGGCAAGGTATACGTGCCGGCGCATCTGGAATACCGGCGGCTGGCGGACGAACAGTTCGGCTGCATCCACCCGTGCTGCTCCTTCCCGCTGACAGACCTTGAGATAAACGTCCCGCCGGTGAAGTGACCGATGACCCCGCACGGCGGACAGTCATTGATTTTTACAAAATACAGTTTGGCGCAAGCCGGCAATTTCAGCCTGCTTGCGCCTTTGATCATGATGTGGGCATCCTGCACATAGCTTTTTATAAATCCCCCGAAAAAGGGCGTGCACGGGCGCCGGTTTTCCCGGACCGAAGCTGTTAAACGCCGTCGGCGCTTTGTTCCCGGAACCGTCTCCACTGGTTCTCAAACACGTAATCCGTTTCGGGGATCGGGCGCACCGGGCGCCAGGTACAGACGACGCCCCCGTCCGTCAGGCGCGTCTCCTGCGCCTCCCCGTCGTGGGCGTGGCCGTCGGGGCAGCAGCGAAACACTTCCTCCGTCAGAACGTCCCCGGCGGCGCTGACGGGCGATCTCCCCGCAGGGTCGGTGCGCAGGGCGCTGCCCCGGCTGCCGCAGCCGTGCCCGGCGTAATCGAGCATCGCGTACAGATACGCGCGCTGCGCCTGCAGCACGTCCAGAAGCCGGTAAAAATCGCCCCGTTGCCCGAGCGGCACGGTCACCGCCGCCGATAAGTCTCGCAGGGTCTTTTCCGTTTCCGTATACGCCTGCCGGATCGCTTCGGCGTTGCGGACCATACCGCCGACGGCAGACATACGCGCCTTGGCGTCACGGAAAACCTCTGCGACCGTACGCCCGCCCCTGGCGTTATCACAAAGCGCAGCGTAAGCCGCCGCATCCTTTCGCAGGGCGGCGATCTGCGTCTGCGTCGGCGCGGGGATATCCGCCCGTTCCGACCGTCTGACGGCGTCGGCCGCCCGGATCGCCCCTGCCTGCCCGGCGTTGAGCGCCGCCCCGCCGGGGCGCGTGACGCCGTGGCTGCCGCAGCACTCCCCGACGGCGTAAAGCCCATAAACGGTCGTCTGCCAGTCGGCGTCCACCCTGAGGCCGCCGTTGTTGTGCTGTGCCGAGCAGCGGATCTCCAGCGGCTCCTTTGAAAGATCCACGCCGTGCGCCGCGTAGAACGCAGCGGCGGGGGCGTTCATGGCGCGCAGCCGCTCAAAGGGCGTCGGGACGAGCGCGCGGGCGCCGGAAAGATACGCATACGCTTCTTCTGACAGTGCGTCAAAGGGCAGCGGGCCCTGCGTCGGCTCCCGCGTGTAATCCAGGAACACCCGCCTGCCGCGCAGGACCGTTTCGCGGTACACAAGCAGGTCGATAAAGGAGGAGCCGCCAAAGCATTTGTTTACGTCAAAGGGCCACTGGTAGCCCTTGAGAAAAACCGAAGTCAGCATCGCACCGGCGTCGGCAAACGCCTCGCGCAGAAAGTCCCGTTCGCCGCCGCCCTCCCGGTCGGTGGAATAAAAGCGCGGCAGCGCCTGCATATAGGTGCCCGAGACGTTCCAGCGCGGCTTGATGCTTGCCATGCCGAACTGCCACTCGGTCAGGTTCTGCCCGGCGGCGCCGGCGGCAAGCGCCATACCGATCCCGCCGTTCTGGGACGCCGGATACACGCTGTCCCGGAACATGCCTGCCTCCCCGCCCACGGCGAGCACCGCGTCCCGGCACCAGAGGATCTCAAATTCGCTGCCGTTCAGGCACAGCGCGCCGTACAGACGGCCGTCCGCGGTCAAAAGCCGGATACATTGGCAGCCGTCCAGGATCGTGACGTCGGCGGCGCGCACCGCTTTTTCCAGCGCCTCGGTCATCAGCTTTGAGGTGTAGGGCCCCGCGCTCGTCGCGCGTTTCAAGCGGTCGTGGTCGGTCTTGTACCCCATGCTTTCACCGTGTTCCGTTTCGGGGAACGGCACGCCCAGCTCCGTGAGATAGTAAAAGCCCCGCGCGGAAAGCGCCGCCTCACACAGCGCAAGGTCGCCGTCCACGGCGCCGCCGGCAAACAGGTCCCGCGCCATCTGCCCCACCGAATCCGGGTCGGCGGACGCCAGCGTCAGCTTATAGTAGGTCTGCTTGTCGCTGCCGGCGTTGCGGGAGGTCCCGGCATTTATATTTTCCGTCACAAGCGCCACACTGCCGGCGCACAGACGGCTTAAACGCGCTGCCGACGCAAGCCCGGCGGCGCCGGAGCCGATCACCAGATGGTCAAAACGTCGTTCCCGCATGGTCATAACCTCTTGATGTGGAAGCCGCCGTCCACGTCGATATAATTGCCTGTGGTGTAGGTCGTTTCGGGCGAGCAAAACCACGCCGCCGCGTTCGCCACGTCCTCCGGCGTGCCCCAGCGGCGGATCGGAAACGCGCCCTCTGCGATCAGCCGGTCGTATTTTGCCGTCACCGCGGCGGTCATATCGGTGGCGATCACGCCCGGTCGCACCTCGTTGACAAAGATCCCCTCCTCCGCCAGCCGGTCGGCGAACAGGGTGGTGAGCATGGAGACCCCGGCTTTTGAAACACAGTACTCCCCGCGGGAGACGGAGCTGACCGCGGCGGAGCAGGAGCCGATGAAAACGATATGACCCCTTACGCCGCCGACAGGCGCCTGTTTCAGCATCTGCCGCGAGACCGCCTGCGTTAAAAACAGCGGCCCGCGGGTGTTGGTGTCCATGACGCGGTCGTAGCTTTCGGGCGTCATCTCCAGCAGGTCGCGGCGCTCCTTCGGCGCGACGCCCGCGTTGTTGATAAGAATATCGATCCGCCCGAACCGCTCCAGCGTCCGTTCAATAAGTTTTGCGTGGTCCGAAAGCGCGGCGACGCTGCCCTGCACGTACAGCCATTCGATCCCGCGGCCCGTAAGCGCCGACAGGGCGTCTTTGTATTTTTCTTCGCCGCCGGAGGAGAAAATGACGATATTTGCGCCCTGTTCCCCCAGTTTTTTTGCAATGGCAAGGCCGATGCCTCTGCCCCCGCCGGTGACGATCGCCGTTCGTTTCATATGCGTCCTCCTTTTTCAAAGCGGCGCAGGGTCTGCGCCTGTCCCGATCCGTTTTATCCTCGGAAGTTTTCCGGCAGCGCCGCCCTGCCCGCCAGATACTGCCGGTAATACGGCAGGTAGGTCTGCGTATCCCGTACCGCGCACCCGGTCGGGTAATGCGAGCGGATCAGGTCGCCGCACTTGCCGCAGGTCAGGCAGACGTGCTTCGGGTCAAGCCTGCCGGTTTTCAGGATCTCATTCGCAAAGTCAGGGTCGGCAAAGCTCAGCCGCCCGAACAGCATCCCGTCGCACCTGCCCTCTTCAACGGCGCCGGCGGTAAAAAGGTCCGCAAACTGCCTGAGGTAGCTCGGCGCGGAGGCGTACACCGTGAGCCCCGGGACCGCCCGTTTGACGGCGGCGATCCCGTCGATCATGCGGGCGATCCCCGTCAGCGGGTGCTCCGGCGGGTCGTACATGCCCCGGTCAAAGGGCCGCGTGACGTGGGTGGTGACGTAGGGGTTGCCCATGGTCAGGTTGACGGCGGCAAGCCCGTATCTTTCATGCAGCTCTCCCAGCAAACGGATGGGTTCCGTGTAGTCCGGCGCGGGATCGTCTTTGCCCGCGGCGCCGAAGCCGTAGGATTCGGGATAGCCGTCGTAGATCCCGATGCGCGCCGTGATAAAAAAGCCCGCGTCGGCGTGGGGCAGCGCAGCCGCAACGGCGTTTTTCAGAAAGCGCGTGCGGTTTTCATAGGAGCCGCCGTAGGCGCCCGGCCGCGGCAGGGCGCTGAGCAGCTCGGCGGACAGATAGCCGTGGCACGCCTTGATATCCGCCGCGTCAAAGCCCGCTTTTTTCGCCAGCGCCGCCGCCTCGCCGTATTTTTCCTCCAGTTTCCGCAGGTAGTCGTCCGACACGATATCCGCGTCCGACGCGGGGCGGAACCGTTCCAGATAGGGGTGCCGGTAAGCGATCTTCGGCGCGGGTTTTCCGCCGGGGTTCGCGTAGCGGCCCGAATGGTTCACCTGCATGACGAGCAGCGGCGCATAGCCGTTTGCACGCAGCCCTGCCTCCTTCACCCGTTCGGTCAGGCGCTTGAAGGCGTCAAGCGTATCGCTGTTCAGAAGCAGCTGCCCGGCGGAAGAACGTCCGTCCCCGGTCATGCACACGGCCTCGAACCAGACAAGGGCGCTGCCGCCCTCGGCGTTGCGGATATAGCGCCGCGCGGTCAGTTCGGACGGCGCGCCGTTTGGCAGTGCGTCCGCGCCCTCCATGGGCGCGGTGCCGAGACGGTTCGGGAGCGTCATCCCGGCAAACCGCACGCTCGTGCAGAGGACCGCGGTATCCGCGGCAAGGGGCAGGCTGACGCCCAGCGCCTCAGCCGCCGTCTGCAGTTCCCCGGCCGTTTGGTACCGGAAGGGTTCATAGGGCATTGTTCGGACCTCCTTTGGACGGTAAACATCCTGACCTTTCGGTTTCTGCGTTTATTGTAGCACATCAAAAGAAAAACCGCAACGGCATTTTCGCATCACCGCGCTTAGTGTATAATTTTCATTGGCAAAAGATCAGTTTTTAGATTCCGAACCGGAGGCCACAGGTAGCCACCCCGAAGGGGCATGCCCTTGCCGGGTTCTGAAAGAAATGCTACAATGGAAATGCGAAGGCGAGAGCGTATCC
>JAFRNP010000152.1 GCA_017430145.1 Clostridia bacterium
CCCATGCCGTTGAAAGCGCTTTGAGCCGCTTTGCTTCGGCGTTTGCGGAGGACGCCTCCCATGCGCCCGAAGCCGTAAAGCTTGTATTCCGGCATCTGCCCAATGCGGTCGCTTCCCCCGGCGACCTGGCTGCGCGCGCCGGTATGCAGCAGGCGGCGTATCTGGCGGGAAAAGCCTTCGGGCGCATCGGCACCGGCTATATCCACGCCGTCGCGCACCGTTTCGGCGAGTTCTACCATATCCCGCACGGGCTTGCCATCGCCGCCGCTTTTACGCCGGTGCTGCGCGCGTCGCTCCCGGAGGCAGAGGGCGCCCTTTCCCGCCTTGCCGTTGAAACCGGTATCGGCAGCGCTGACAAAACCGAAGCCGAAAACGCCGGAGCGATGATCGGCGCCGTGGACGTGCTGATCGGCGCGCTTCCCGTGGACCTGTCGTCCATCCCCTTCGATCCTGCCGACGCCCGCGCCATTGCCCTGAAGGCGCAGGAGGAGGCGAAGCTGATCGGGTACCCGCATTTCTTTACGGACCGGCAGCTGGAGGAGCTGGTTCGGACGATCATGGAGAAAGCGAAGAGAAAGTAATAAAAAAGTAAGAAAGCTTAAAAGTATGAAAGTATCAAATGCGGAACGCCGCTTTTTGCGGCGTTGATGGCAGAGGGCTCATATAGATACCAAGCTCCTTCTATGATCGGGTGCGGGTGTCCCGCCCTCATTTCTTACTTTGTATCTTTTATACTTTTGGTTTTTTTTCAGTAAACAGACCGGAAGCATGCAGCCGTATAAAAAACGTCCTGACAAACGTCAGGACGGATTTTTTAATAGATCGGGTCTTCCGGTTTCTTCTGGGTCATCTTCATGAAGTCCACTTTCTGTACCGCCGTGCGCGGCAGGGCGGTGATAAAGCGGATATCGCGCGGGACCGAGAACTGAGAGAGCTTTGACGCGCAGGCGGCGGTAATGGCGGCGCGATAGTATTCCTCCCCGCGGTCGGCGTCGTCGTTCAGTACCACGTACAGGCGCACCAGCTTTTTGCCGTTGTCGTCAAAGCCCTGGACCGGGCAGCTCTCCTTGATAAACGGCAGCTCCACCAGCACGCGCTCGATATCAGCGGGATAGACGTTGTAGCCGGAGATGATGATCAGGCGTTTTTTGCGCCCGGCAAAGAAGAAGAACCCGTCGTCGTCTTTGTAAGCAAGGTCGCCGGAGAGCACCCACTTGCGGCCGTTTTCATCCGTATACAGCCCGTCTCCCATCTGCCCGTCCTCGCGCAGGTACCCTTCCATAAGCGTGGGGCCGGAGATCGCGATCTCGCCGATCTCGCCGTTTGGCAGCTCCTTCTGGTTATCGTCCCAGATCTGTACGGTAAGCCCGGGCAAAGCCTTGCCGATGGAATCTTCCTTGTTGGCGTCGATGGGGTTCGTGAGCACGATGGCGCAGCACTCGGTCAGGCCGTAGCCCTGATGCAGCTCCGCTATGGAGCGGTTTTTCTTGAAAACGTCGTTGAATTTATGCAAAAAGCTTGCGCCCACGTCGTCGCCGCCGCCGAAGGCGATACGCATGGAGGCGAGCTGCGGGCCGTCCCATTCGGGGTGCGCGAGCAGTTTTTTGAACATATTGGGCACGCCGTTGAACTGGACTACGTGGTTGAGCTTCATGATCTCGATAAACTTGTCCGCGTCAAAGGACGGCATGAACACCATCTTTGTCGCCTTCACGAGCGAGGAAAGCCCGCCCACGCAGAAGCCGTAGGCGTGGAAGAACGGCATGCAGCCGATATCGGTGTCGATCCCGGGATGCTCCGGCCGCTCGTTGATGCAGCCGCACATATAGATCACGTTGTTCAGGGCGTAGTTTGAAAGCATGATCGTGCGGCTTTTGCCGGTGGTGCCGCCGCCGCTCATGTAAACGGCGATCTCCTTTGCGCAGGCCGTCACGCCGCTGCAGGTTTTTCCCTTGCAGCTCGCAAGCGCCTCGTGGAACGACGTGTGGCGCACTTCGTTGTCCGACAGCGACTGCGACGCGCCGGGCGCCAGGGATACGCTGTACTTATCCGGTACGCCGTAGGTGTCAAAGCTGCACACAAGGGCGGACAGATGGAATTTACCGATGGTGGCGGCGTATTTCGGCGTCGCTCTGTCCAATATCGCGATGCCGCAGGATCTCGTCAGCGTCAGCAGCTCCGCCAGTTTTTCGGGCGGCAGCAGCGGATGGACGAAGTTGACGATCACGCCCAGCTTGTTGAGCGCCATGAAGATGATCATCGCTTCGATGGAGGTCGGCAGAAAGATCGTGTATACGTCCCCCTGTCTGAGACCGATCGTCTTTTTGAAAAAGTAGGCGAGGGACTCAATGTCTTCCACCAGTTCGCTGCGCATATGGTCGCGGAAGGCGTGCTGGAAGGCGGGATAATCCCCGTACTGTTCGGTATTCATCAGGAAATAATCGTAAACGTTGAAGTCTC
Organism: Clostridia bacterium; assembly: GCA_017430145.1. Taxonomy (GTDB): domain Bacteria; phylum Bacillota; class Clostridia; order Oscillospirales; family Acutalibacteraceae; genus RUG806. The sequence goes on from JAFRNP010000152.1 coordinate 2,461, forward strand.
CCACCGGATGGTAAGCGGTGGAGCCGGGGATGTAGGAACGCATAATAAGCCTCCGATCTTTTTTTTGTTACAGGATGTTACAGGATATGATAACTTATTTACATCAAAAATGCAACCGACACATCGGGCATAAAATGTTGGGCTGCAGGACATATCGTCCTTTTGCCGGCGGATGATATAAACGGCGCCTTGATCGTAAGAAAGCACAGGAAACCGTTGTCCGGTCTGTATTTCCGTATGAAAAAGAGGGCGGGCGCCGGTTTTCGCACACTTTTCCGGGCGGGATCCCCTTTACTTTTATTTATCCTCTTGACTTTAGCTAACTAAAGTGATAGAATGCACTATATATGTTTCGGAAAGGACGGGGCGCTTGAAAGCGCCGACTTCTGATATGTCGCAATTACAGTCGGAATCCATTGACCGTTTGTTTCAGGTCGTTTTAGGCCTGCAGAGCGTGGAGGAGTGCTATGCGTTTTTCTCGGATCTTTGCACGGTCAAGGAGCTGCAGGATATGGCGCAGCGGCTGGACGCCGCCAGAATGCTGGAGAACGGCGAGAATTACCAGACCATCTCCCGCGAGATCGGCATCAGCACCGCTACCATCAGCCGCGTGAGCCGGTGCCTGAACTACGGCAGCGGGGGGTACCGCCGCGCGATCGAAAAAATGAGGACCCCGGAGGAGAAAGTATGAACGCGAACCGGCTTGTAAAGACGCTGGGCGACCTGTATGCGGCGTACGGGTACCAGCCTTACCGGATGAGTAAATTTGAGGAATACGACCTCTATGCCCGCAACAAGGATTTTTTGCTCTCCGATCAGATCATCACTTTTACCGATACGAACGGCAAGCTTCTGGCGCTGAAACCCGACGTGACGCTTTCGATCATCAAAAACACCGAGGATCTGCCCGGGGTACAGAAGCTGTCCTACCATGAAAACGTCTACCGCGTCTCGGGGCACACCGGCGCGTTCCGGGAGCAGCCGCAGACCGGGCTTGAATGTATCGGCGAGCTGGGGCCCTACGATATCGCCGAGGTGCTGCTGCTGGCAGGCAGGAGCCTGAAGGCGATATCCGAAGAGGCGGTGCTGGATATTTCGGATCTGGGGCTTTTATCGAAAGTCCTCGACGCGGTAACGGCGGAAAAGGCGGACCGGCGCGAGGTGCTCAGGTGCTTTTATGAAAAGAACCGGCATGAGCTCAGCGCCCTTTGCAGGGAGCGGTTCCCGGCGGCTGAGGAGACCCTTGACCGGTTGATTCAGTGCCAGGGCGCCCCCCGTGAGGCGCTTGAGCAGCTTCGGGATATCCTCGGCGGTACGTCTGCCGAATCGGAGCTTAGGTCCCTGGAAAAGGTCATGTCCCTGCTGGAAGGCACGGACGTTTATCGGATGCTGCGCCTGGATCTCTCGGTCTCCGGCGACAGCAAATACTATAACGGCATCGTATTCAAAGGGTATGTAAAGGGCGTGCCGAACAGCGTGCTGACCGGCGGCAGGTACGATAACCTGCTGCGGCGGTTCCACCGGGCCTCGGGCGCCGTGGGCTTTGCCGTTTACCTCGATATGCTGGAGCCCCTGTACGACGGGCTGCCCGAAACCGACGTGGACGATCTGATCGTCTGTCCGGAGGAGGCGGACCTGCCCGCGGCGATCCGGCTGCGCGACCGGCTGATCGGGGAGGGAAAACGCGTCAGCGTCCAGCGTTTGGCGCCCGGAAAACTGCGCTGCAAAAACCGCTGGCTGTGCAAAGGAAACGAGGTGACTCCGTTTTGACGATGCTTAACGTCGCTTTGCCCAAGGGCAGGCTCGGCGAAAAGGTATACGGGATGTTTGAACAGGCGGGCTTTGAATGCCCGTCCATCCGGGAGAACTCCCGCAAGCTGATCTTTGAAAACCCCGAAAAGGGCGTGCGCTATTTCTGGGTCAAGCCGTCGGACGTGGCGATCTACGTGGAGCGCGGCGCCGCGGACGTGGGCGTCGCCGGCAAGGATATTCTGCTCGAGTACGCGCCGGACGTCTACGAGCTGTCGGACCTTGATATCGGCAAGTGCCGCATGGCGGTGGCCGCCCCGGCGGGGTTCCAGGACGACATCAGAAAAACGCTCCGGGTCGCCACCAAATTTACAAATATCGCCCGCACGTATTATGCGGGTATCGGCAGGGATATCGATATCATCCACCTCAACGGCTCCATCGAGCTGGCGCCGATCCTGGGGCTTTCGGACGTCATCGTGGATATCGTGGAGACCGGGACTACCTTAAAGGAAAACAAACTGGAAGTGGTCCGTACGATCGTGCCCATCAGCGCCCGGCTGATCGCGAACCGGTCCGGTTACAAGTTTAATCAGGCGGCGATCGAACGGCTGGTTGCCGGGCTGACCGCGCAGAAGGAGGAGAACGCATGATCCGGATCATGAAATACGGCGAAGTGCCGAACAGTGAAATTTTTGCCCGCGTGGAACCAAAAACAGACGTGGCAGCCATCGTTTCGGGCATCCTCGGAGACGTGCGTGAAAACGGCGACCGGGCGCTTTTTGCCTATACCGAAAAATTTGACGGCGCAAAGCTCGAAACGCTTGCCGTCAGCGAAGCGGAGATCAAAGAGGCGCTCTCCCTCGTTGAGCCGCGTTTTCTTGACGTGCTCAAACGCGCGGCGGAAAATATCCGCCGCTTCCACAGCCGGCAGGTACGAAACAGCTTTATCCTTAACGATACGCCGGGCGTCGTGATCGGGCAAAAGATCATCCCCGTGGACCGCGCCGGGCTCTACGTCCCCGGCGGTACGGCGGCGTATCCTTCCACGGTGCTTATGGACGCGATCCCGGCAAAGATCGCGGGCGTTAAAGAGGTGGTCATCACCACCCCGCCCGGAAAGGACGGGAAGGTAAACCCCGTGATCCTCGCGGCGGCTTACACGGCGGGCGTGGACCGGATCTTCAAGGTCGGCGGCGCGCAGGCGATCGCGGCGCTTGCATACGGGACCGAAACGGTGCCGAAGGTCGACAAGATCGTGGGCCCCGGCAACGCCTTCGTCGCCGAAGCGAAAAAACAGGTCTACGGCGAAGTCTCCATCGATATGATCGCCGGCCCCAGCGAGATCCTGATCGTGGCGGACGCCGACAGCGACCCCCGGTACCTGGCGGCGGACCTTTTAAGCCAGGCGGAGCACGACAAGCTGGCAAGCGCGGTGCTCGTCACCGACAGCATGTCCCTTGCGCTGGACGTTCAGGCGGCGCTGGAAGTTCAGATCCCGCAGCTTGAACGCAGCCGGATCGCCCGCGCCTCCATTGACAACAACGGCAAGATCATCGTAGCGGACACGCTTTTTGCCGCCATTGAGATCGCCAACGAGATCGCCCCCGAGCATCTGGAGCTGCACGTGGACGCGCCCTTCGATTATCTCGACGCCATCCGGCACGCCGGCAGCATCTTTATGGGCAAAAACTGTCCGGAGGCGCTGGGCGATTATTTTGCCGGCCCCAACCATACGCTGCCCACAGGCGGTACGGCGCGGTTTTCCAGCCCCCTTTCGGTGGATGACTTTATCAAAAAGACCCAATATACCTATTACACCCGCGACGCGCTTAAAGAAGTCGCCGATGACGTCGCCTATTTCGCGCGGCTCGAGGGCCTGACCGGGCACGCGAAAAGCGCGGTGATCCGTACGGAGGAAGACGTATGAGCAGGTTTTTCAGTGACAAATATGCGGCGCTGACCCCCTATACCCCCGGGGAGCAGCCGAAGGATATGCGATATGTAAAGCTCAATACCAACGAGTCGCCGTTTCCCCCATGCGAGGCGGTCATAAAAGCGGCGGCGGAAAGCGCGGGGCTTTTGCAGCTGTATCCGGACCCCGACTGCACGCCGCTTGCTAAGGCGATCGCGAAAAGATACGGCGTCGGGTATGAGAACGTGATCGTCAACAACGGCTCCGACGAGACGCTGAATTTTGCCTTTATGGCGTTTTGCGATAAGGATCACCCGGCAGTGTTCCCGGATATCACCTACGGCTTTTATCCGGTGTTTGCCATGCTAAACGGCGTGCCGTATACGGAGATCCCGCTGAAGGATGATTTCACCGTTGACGTCGACGCCTTCTGCGGCGTAAATAAAACGGTGTTCATCGCAAACCCCAACGCACCCACGGGCGTGGCGCTGCCGCTTTGCGCGATCGCGCGGATCGCCGAAAGCAACCCTGACAACGTTGTGGTGATCGACGAGGCGTACGTGGATTTCGGCGCGGACAGCGCCGTGAAGCTGACAGAAAAATACGGGAACCTGCTGGTGGTGCAGACCTTTTCCAAATCCCGCTCCATGGCGGGGGCAAGGCTCGGCTACGGCATCGGCAGCGCGGGGCTTGTCGCGGACCTGCAGACCGTAAAGTATTCCACGAATCCCTACAATATCAACCGCATGACCATAGCGGCGGGCCTCGCAAGCCTCGAAAACGACGGGTTCTCGATGGCTAACTGCCGTATGATCGAAGAAAACCGCGCGTTTACGGTCAGGGAGCTGAAAAAGCTTGGCTTTACGGTGCTGCCCTCTTTGGCGAATTTCATTTTTATCAGAAGCGACAGGATAGACGGAAAGTCCCTGTATCTCCGTATGAAAGAAAAGGGCGTATTGATCCGTCACTTTGACAAAGAACGCATCTGCGACTTTAACCGGGTGTCCATCGGCAGCCGGGAACAGATGGAAGTGTTTCTTGACACGCTCAGAACGATTTTGGAGGAAACAGTATGAGAACGGCCCAGATCAGCAGAAAAACGAACGAGACCGATATTGCCCTTACTTTGACGCTGGACGGACAGGGAAACGCCGCCGTTGACTCCGGCTGCGGCTTCCTTGACCATATGCTTACGCTTTTAGCGAAACACGCCCGTTTTGACCTGACGCTGAAATGCGCCGGCGACACATACGTCGACGACCACCATACGGTGGAGGATATCGGTATCGCGCTCGGGCAGGCGCTGGCGTCTGCGCTCGGCGACAAGCGCGGGATCAACCGGTACGGCAGCTGCCTGCTGCCCATGGATGAGGCGCTGATCTTAACGGCGGTCGACCTGTCCGGGCGCGGTATGCTCTGTTACGACGCCGCCATTCCGGCTCCAAAGGTCGGCACGTTCGACACCGAGCTTGCCGAGGAATTCTGGCTGGCGTTTACCCGCACCGGGGCGCTGACGCTCCATATCAGGCAGCTTGCAGGCAAAAACGCCCACCATATTATCGAAGGCATGTTCAAAAGCGCGGCGCGTTCCCTGCGGCAGGCCATCGCCCTTGACCCGGCGGCGGCAGGGGAGATCCCTTCCACGAAAGGGGTCCTGTAATGCTCGCGATCGTTGATTACGGCGTCGGCAACCTGTTTTCTCTCAAAAGCTCCTTTGCCGCCATCGGGCAGGAGGCTGCGGTCGTGACAGACCCGGCGGCGCTGAAAAAAGCGGACAGGATCATTCTGCCCGGCGTTGGCGCCTTCGCGGACGCCGCAAATAAGCTTGCGGCTTCCGGCATGCGTGAAACGTTAATGGAAATGGCAGCGGCAGGCACGCCGCTTCTGGGGATCTGCCTCGGCATGCAGCTGCTGTTTGATAAAAGCTATGAGTACGGCGAACACGCAGGCCTCGGGCTGATCCCGGGCGAAGTACGCCCGATCGCCGACGTGATCCCGAAGGGCCTCAAGATCCCTGAGATCGGGTGGAACGCCCTGCGTTTCCCTTACGGGAAGCATGCGATCTTCCGTTATGTCAAAGAGGGGGACCACGTGTATTTCGTCCATTCGTATTACGCCGTAACATCTCCCGCGTATCTTGCCGCCGACACGGAGTACGGCGCTTATCTTACGGCCGCCGCCGCAAAAGCCAACGTGACGGGCTGTCAGTTCCACCCCGAAAAAAGCGGGGAAGTGGGCCTTGGTATTTTGCGCGCGTTCTGTGAATGGCGCCCGGAGGAGGAGACGGTATGCTGATATTCCCCGCGATCGACCTGTACGGCGGCAAGGCTGTGCGGCTGTTTAAGGGCGATTACAACCAAATGACGGTGTACAGCGACCGCCCTGCCGAAGTCGCCTGCGATTTTCGCGATAAGGGCGCAAAGTGGATCCATATCGTGGATCTGGAAGGCGCGAAGACCGGCGGCACGCCGAACCTCGAAACGGTGCTCGCGGTCAAAAAAGCGAGCGGTCTTCTTTGCGAGATCGGCGGCGGCGTGCGCAGTATGGACGTGGTGGAACGCTACCTCTCTTCCGGGATCGACCGGGTGATCCTCGGTACGGCGGCGGTCACGGACGAGGCGTTTCTGAAAACAGCCGTCGGTAAATACGGCGAAAAAGTCGCCGTGGGCGTGGACCTGAAGGACGGATACGTCGCCGTGAAAGGCTGGACGGAAAAAAGCGCCCTGACGGCGGACGCGTTTTTTGAAAAGCTGGAGGCCATCGGCGTCAAAACGGTGATCTGCACCGATATCAGCAAGGACGGCGCCATGCAGGGCGCAAACCATGAACTGTACCGGCGCCTCTCAAAAAACTATTCCGTGGACCTGACGGCGTCCGGCGGCGTATCGGGCCTTGAGGACGTAAAAAAACTTGCCGCGCTGGGGCTGTACGGCGCCATCATCGGCAAAGCGTATTATACGGGCGCGGTGGATCTGGCTGACGCGATCGCGCTGGCACAGCGTCGGGAATTATAAAATAAGAATGATGAATTGAGGATCGGGGATTTATAAAGGGAGCGTATGGTTACAAAACGGATCATCCCTTGTCTGGACGTGCGGGGCGGGCGCGTGGTCAAGGGCGTCAATTTTGAGGGGGTCGCGGACGTGGCGTCCCCGGTGGAGCTGGCAAAGTATTATTCCGCCCACGGCGCGGACGAGCTGGTTTTCTACGACATCACCGCCTCTTTTGAGGGCAGAAAGCTGTTTACGGATATCCTTACCGAGACCGCGCGGCAGGTGTTTATCCCGCTGACGGTCGGCGGCGGCATCAATACCGTAGAGGATTTCGCAAGGGTCCTGAACTGCGGCGCGGATAAAGTCAGCGTCAATTCCGGCGCAATCAGAAACCCTGACCTCATTTACGAGGCGGCAAAGCGCTACGGCGACCAGTGCGTGGTGCTGTCGGCGGACGTCAAACGCGTGGACGGCGTGTTCCGCGTGTTCGCCAAGGGCGGCAGGGAAAACACCGGCATGGAGGCGATCGAATGGATCCGCCGCGGCGCCGAAAACGGGGCGGGGGAGATCGTGCTCAATTCCATCGATACCGACGGCGTGAAAAACGGCTTCGATCTGGAAATGCTGGACGCCGTTTGCAATGCGGTCAGCGTGCCGGTCATCGCCTCGGGCGGCGCCGGCGGGATCGGCGATTTTGTCACGCTGTTCAAAACGCTGCCGAAGGTGGATGCGGGCCTCGCTGCCTCGATCTTCCATTTCGGGGAAGTGACCATTGAAGAATTAAAACGGGCGTGCGCCGAAGCGGGCATACCCATGCGGATCTGACGGAGGTAAATATGCTGTATTTTGATATCGACCAACTGAAATTCGACGAAAAGGGGCTGATCCCGGCGATCGTTGTGGACAGCGTCACGAAACAGGTGCTCACGCTTGCGTATATGAATCGGGAGAGCCTCAATATCACGCTCGAAAAGGAACTGACCTGTTTCTGGAGCCGTTCGCGGCAAAAGCTCTGGCTCAAGGGCGAGACCAGCGGCAACTACCAGCACGTGGTCAGCATCACGGCGGACTGCGACAAAGACGCGCTTGTGGTCATGGTGGAGCCGGACGGCCCCGCCTGCCATCTCGGTACGACCTCCTGTTTTTCAAACCGTATGTTTGACAGTGAGGAACGGAAGGAATTTTCCTGCGAAATGCTCATGTCCCTGATCGAGGGCAGGAAAACGGAGAAAAAAGAGGGCTCCTATACGACCTACTTGTTCGAGAAAGGGCTCGATAAGATCCTGAAAAAGGTCGGCGAGGAGAGCACCGAGGTCATCATCGCCGCAAAAGACCGGGATAAAAAAGAGACGGTCTATGAGATCGCGGACCTGGCCTATCATGTGATGGTGCTGATGATCGAGGCGGGCATCTCTCTGGAGGATATCCACAAAGAACTTGCCTCCCGCCACGTGATCGACCGGAAGGTGAAACAGGAAAAAATGACCTCATGATCATAAAATGACGTTTATAGTTAAAAGTAAAAAGCGGAAAATGAAAAAAGGGACGCCGGCATGGATCACGGATCCGGTTCGGATGCTGTGAACAGCGGAAGGTCTTTCCGGTATTTTTTCAGTTTCCGCTTTTCTCTTTTTCGTTTTTTTAAGTACGTTTTAGGTTTTGCTTATATCTTATTGACAGATATCCGAAAGGAGGACGGACGATGGAACAGGAAAAACGCTGGCGGCATGAGCTTAAGTTCATGATCCCGTACGCCGATTACCTGGCCGTGCGGCAGCGTCTGCAACGCGTATGCAGGCCCGATCCCCACACGATGGCGGACGGGACCTACTTGATCCGCAGTATCTATTTTGACAACTGTGAGGATAAGGCGCTCAGAGAAAAAGAGGACGGCGTCGGCAAACGGGAAAAATTCCGCATCCGGTACTATAACGACGATCTTTCATTTATATCCCTTGAAAAGAAGATGAAGATCGACTGCCTGTGCCTGAAATACGACGCCGTGATCACCGAAGAGGAATTACGGCTTCTCTTAAACGGGGACTCCGGTTGGATGAAGGACCATCCGGGGGCGCCGGTGCGGGAACTATACGCCAAAATGCACTATCAGCGGCTTCGTCCGAAGGTGCTGGTATCGTACCGCAGAGAGCCGTTTGTTTACCCTGCAGGCAACGTGCGGATCACGTTCGATTCCGGGATCCGGACCAGCCTTTTTACAAAAGATTTTCTGCCGCCCGGGGTCACCGACGTCAGTGCGACGGACACGCCGCAGGATCGGATTTTGGAAGTCAAATACGACGCGTTTCTGCCGGAACTTATTCAGGATCTCATTCAGATCCCCGGCGTCCGGCAGCAGGCGTTTTCAAAATACGCCGCCTGCCGCAGATTCGGATAAAATTAAGTGATCATAAGGAAGTGAGGATATATCCATGACATTCAGCGACATTTTCAAATCCAGTTTCTTAGAGAGCGTAACGGAGTTTTCCGCGGTCGATACCCTGATCGGTATGGCGTTTGCCCTCGTGATCGGCCTTTTCATTTTTGTGATCTATAAAAAGACCTTCAGCGGCGTGATGTTCTCCACGGGCTTTGCCATGTCCCTGATCGGGCTGTCCCTCGTGACCACCCTCGTCATTATGGCGGTCACCTCCAACGTGGTGCTGTCCCTCGGCATGGTGGGCGCGCTGTCCATCGTGCGTTTCCGGGCTGCCATCAAGGAACCGATGGAGATCGTGTTTTTGTTCTGGTCCCTGGCGGCAGGCATCGTGATCGGCGCCGGCATGGTCCCGCTGGCGGTGATCGGTTCCGCCATCATCGGCGCGATCCTTTTGCTCTTTGTGAAGAAAAAAGTCCGCAACGCGCCGTATATCCTGGTCGTCAACTGCGCCGATGAAAAGGCGGAAGCGGGCGCCATGGACGTGATCGGCAAAGCCGTTGACAAATATATCGTCAAATCCAAAACCGTGAACGCCTCCGGCATCGAAGTGACCGCGGAGATCCGTGTAAAGGATACCGCAACGGACTTCGTCAACCGTGTAAACGAAGTCGCAGGCGTATCCGGCGCCACGCTCGTGAGCTTCAACGGAGAGTATATGTCCTGAGGAGGCAGAGGTCATGGTCGCAAATAAGCATATTTCAAAAATCATCATTGCCATCATGGCCGTCGCCGTCGTTCTCTGTTTTCTGGCCGCTGCGTATGCGGATGAACTGTCCGGATTGCTCGGCGGTAAGGGCGTCCGGATGGAGTATGCATCCAAACTTTTCGATACCGATTCGATCATAAGTATCGATATTCAGATGGACCCCGCCGAATGGGACCGTATGCAGGCAAACGTCATGTCGGAGGAATACTTTGTTTGCGACGTGGTGATCAACGGCAAAAAGCTGCAAAGCGTCGCGATCCGGCCGAAAGGGAACACCAGCCTTTCCGCCATCGCCATGGATCCCGACTCCGACCGGTACAGCCTGAAGCTGGAATTTGACCATTTCGTGGATGGGCAAACCTGTTACGGCCTCGATAAGCTGATCCTGAACAACAATTACGCCGACGCCACCAACATGAAGGAGGCCGTGATCTACGATATGTTCGCGTATCTCGGCGCGGATGCATCGCTTTATAACTACGCCGAGGTCTCTCTCAACGGCGAATACCGGGGCGTGTTTCTGGCGCTGGAAGCGGTGGAGAGCAGCTTTATGCTCAGAAACTTCGGCACGCAGGACGGCGAATTGTATAAGCCCGATACCATGGAGATTGGCGGCAACAACGGCGGCGGAAACGGCGGCGCGGCGATGCCCGATATGGGAAATATCGACATGTCCGACGTTGACCTTTCTCAGTTTGCCGGCAAAACGCCTCCGTCGGGCGGGTCGCCGTTCGGCGGCGAGGACGGCGGAAATGAAAACGGCAGACCGTCGTTCGGCGGTCCCTCCGGCGGGGACGGCAGCTTTGACCCGAACGATCTGCCGGCGGACTTCGATCCCGGCGATATCCCGGCAGATTTCGATCCGTCCTCTTTACCCGAAGGCTTTGACGCAGGCAATATCCCCGAAGGCGGCCCTTCAGCCGGGGCGCCGGCGTCTGACGGCGATGCTGAAAACGGCGACGGGGCAGACGCAGCCGCAGGGTCCGGCGACGGTTCCGGCGGCAGGGCCGCCAGGTCCGGCGCGGGCGGCGGCTTTTCTAAGGGCGGCGGCGCAAACCTGAACTACACGGACGACGACCTTGACAGCTACTCCACGATCTGGGAGAGCGAGGTCACCGGTACCTCGAAAGGCGACCATCGCAGAGTGGTCACCGCGCTGAAAAATATCAGCGAGGGTACGGACCTTGAAACGTACCTTAACGTGGACAACGTGCTCAAATATATGGCTGTGCACACTTTTTCCGTCAATATGGACAGCCTGTCGGGCTCCATGGCCCACAACTACTATCTGTACGAATACGACGGGCAGCTGAATATCATCCCGTGGGACTATAACCTTTCCTTCGGCGGCATGTCCATGGGCGGCTCCGGGGACGCGACGCATATGGTGAACGACGCCATTGACACGCCCTTTTCGGGCACGAAGTTCTTTGACGCGCTGCTGGAGGACGAGACGTACCTTGCGCAGTACCACGCGTACCTGCAGCAGCTGACGGATGCATACGTAAACGGCGGCAGGTTTGACGAAACGTATACCCGCATCCGTTCGCAGATCGACGCGCTTGTGGAGACCGACCCGACGGCGTTCTACGATTACGATGAATACCAAACCGCGGCTGAGATGCTGTATGAGACTGTAAAGCTGCGCGCAGAGAGCATCTCCGGGCAGCTTGCGGGGACCATCCCTTCCACCGACGCCGGACAGCGGCAGGATGCCTCCGCTTTTGTGGACGCGTCCGGGATCGACGTAACGGCCATGGGGCAGTTGAATATGGGCGCAAGTTTCGAATCACGCGGCAGTGATGCCGGAGAGGATACGGCGGACGGTGAAAGCGGCGCCGGAGATACCGACGGTAAGCCGGCGGATACCCGGACCGCGGACACTTCGGACGACGGTACGCAGAGCGCAGCGCCGGAAGAAGAAAGCGCCGCAGAGGAAGAAACCACCGAAACGGCGACGCAGAAAGCTGAGCCGCCGGCCGGCGGCAGCGGCGGAAGTTCCGGCGGCGGTATGCCCGGTTCCGGCGGCTTTGACCCGAACAACATGCCGGACATGGGGAGCTTCGACCCGGGCAATATGCCGGACATGGGCAGCTTTGACCCGGGCAACATGCCGGACATGGGCAGCTTCGACCCCGGCAATATGCCGGATATGGGCGGCTTTGGCCTCTTTGGCTCTTCCGGCGGCGATCGGGAGGACCAACCCGAAAATGAAGGCGCCAACGGCGCGCAGGACGAAAGCGGCGAAAAAACGCCCGGCGGCGGACGCTCGTTTTCCGGGATGCCCGGCAGCAGCGGCGTCCTGGCAAAGACGCAGACCCTTGCGCTTTACGGCGTAAGTCTTGTGATCATCCTTGCCGCCCTGTTTGCGGCTGTAAAATTCAAGCGCAGAAAAACCGCATAAAAATCCGGAAGGAAAAGCGATCTCCGCTCTCCCTTCCGGAACTTTTTAAAAATAAAAGAGAAATCAATGATCGTAAGCTCGTGTTTTAAACTGCCTCTTTCTCCGCCTTCTCTGCTTCCAGCACCGCCTTCGCGAACTGGTCCGCGCAGGAGGTGGGGCGCAATCCGCAGGTGTTGCCGAGCAGCTTATCGGCGATATCCTGCGCCTTCATGCCGTCCACAAGCTTTGAAATGGCTTTGAGGTTGCCGTTGCACCCGCGGGTGAACGAGACGTTTGACACGACAGAGTTGTTGATATCAAAGTCGATCTGTACGGAGCAGACCATTTTTGGGTAATACGTATAATGCATAATCGTTTTCCTTTCCGCCGCTGACCGCGGCCCTTTCTAATCTGAGGATAAACGCAGCCGGCAGATTTGTCAAGGCATTTTTTCAATTTCCCTGCGTTTTTTCCGCCTTACACGGTTGATATGCCGCTCAAAGTCGCCGTTCTGCAAAAGCCTTGCGATCAGAAGCTGGTCAAACACCGGCGCCGTGCAGGAATAAAACCCTGCGCGTTCCTCATACAGCGCCTGCAGACGCGGCGGCAGCAGCATATAGCCGATGCGCAAGGACGGCGCCACGGTCTTTGAAAACGTGTTCAGGTATACCGCGTTCTCTTTATCCGAAAGCGAATACACCGTCTCCTCCGCCTTGGTGGAGGGGGTGAATTCCGATTCAAAGTCGTCTTCGATAATAAACCGGTCCCCGGCGTTTGCCCAGCGGATATATTCCCGCCGTTTCGCCGCCGTGGCGCTCACACCGCTGGGAAAGCTGCGGTAGGGCGTGATGTGCAGCACGTCGGCGCGGCACGCCCACAGCGCTTCGCTTTCGACCCCGTCGCTGCCAAGCGGCAGCAAAACGCGTCTGACGTCGTTGGCGGCATAGACCTGTTCGATCTTTTCGTAGGCGGGCGTCTCCATGGCGTAGGTCTTTTCCCGCCCCAGGATCTGTATAAGAAGCGAGTACAGATACTCGGCGCCCGCGCCGATCACGATCCGTTCCGGCTGCACGGCAAGCCCGCGGCTTCTGCCGAGATACGCGGCAAGGGCGCTCTGCAGCTGTGGGCACCCGGCGTTCGGGCTTTTGGCCAGCAGCGCATCCCCGGCGTCCGCGATCACTCGGCGCATGTTTTTCGCCAGCACCGAAAAATCCAGCGCGTCGCTGTCCGGCGCGGCCGACTGCGAAAAGGGGACGGTGGGCAGGGGAGCCCCCGGGGTCCGAAACCCCGCGTTCTCCGTAAAGGTCACAAAATATCCGCTGCGCTCCCGCGGGGAGACGTACCCCTCTTCCGTCAGAAGAGACAGCGCGTGCTCGACCGTAACAAGGCTCAGCCCCAGTTCCTCTGCGATCTGGCGCTTGCCGGGCAGTTTTCTGCCGCAGGGGTAGTCCCCGGCGATGATCTCGTCCCTCAGCTCCTCGTACAGGCGCAGGTAATATGGCGGGGCAAGTTTTGATTTATCAAATGCTTTCATGGTACGCTTTCCTGTTCTGCATATCTGGTCTTATAAAAAATGTGCAAACTGGCACTTTTTATAAGATCAAAACCAGTATATACTGGACAATAACAAAAGTCAAGTGAAAAAGAAAACGGAGGAATAAAGATGAAACGGATCTTGACTATCCAGGATATTTCGTGCTTCGGCAAATGCTCGCTGACTGTGGCGCTGCCGCTGCTTTCCGCCATGGGGATCGAAACGGTGATCCTGCCTACGGCGGTGCTCAGCACCCACACCATGTTCAAGGGCTTTACCTGCAAGGACCTGTCGGACCAGCTTGCGCCCATCACCGCGCACTGGAAGCAGGAGGGCATCACGTTTGACGCGATCTATACCGGGTATCTCGGCACCGAAGAAGAGATCGAGGCTGTGAAAGAGATCTTCCGTGATTTTGCGGATAAAAACACCCTGCTTTTCGTTGATCCCGCCATGGGCGACAACGGCAAGCTTTATCCGGCGTTTGACCTTGCCTATGCGAAAAAGAACGCTACGCTGTGCGGAGCGGCGGACGTGATCGTACCCAATATCACGGAGGCGGCGTTTATGACGGGGCTGCCGTATAAAGACGAATACGACGAGGACTACGTGAAGGAGCTGCTGCAGGCGCTTGTCGCCCTCGGCTGCGGCACGGCCATTCTGACCGGCGTTTCGCTGTCTGAAGGCAAGACCGGCGCCATGGGGCTCGACGCAAAGACCGGCGAATACTTCGCCTACCAGAACGACCGCGTGGACGCCGCCTTCCACGGTACCGGCGATATCTTTTCAAGCGTTTGCGTCGGCGCGCTGCTGCAGGGGCTTGCGCGCACCGCCGCCCTGAAGCTTGCGGCGGATTATACCGCGGACACGATCGCCCTTACAAAGGACGACCCCAAAAAGCCCTGGTACGGCGTCAACTTCGAGTCCACGGTCCCGCAGCTCGTCGACGCCCTCAGGGCGGCAGCCCCGGAGGCGTATAAATAAAAAGAAGCATCAGCGGAAATACTGATAATACGCAGCGCCGTGCGGATTCGTCCTCACGGCGCTGCTTAGTATGTGTGTCGGGCATGGGCAACGATTTGGCGGCGCAGGTCAATGATCAGGTGCTCGCGTTGTATGCGAAAACCAAAGTGAGAGGTTTTAACCTGGGAAGAAATGAGGCCTCTCATATTAGAAGCTTTTCGTCAGACGAAGTACCGGGTGATCATCTGGTACAGGTCGTTACCGCTGACAAAAAACGCCGTCAGTCCCATCTCCACGACCAGAATGGGGATCGTCAGCCACAGCCGCGCCCGGAAAAATGCCGAAGCGGCGTCCGTTTTTTCTCTGACAAAGGGTTCTTTGCGGGTATAAAACCCAAAGACCGTCAGCACGGGCGCCATAATCAGCGTGGAATACGGCAGCCGGGTCGAGGTGAGAAAGCAGGCGATGAGGCATGCGGCGAAGGGGACCAGCAGGGCGGCGATCAGCGTGGGCTGCGGTTTCAGCGTAACAGTCTCCTCGCGGATTTCCTCGGTCTTTGTTTTGTCTTCCTTTTTGACTTTTACGCGTTTGTAAACCTTCTTTTTTACCGGCAGAAGCACATACACGGTCAGCGCGACGCCGGGCAGTATGACGGCGGCGGCGGTGAGCAGGGACGGGTTGAGGTTTAAGGAGGGTACAATCTGGTACCGGCTCCGGTTGGCGCAGAAGACCAGCCAGAGAAACGAGCCCTCGTCGAATCTGTCCGGGCGGGAGAGGCTGCCGGAGACAAAGGCGCAGACCATGGCGGGGATGGACGCGGCGACGCCGACCCACTTGTGCGCCCCGTCCTCGAAGACGAAGAGGAAGAGGAGCCCCAGCGTCACGAGAGTGAACAGCGAGACGGGGCAGAGCAGGGCGAGCAGCATCGGGCACAGGAAGTCGAACGCATAGAGCGCGGGCTTTTCCGGCAGGTACAGGTGCGCGAGGATCCAAAGCGCAGCGATGCAGGCGGTCAGGGGGTACGTCAGCCCCGGGATCGCGGTCATGAACAGGGGGTCGACGAACAGCAGCGCCGACAGAAGCCAAACGCCGGGCCCTCCGAGGTCATAGATCTTCAGAACGAGCACAGCGACCAGCGCGCTCAGGACGGCGGCGGTGAGAAAGGCGCAGACTGTAATCACCGTGCCGCTGCCGGAGCGGACGCCGTTGTAGTAGGACATCAGCGAGCTGTAGGGGATCGTGAACAGCAGCTTGCAGAACAGACCCGCGCTCAGCCAAAGGATATGGGAGGGCCTGACGGCGCCTGAAGCGACGTTTTCTTTTTTCATGCTCCGTACCTCCTCAGCTTTGCCGCTGCATGCACAGCGCCAGCTCCGCGATCAGCGCGACGCAGAAAAAGCGGCGGCGTTTCGCGGTGTCGATCGCCTCGTGCAGAGCCGCCACGACCTCTTGCCGCCCCTGCAGGAGAAAGTACAGGATCAGTATGACCTGCACGAGGATGTTGTTCGCGAAGTATTTGGAGCTCTCCCACGAGAGGATGATGACGGGGACCGTCACAACGGGGGAGACGGCACACAGAAGATAGACGATCTTTTGGAGCGGCGCCTCGGTGTTTTTGATCACCTTGCGCCAGAACCAGATCAGCACGGCGTAGATCGGCACGGCGGTGAACAGGGTGTTCCAGAGCAGCAGCATGCCGTTCGTCCAGTCCATAAAGTAGATCTCATAGGTCTTTTTGAATACCTCGCCGACCGGGAGGAAGTAGTCGAACAGACAGGTCTCCACCAGCGCCTGCCGCGCCTCGGCGGTTAGGTTGTCCGCAAAGCGGGCGTAATAGTAATCGACCATCTCGTAGCCGTCCGCGAACCCCAGCTTCTTTTCCGACAGGGCGCTGAACAGGCCCAGGGCGATCATCCCCACGTAGGAAACCAGGCAGATGGCAAGGTTTTTTTTGGAAAAGCTGCTGTCGAACAGCTTCTGCAGAAGGATAATGGAAATCAGCAGCATGCTGCAGAACAGGAAAACGGGGTTGATGACGGTCGCGAGGAAGCACAGCGGGATCGTAAACCAAATGCCGACGCTGTGTTCGGTCAGGAGTACGGCAAACAGCGTCAGCCCCCACAGCAGCTTATCGAGCTTCAGGTCGCCGACGTACGCCCGGAAGGTGACGGGCAGGATACACAGCACAACGACCGTCAGAAGCACAAAACGGTGGACCATCCGGTCGTCGTCGCTCGCGGTCAGGCTGTCGGCGCGCGTTTTGGTACGGCTGAGCGCGGAGCCGATGCACAGGGCGGCGCCCACGAGCATCGGCAGGCTCATGAACACGCTGATGGTGTTGATATCCCGGATGGAGACCGTGTCCATGAACCAGCTGACGATCTCGCCGACCAGCCCTCTGGAGACAAAGCCGTGGTCGTAGGTGTAAAGATAATGGATTTGGTAGTAATTGAGCTGATTGTTGCTCCCGTCGTTCATTTTTCTGCAGTAGACAAAAAGCATATAGACCAACAGGAGCCCAAGCGGGAGCAGATAATACAGCAGCTGCTCCCGCTTGCGGCGGGCAGCTGCCGTTGATTGCAGCCTGGACAATGCGCGCACCCCTTTCCGAAAAACGTTTAGAGACCGGGTTCAGGTGTATTATAATATGCGGCGTCGAGATTTGCAAGCGGTTCCACGAAAAAACAAGGCAGGGGCACAAAAAAAAGCGATTCGCTTGACAAAAGGGCAATAATTCTGTATTATAATAAAATGAATAAGTATATGAGGAACTGAAGCGATATGGGGGAATTCACCGGTCTGAGCGTGCTGCTTCTGGCGTCAAACGAGCGCGAGCTGCTGCGCCGGACCATCGATGGGGCGGCAGACGCCTGCGGAGCCGATCTGAAGGAGATCGTGATCCTGCTTCTTTCGCCGGACTGCCCGGCGGCGGCGGAGTGCGGAGCCATCGGCGACACCTGGAAGGGCGTGCCGCTGCGTTGCATCGTGCAGCGGAAAAAAGGCGTGCTCAACGCGGTGACGGAGCTTGTTTTCGCGGCGCGGACCTCCCATTTTGTGCTCATGTCCTCGGATCTGGAGATGGATCCCCGGACGCTGGCGCGTCTGCTGCCCGTCGCGCGGGCGCACCCGGACGCTATCGTCTGCGCTTCCAAATGGCAGAGGGGGTCGGTGATCCGGGGTTACAGCCTGTTTTACCGAATTGCGAACCGGACGGTCAATTTGCTGGCAGCCCGGCTGGTCGGCTCCGACGGGCGGGACCTGTTCACGGTCTATCAGATCTATCCGCTCAGCCTGTTTGAGGCGATGGGCTTTTCCACAGACGACCGGCTGGTTTTCGAGTACACCCTGCGCCCGGTCTGCCGCGGCGCGGAGTATATCGAGCTGCCGACCGTCTTCCGCCGGCGCCCGCAGCGGCGCTCCCGCAGCAGCCTGCGTCTGCTCGTCACCCTTTTTTTTCGTTTTCTGGCCGCCGCAGTCCGTCTTCGCGCAGAGCGCAGACGGTTATCGCCGGAAGCATAGGTCCTTGTCCCATCCGCGCAGCAGTTTGTCTGCGCGCAGAAAGTTGAGCGTATGAACAAAATCGGTTTTGATCTTGTCCTCCTGTGCGTGGGGGATGAAAAGCAGCGTCTGCTGGCGGAACGTTCGGTTCCCCGGCTGGAGAAAGCGTACGGGGCGCCGTTTCTTGTCGTCGAGGACAGTCCGGCCGGCAGGCGGATCGGCTCCGGCGGCGCTGTGCTGCAGGCGCTGAGAAGGGCGCGGGAGCGCGGGGACGCGCGGCGGGTCCTGCTTCTCAACGCCGGCGGCCTGAATACCCGCACGCCCAATTACGCGCTTCGCGGAAAACCCGCGATCCCTCTGTTTTTTCCGGGGGAGGAGACGCTGCTGGACGCGATCCTGCATCGCGTTGCTGCGCTGGCGCCGCGGCTCGGCGACGGGCTGCTTGTCTATTGTACAGACATTCTGGTCGACTTTTCCTCCGTCAAAGAGGACCTCATCCGGAGCACGGCGTTTTGTGTGGACGCGCCGCCGTCCGTCGGCGCGAGGCACGGCGTTATGTTCCCGGACTTCAACGGCGAACTGAGTGAATATCTGCAAAAAGCGCCTGTGGACGCGCTTGCGGCGTTTGCCGACGGGGGTGGCGCGGGCAATACCGTTCCGGTGGATACGGGGACGGTCTGGTTCCATGCAGAGCATGTTCAGACACTGTGCGCGCTGGCGGACGAGCTTTTTCAAAAGCGCGGCGGGATTCCCCGCCTGGACCTGTATGAGGATATCCTTGCTTCCGCCGCGCACAGACGTGAGCGCGGCTCCCTTGCCTGCGCCGCCGACACGGAGCTGTCGGAGATGATCTGGGACCGGATCCGCCGTTTTGTCATAGACGTCCATAGGCTTCAGCAGCCGTTTTATCACTTCGGGACCACGGTGCAGGTGCTTGAAAACCTGCGGGCGCTTTTTCCCGAAAAGCGTATTTTTATCGCCAACAGCATCGTCCCGGCCTCCGCGCGGGTGGGTGAGGGCACGCTTTTGGACGGCGTCCGCCTGCGCGGCGGGACGCGCGTCGGCGCCGGGTGCATGGTGACGGACGTCGACCTGGAGGACGTTACGGTCCCCGACCGGACCGCCGTATCCGGGTACCGCCTGAAGGACGGCAGGTATGTCGCCGCCGTCCTGCCGGTGGGAACGTCGCCTGACGGGCAGCAGGCGCTCATGCGCGAGCTTTGGGAAAAGCCGCTGTTTTATCCCAAAGACTCCTTCTCCGCCTCCCTGCGCGCCGCGCTCAGCGACGACCGGCAGGGGAGAACGGTCAGCCTTGCCGACTGTCTGAAGGAAGCCGACCTGGGAGTTTCTGCGGACTGGCGTCAGTATCTGCGCGACGCCGCCGCAGCGCCGCCGCCTGACAAGCGGTACGCGGCGTACAGGGAGCGGATCCTCGCGGACCATTTTGCACGGACGCCCCCGCTCAAGCGGCTGCGCTGCGTGTGCGATCGTGTCAGCCGCAGCCTGCCGGTTCGCCTCAATTTTTCAGGGACCTGGACAGACTGTATGCCCTATTGTATCGAGAACGGCGGCGAGGTGATCAACGCCTCCGTCCGGGTCGGTAAAGGGGGACCGGTTTTCGCGGTCGCCGGGCGCTGTCACGAAAAGAAAATCAAGATCTGTTCCGTTGACCCGCCCTTCTGTTCGGGGGAATTTGACCCGAAAAAGGGGCTGGAGACGCTTTCGGCGCTGGATCTGCCCCGCGCGGCTCTCCTAGCCCTGGGTGTGACGCCGGATACGGTGATCGAGGACGGCATCTTTTTGTGCGTCGCAGTGAACACCGTCATCAGGGGCTCCGGGCTCGGCGTCAGCAGTATCCTACTGTACGCCTGCCTTGACGCCCTTTGCGAGCTGCTCGGGATCAAAAAAACGCAGGACGAGCTGATTTCCTGTGTGTTTGCCGCTGAGCAGCTCATGGGTACCGGCGGCGGCTGGCAGGACCAGGGCGGCGTCGTCTGCAGCGGGATCAAAAGCGTCTGGGCGCCGCCGGGGCTGCCGCAGCGCGTGACGGTGACGCCGATCGACGTTTTGCCCGGCTTTACGCAGGCGCTTTCGGACCGACTCGTGCTGAT
The DNA here is from genome assembly GCA_017430145.1 of Clostridia bacterium. Lineage (GTDB taxonomy): Bacteria > Bacillota > Clostridia > Oscillospirales > Acutalibacteraceae > RUG806. Next base: position 22,750 of record JAFRNP010000152.1, read on the forward strand.
ACCCACCGGGCAGCGGCATTTCGGCAGGTTCATCGTCACGGACGTGATGGGGCGCTACCTGAGCGGGGATCCTGAGAGCAGAGCTGCGCTGCGGGCGCTGTACGCGCTGAACGCCGAGGTCCGGCGCTCAGCCGGACAGGGGGACCTTGACAGGTTCGCTTCGGCCGTCCGGCTGCACTGGACGCTGCTGCAGCGGCTCTCGCCGCTAATCTGCCCGGACGGGATCGGCGGGCTGCTGCAGGCCTGCGCGCCCTGGACGGACGCCGTGTGTCTGTGCGGCGCCGGCGGCGGCGGGTACGCGTACGCGCTGCTCAAGCCCGGCGTCACCCCCGACGCGCTCGGCGAGCGTCTGGGCACGGCGGTCCTGCCGGCGACGGTCGTATGACAGGCGTCAACAGCCTTGCAAGTTTTTTTATGGAGAGTCGGATATGAAAAGGATCTACATGGCGCAGCCGAATTCCAAATACGGGGATTCCATTTATTTCCCCTATACTGCCGGGTCCCTGATCGCGTACGCGTTTGAGGATCTCGCGGTGGCGCGTCGCTTTACCCTCGGCGCCTTCATCTATAAAAAAGAGGACGTGGAGACGGTGGTCGGTCGCATGGGGAGCCGTTTTTGACGGGCTTTTCCTGCTATCTCTGGAATTACGAGTACAACAAGGCGCTGGCCGCCGCGATCAAGAAGAAATGGCCCGCGTGCGTCACTGTGTTCGGCGGACACCAGATATCCCGGGGCTGCGAGTTGGAGGACGATCCGGTCGCGGACGTCCTGATGTACGGCGAGGGAGAGGAGAATTTCCGTTCGCTTCTTAAGGCGCTGGCGGGAGAGGGGACGCTGGACGCGATCCCGAACCTGATGTTCCGCCGCGGCGGCGAGAAGGTGTTCACGCCACAGGAGACGGTGTGCATCCCCGAGCGGGTTTCCCCGTATCTTAAGGGCTGGTTCGACGACCTCATGCGCACGGAAAAGGAGTATTCGTTCTCCGCCATTCTTGAGACAAATCGCGGCTGCCCGAATCGCTGCGCCTTCTGCGACTGGGGGAACATCAAATCCCGTGTGCGGCAGTACGACAAGACGCTGGTATTTGCGGAGATCGACTGGTTCTCCAAAAACCGGATCGAATACGTCTACTGCACAGATGCTAATTTTGGGTTGTTTCCCCGCGATGAGGAGTTTGTAGATTATGTGATCAACAAGTTCCGTACGACCGGCTACCCGAAGAAGTTCCAGACGGCGTACTCCAAAAACAACCCGGAGACGGTGTTCCGGCTGAATAAGAAATTCAACGACGCGGGCATGAACAAGGGCGCGACTCTGTCGTTCCAAAGCCTGTCGCCGGTGGTGCTTGAGAACATCTACCGAAAAAACATGCCCCTGAAGAGCTTTCAGGAGCTGATGCGGCTGTATTATACCAACGGCATCGCGGCGTACTCCGAGCTGATCCTCGGGCTGCCGGGCGAAACCTACGAGTCCTTCCGGGACGGCATGGAGCTGCTGCTGGAGAACGGGCAGCATATGGCGATCAACTTTTTTAACTGTGAGCTGCTGGCGAACTCCGCCATGGGGCAGAAGGAATACATCGAAAAGTACGGCATCGTCACCCGCCGCATGGAGCAGAATCAGTACCACATCCTGCCGGAGACGGCGGGCATCCGGGAGTATTCCCGCATCGTCGTGGCGACCGCCTCCATGCCGGAGGACCGCTGGATCGACGCGAACATCATCGGGATTTTTGTGCGAGCGTTCCACAACCTGGGGCTGCTGCAGTGCTTCGCCATCTATCTGTATTATGAGAAGGGGGAGCGCTACACCGCGTTTTACGAGCGCCTGATCGCTTACGCGGCGGCGCATCCGGACACGGTGTGCGGGCAGATCTACGCCTGGCTGCGCAAAAAATACCGGGAGGTGCTGGACGGCTGCGGCGCGCTGACCTGGCGAGACCCCGCCTTCGGACAGCTGAACTGGCCGATGGAAGAGAGCGTATTTCTGATGGTCGTCAGGGATCACGGCAGGTACTGCCGGGAGATCCGGGCGTTCCTGCAGGGCCTGATCGACGACGGGACCCTGCTGGAGGACCTATGGGCGTACCAGAACGCTGTCGTAAAGACCCCGTTTCTGCAGAAGAAGGAGATTGTCTGCCGGTGGAATTGGCGGCGGTTCTTCGCCGACGTCTACGAGAACAAAACGCCGGCGCTTGAAGCACGGCAATGTCGCTATCTGATCGATCCCGGCGACATATCCTCCGATTTCCCGACCTTCGCCATGAGAACGATCTGGTTCGGCAGGCGCGGCGGGCAGAATATTGTTTCGGATATCAAAGAGCTCCCCGACGACGTTTGAACCACACGCCGGACGCCGAACTTTTTGGAGAAGCAGGATGAAACGTATCTATATGGTGCAGCCGAGCACGGTATACGGCACCAACGTCTACCTTCCGTATACAGTAGGCTCTCTGATCGCTTACGCGTTTGCGGACGACACAGTCCGGAGAGAGTACGACTTTGGCTGCTTTATCTATAAAAAAGAAGAGCTCGCGGATGTTATCGCGCGGATGGAGGAACCGTTTCTGATCGGCTTCTCCTGTTATTTGTGGAATTACGAGTACAACAAGGCGCTGGCGGCGGAGGTCAAAAAAAAGTGGCCGCGCTGCGTCACGGTGTTCGGCGGGCACCAGATCTGCCGCGAAAGCGACGTTCTGCACGGCGCTGTCGCGGATGTCATCCTGTTCGGGGAGGGGGAGGAGAGCTTCAAGCGCGTGCTCCTGGCGTACGCAGGGCTAGACGAGCTCTCTCGGATCCCCAACGCCGCGTACCGCAGGGACGGGCGCTTTGTTTTTACGCCGGAGGAGGCGGTTTGCATCCCGCAGCGGGCGTCCCCCTACCTGGGCGGCTGGTTCGACGATATCCTGCGCGCGGAGCCGGAGATCAGCTTCTTCGCTTCCGTGGAGACGAACCGCGGCTGTCCCAACAACTGCGCCTTCTGCGATTACGGCAACATCAAGGCGCACGTCCGCCTGTACGACGCGGCGATGGTGAACGCCGAGATCGAGTGGGCGGCGGCGCACAGGATTGAGATCCTTTTTATCCTGGACGCGAATTTCGGTCTGTTTCCCCGGGACGAGGCGTTTGTGGACCTTGTGATCCAAAAGAAGAAGGAGACGGGGTACCCGCAGAAATTCCAGGTTTCCTTTTCAAAAAACAACCCCGATACCGTCTTTGCGCTCAACAAGAAAATAAACGACGCGGGCATGAGTAAGGGGGCGACGCTCTCTTTTCAGAGCATGAGCCCGACGGTCCAGCAGAACATTTTTCGCAAGAACATCCCGCTGGACCATTTCAAGCGGCTGCTGCAGCTGTACCGGAACAACGGGATCCCGACCTACTCCGAGCTGATCCTGGGCCTCCCCGGGGAGACCTATGAGTCCTTCCGGGACGGTCTGGAGCTGCTGCTGGAAAACGGACAGCATTCCTCTGTCATCCTGTTCAACTGCGAGCTGTTGAACAATTCCGTGATGAACAGCCCGGCGTACCTCAAAAAACACGGGATCCGCGCCGTGACGATCGAGGAGAACGTCTATCACGTCGTGCCATCCTGTGTGCCCATCAAGGAGTATTCAAGGATCGTCGTGGCGACGGATACGATGCCTGAGGCGCAATGGGTCGACGCCAATATCCTGGGCGTATTCATACGGGCGTTCCACAATCTGGGGCTGCTGCAGTGCTTCGCGATCTGGCTGTATTATGAAAAAGGCGTCGCCTATACCGATTTCTACGAGCGGTTCATCGCCTTTGCCGCCGCGCGCCCCGATACGGTCGTCGGGGAGCTGCTTGACTGGATGGAAAAGAAGTACCGGGACGTCCTGCGGGGCGTCGGCACGCTGACCTGGCAGGATCCCGCGTTCGGCCCCATCACCTGGCCCATGGAGGAGAGCGTATTTCTGATGGTCGTCAGGGACCTCGGCCGTTACAGCCGGGAGATCCGTGCCTTCCTGTCCGGCATAGTCGGTGACGAAGCGCTGCTTCGGGACCTGTGGGCGTATCAGAGCGCCGTAGTGAAGACCCCGTTCCTGCGCAAGCAGGAAATCGCCTGCCGTTGGGACTGGCGACGGTACTTCGCCGACGTTTACGACAACCGCCGCCCGACTCTCGTACAGGCGGAGCGCCGCTATCTGATCGACCCCGGCGACGTCCCCGCCGATTTCCCGACCTTCGCAAAAAAAACCATCTGGTTCGGCCGCCGCGGCGGGCAGAACATTGTGTCGGATATCCAAGAGATTCCCGCCGACGCATGATTAATCTTACGTTCCCCTTTACTTTACCTGACTTGTCCGGGTATAGAACCCATAATAGATCCCCTTCTTTTCCATCAGCGTCTCGTGGTTGCCCTCCTCTTCAATGCCGTTTTCGGTCAGTACCAGGATCCGGTCGGCGTTGACGATGCTTGAAAGCCTGTGGGCGATGGTGACAGTGGTGCGCCCTTTGGCGAGCTCGGCAAGGGACTTTGCCACTTCGTATTCGCTGTCGTTGTCAAGGGAGGAGGTCGCTTCGTCTAAAATCAGGATCGGCGGGTTTTTCAGAAATACCCGCGCAATGCTGATGCGCTGCTTCTGCCCGCCGGAAAGCTTCACGCCGCGCTCCCCGATGTAGGTATCGTAGCCGTCCTTCAGGGCGGAAATAAAGGTGTGGGCACCGGCGCGTTTTGCCGCCTGTTCCACTTCCTCCCGGGTGGCGTCCGGGCGGCCGTATACGATGTTATCGTACACCGTGCCGGAGAACAGGTACACGTCCTGCTGTACGACGCCTATATTTTGGCGCAGGCTTTTGAGCGTATATTCCTTGATGTTCCTGCCGTCCAGCAGCAGCTCCCCGCCGGTCAGGTTGTAAAAGCGCGGGATCAGGTTGCACAGCGTCGTTTTTCCCGCGCCGCTGGGCCCCACGATCGCAAGCTTTTCGCCGGGGTGCACCGTTAAATCGAGCTTTGTGAACACGGTGTTTTCATCGTCGGGGTAGGTAAAGCTCACGTCCCTGAATTCGATTTCGCCCTTCGGGTCTTTGAGCTCCACAGCGCCGGGTTCGTCATAGATATCGACGTCGGCGTCCATGATCTGGATAAACCGTTCAATGCCGGTCATGCCGCGCTGGAACTGCTCGCCGAATTCCACGATCCGCCTCACGGTCATGATCAGCGTTGAGACGTACATGACGAACGCCACAAGGTCCCCGGCGTTGATGCGCTTGTTCAGCAGAAACAGGCCGCCGCCGAGGATCACCACCGTATACATCACGCCCTCGAAGATCCGCACGGAGATCTGAAAGGTCGCCATGGTGCGGTAGGTGTGTTTTTTGATGCGGAAGAACTCCATGTTGTCCTTCATAAATTTTTCCTGTTCAACGTCCTCGTTGGTAAATGCCTTTACCACCTTCTGCCCGAGCAGCGTATCCTCGATCCGGACGTTGAGCTCGCCGGTCTGCTGCCGCTGCATGGCAAAGGCGTCGCGCATTCTGAAGTTTATTTTCAGGCACACGAACGCCATCACCGGCACCACGGCGAACACCAGCAGCGTCAGCAGCAGGCTGATGCGCCCCAGAATAATCGACGCCGTGATCAGTTTGATGCCCGCTATAAAAAACTCCTCGGGGCAGTGGTGGGCAAATTCCGTCACGTCGAACAGGTCGTTTGTGATGCGCCCCATGATCTGCCCGACCTTCGTGTTGTTGAAATAGACGTCCGAAAGCTGCATCAGGTGGCGGTAGGCGTCGCGCCGCATATCGGTCTCCATGCGGGTGCCCATCACGTGCCCCTGATACGCCATATAAAAGGCGGCGGCGGAGTCCACAGCGCGCAGGGCCAGGTAGACGCCCGCCATGAGGAGGATGCTTTGCAGGGTCAGCGCCGCAATGTTTTGGGTGACCGTGTTCGTCAGGCGGCGGATGATCATGGGCAGGGTGAGCTCTGCAAGACAGGTGAGGCTTGCGCACCCCAGGTCCAGCACAAGGGACCCGACGTAGGGCTTATAATAGGGGAGGAACCGGCGGATCAGCGTTTTGGCGGAATACTGCCGGTCGTAGATACCCGATTGTGTTTTCATGTCTGCTGCGCATGCTGCGCGTCCTTTCTGTAATATGCCGGAGATGTATTGTCCTCTTTTTATTGTACTATACCTGAATAAAAAAAGCAATGCGCATTGCTTATGAAAAAAAATGAAAATCACTCTTGACAAGCTACAGGGAATCGTGTATAATACATCTCGAATCCATTCGGAGGCATAGCTCAGCTGGTTAGAGCATTCGCTTGACGTGCGAAAGGTCTAGAGTTCGAATCTCTCTGCCTCCACCAAAAATCGACGGATAGCGACAGCGTCCGTCGATTTTTACTTCTTCACTCTTCACTTTTCACTATTCACTAACTATCTGCCGTCGATTTTTGGTGGGAAGTAAGAAATAAGAGTGAATAGTGAAGAAGTGGAAAATTCAAAGGGTTGGAATGGTTTTGATGAAAGACAGTCCGTTGATGCAGAAATCCAAGGCATTTGCATTAGAAGTGATAAAGGTTTGTAAGGTTCTGCGTGAGGCGAAGTGCGAAGGAGCGCTCGTAAATCAGTTCCTGCGTTCCGGCACGTCCGTCGTCGCAAATATCCGGGAAGCGCAATTCGCGCATGGGAAAGCGGATTTCATCTCTAAACTTCAGATCGCTTTGAAGGAATGTTCCGAAACGGAATACTGGATCGAGCTGCTGACCGAAAGCGGATATTATTCAGATCGGTCTCTGTTGGAGCATTGCATAGAAGTCAAAAAAATACTCATTTCATCCATCAATACCGTAAAGGCGAATCAAAAAGAGGAATGATCCTCCTTAAACATTGAGAAGGGACGGATCTCAATGAAGTCGCCCCTGACGGAGCTAAAGAAGACGCTTCGCTAATGAAGGAATGAAGACGCTCCTGCGGAGCTATTTTCTTGAGGGGCGGATTCGCTTCATTAGGGCGCAGCCCGTCTTCATTAAGCGCCGAGGGCGCTGACTTCATTAGGGTGCAGCCCGTCTTCATTAAGGGATGAAGTCGCTCCTGCGGGGCTGATGAAGAAAACAGCATACCGTACCGGCGCGTCGATGGAAGGGATTTCATCGGCGCTTTTTCATTTCACAAAGACGGGATTGATGCGGGGAAAGCCGGAAAACTGTTTGTATTCGGTGTATTTTATTCATAAATTTACCGAATAACAAACAGAATATCATTCATTCATTGATTTTTTCGGAATGATCTGTTACAATGGTTTCGATCGGAGGTAGATGAAAATGAAGAAAAAGTATATTGCGCTGCTTTGCGCGTTTCCCGTGTGCCTGACCGCGTTCGGGATCCACGCCCTTGCCGCCGGCAATTCGCTTCCTTCGGATACGGTGATTTTGGTCCCTGCCGCCGCCAATACATACGAACAGGCGGCAGCCCGGCGTTTACAGGCGCGTTTAAGCGAACAGTTCGGTATTTCTCCCGAGATCGTGACCGAAGCCGCCGGCGCGTTTGAGATCAGCGTCGGCGAAACGGGGCGGATCGACGCGGGCCTTGCCGGCAAGCCGGACGGCAGCTACGTGATCCGGGCGTATCCCGGCGGCGTGGCGCTTTGCGGCGCGGGCGTCAGAGGCAATATCAACGCCGTTTACCGCTTTTTGGAGGAATTCGGCGGCTGCAAGGTCTACGCCGGCGCCATGGGCATGACCAAAGGCAAAACGGCGATCTCTGTCCCCGCAGACGCGGACATTTCGTATACTCCGTATTTTGAGTATACGGACACCGACTGGCGCAGCCCCCGGGGTATCGAGTATTCGCTGATGAACGGGCTCAACGGCGGTCCGTACCGGCAGATCCCCGCCGAGTACGGCGGCAGCGTCAACTATATTTCCGGTTTCTGCCATACGCTTGCCACGCAGTTCTGCTCCCGCAATACGTATTATGCGAGCCATCCGGAGTATTTCGCCATCCACGACGGCGAACGCACCGACAGGCAGCTTTGCCTGACCAACGAAAACGTCTATCAGATCGTCAGACAGGAGGTCCTGGATCTGCTTGCAAGCAGGCACGACCCCGGCGCCGCCCTGCAGATCGTGTCTCTGACCCAGGACGACAACCAGCAGTATTGCGAGTGCCCCGCCTGCAAGGCGCTGGATGAAAAGAACGGCTCCCATGCCGGCACCATGATCACGTTCGTCAACCGCATCGCCCGCGACGTGGCAGCGGCAGGGTATGACAACGTGGGCATCGATACCTTTGCCTACCAGTATACGCGCAAGGCGCCTGCAAACGTACGTCCCGAGCCCAACGTGATCGTGCGCCTGTGCTCCATCGAATGCTGCTTCTCCCACGCGCTTAACGACCCGACCTGTAAGGAGAACGCGAATTTCATCCGGGACCTGGAGGACTGGAGCCGCCTGTCCAACCGCCTGTATATCTGGGATTACACCACCAACTACGCGCATACCGTGGGCCCGTTCCCGGATTTCGGCGTGCTGCAGGCGAACATGCAGTGCTTTTATGAGCACAACGTAAAGGGTGTATACGAAGAGGGCAACTATTATATCGACGCCTGCGACGCGGAATTCGGCGAGCTGCGCGCGTATCTGCTTTCGAAGCTCCTGCAGGATCCCTACTGCGATTACGACGCTGAGATGGACGGCTTTTTGAAGGCGTACTACGGCAATGCCTGGCGGGCGATCCGCAACTACATCGACCGCACCACCGAGAACGCGGCGACCACCCACGTGATGATCTATGAGGATATGCTTTCCACCTTCACCTTTGCGGATTATGAGATCCGGGAGCTGGACGCCATGTGGGAAGCGGCAAAGGGCGTCGTGCAGGGCGAGCAGCTGCAGCGCGTACTGCGCTCGGAGCTGAGCTGGCGGTACTGGAAGGCGAGCGTGGGCGCTTCCGAGTTCAGAGGGACCGGCGACGCCGCCAACGCTGCCAGACAGCAGCTGGTGGATGACTGGAAAGCGTTCGGCATTACGATGCTGCGCGAGGGCAACAACAACGACCTGCATCCCGACTTTATGACGACCCCTGCCCGTTATTGGCAGGACGATCCGGCGGACGGGGAGAATGCAGGCAGGAAGTTTGTCCTTTTCACGCATTACGATCTGCTGCTCAGAAAGATCGGATTCTTTTTCGAGCAACTGAAGCTCTTCTTCAGCAAGATTTTTATCAGGTAAAAAAAATTTAAAAAAACTCTTGATTTTTCGGGCGGTATCTATTATAATACATTTGCCCTTGGAGAGTTGTCCGAGTTTGGCCGAAGGAGCACGATTGGAAATCGTGTATACGTCATAAGCGTATCAAGGGTTCGAATCCCTTACTCTCCGCCATGAAAAAAGCGTCTTTTGTCTACCGACAAAAGCGCTTTTTTCAACGAAATCCGTCCTTACGGACGGGTGAAATCCACCTGCGGTGGGTGAAATCGCTTCGCGGTGAAATCCCGCTGCGCGGGGTGATGGGACGGATTTCATTTCACCGTGAGGCGAAGCCGAATGATTTCACCAAAGGCCTGGGCCTTTGATTTCACCGCGGCGGGAGCCGCGATTTCACTATTGCTCTTTTCTGTCTTGTATGATACATTTATCAGATAAAGAGCCCTCCCCCTCAGCAGAACAATCTGCCGAGGGTTTTCTGCATTTCGACGTATTTCAGAAACAGATCCCTCTTGTAACCGTGTACGGGATGGGTTATCGTGTACGAATAAATCTGCCTTGAACCAATTCTATCTATAGTGTTATTTTTCTACCGATCGTAAATGCAGAATATAAACTTGACAGGCAAATGCCGGTTTCTGCCGATTGACAAAGATCAGATGCGGAGGGAAGGCGATTGTTTTTCAGAAAAAGCACCGTAAAACGGTTGGCGCGGTTCGTGCTTTTGTTGTCCCTTCTGTCTTTTTCGGGCTGCGCTTCTGAAAAAGAGAACCGTAATAAAATGTCTGAGAATATGTCTGCGTTGATGGATATGCTCGCCCGGGATCCCGATCTGTGTAAAAAGTATTACGCCCGGGTGAAAAAAGAAGGGCTGTTCCCTTTGAAATACAGCAGGGAGTATACGGTTAAAAACGAAAAACCGGAGGATCCCTTTCTGAAAAAATGCAAAAAACGTATCAGCGCGTTGTCCTATACCCGGATAGGGTTCGGGCTGCTGCGCGTATTGTACGGATCGCATCTGTTGTCTTAACGGAAAAAGCCGAGATCGCGCGCCATTCGTTCGTACAGAAGCTGCTGATGCCGTTCACCGATCCGAAACAGTTCCTTGCGATAAGCAAAAATCTGAAGAAGAAGTATAAAATCAGGGCCAAACTGCATTTTCCTTTCCTGCCGTAAGGTCTGCCCGGCGAAAAAGCCCGAAAACAGTTGAAAACCCCGTGATTTTGTGTTATACTGATAACAATATATACGAAAGTGAGATCGCCTTATGCAGGTCAGTCATTTTTGCGGGCATTGCGGACAGCCCTTGAACCCTGACGGCACTTGTCCGGTGTGTAACCCTGTGATCATACCCGGTCCTTACGACGGAAACGACGGCGGGCGGAATAAACCCGTGCTGATCGCCGTTATTGTTTGCGGGATCCTGGCGGCGGTGTCCGTGGGCGTAACGGTGCTGCTGCTTATGACGAGGGAAAAGACCGCGGTCCTGCCGTCGCTTACGACGGTGCAGGCCGCGGCGGATCTGGGCGTCTCGCAAGAGGCAACGCTCCCCGCCGTTCAGACCACGGAAGCGCCCACCGCCCCTGCGGTGACGGCGTATTACGTTACCGAACAGCCGACGCAGGTGATCGTGACCGTCCCGGTTTACGTGACCGTGCCCGTAACGTCTCCGCCGGTGACTGCCCCGCCTGTCACCTCCGCCCCCAGACCTGTCCAGAGCTTTTCCTCCGGCAGCCACGTGATCGTGAATTCCAATACGCCTGCGCACGCGGGTCTGGTGGTCCGCGGCTCCCCGTCCTCCCAGGAGGGTTCCGCAAAGCTCGGCGTGATCCCGGAGGGAGAGGTGCTGATGGCGCTGGGCGAAACCAGCGGGCGGTACGTGAAGGTCCGCGTGTACCCCACGTCCTCCACCCGGTTTTACGAGGGCTGGGTCCTGGGCGAATATCTCTCGCTCACCACGCGCGAGTTTGAGACCTTTGCGGCGCCCCTCTACGACGTTTCCGGCGGGGATTACAGTTCCTATTCCCCCAATGATTCCATAAGCTACACGACGCCCTCCCATGCGGGGGTGGTGATGCGCAGCGAAGCGACCTCTCTCTCCGAAAAGCTCGGCGTGTTGAAGGAAGGCGCGCCCGTTTACGCCTTCGGCGCCACCGACAACGGGTATGTGAACGTCATCGCCTATCCCGGCACGGATCAGGCTTACGAGGGATGGATCCTCGAAATGTACCTGCAGAGCAGGCAGTGACGATCGTCAAAAGAGATAAAGTGAAAATGAAGCCGGATCCCGTTGATACTTTGTAGATTTTATACATTTTTCGGATATGCGCCGTCCGACCCGTGCGCATATCCGTTATATATATAAAAAAATCAGGATCAGGGCTTGACAAACGAAAAATAATGTTGTATTATTATACGCAAATAATGAATATTCATTCATGGAGGCAATACAAATGGATAAATCGAAAATCAAAAAGATCGTGCTTGCGTACTCCGGCGGACTTGATACGTCGATCATCATTCCTTGGCTGAAAGAAAATTATAACGATCCCGAGATCATCGCGGTGTCCGGCAACGTCGGGCAGGGCGGCGAACTGGACGGGCTGGAGGAAAAGGCGCTGAAGACCGGCGCTTCCAAGCTCTATATCGAGGACCTGACCAAGGAGTTCCTGGAGGATCACGTTTTCCCGTGCCTGCAGGCGGGCGCGAAATACGAGGGTTACCTGCTGGGTACCGCCTTTGCCCGCCCGCCGATCGCAAAGCGCATCGCCGAGATCGCGCTTAAAGAGGGCGCCGACGCCATCTGCCACGGCTGCACCGGCAAGGGCAACGACCAGGTCCGTTTTGAAATGGCGATCAAGGCCTTTGCGCCGAATATGCCCATCATTGCCCCGTGGCGCGAGTGGAGCATCAAAAGCCGTTCGGAAGAGATCGACTATGCCGAGGCGCACAACGTGCCGCTGAAGATCAGCCGCGAGACCAACTATTCCAAGGATAAAAACATCTGGCACCTGTCCCACGAGGGGCTGGATCTGGAGGACCCGTCTTTGGAGCCGCAGTACCGTAAGAAGGGCTTTCTGGAGATGAGCGTCTCGCCCGAGGATGCGCCCGATACGCCCACCTACGTGAAGATCCACTTTGAAAAGGGCGTGCCCACCGCGGTGGACGGCGAAACGCTCGATGCGGTGGCGCTGGTCACAAAGCTGAACGCGCTGGGCGGCGCCAACGGTATCGGCCTTCTGGACCTCGTTGAGAACCGTCTTGTGGGCATGAAGTCCCACGGCGTCTAC
>JAFRNP010000153.1 GCA_017430145.1 Clostridia bacterium
CCTTCCGGCATCACCCACCCGGGCTGCGCAGACGGATCGAAGCCTTCCGGCGTCACCCATCCGGGCTGCGCAGACGGATCGAACCCTTCCGGCTGCGCGCCTTCACCGGCAGGCGCACCGAAGAACGGCGGATACACCGCCCCGAACGGCACCCCCGTAAACGCGGCGCTGCCCTCGGGCGGCAGGCCGCCTGCAAACGGATCGGCGGCTGCCGGCGCCTGTTTTTCGGCAGGTTTCGTACCTGTCGCAGACGGTGAAACGGCAGTCGGGGCAGAATTCTCTTTTTCCGGCTGCTTCGGTACCGGTTCTCCTGCGCCGCCTTTTTGCTTTTTCAACGCGGCTTTTTTCTTCTGTTTTTCCATCCGCCGGCGTTCAAGCAGCGCGGAAAAATCGACGCGGGAATATACGACCCCGCCGGCAAACAGGGCAATGACCAACAGGCAGCCCAGAATGATCGGCACGATCTTTGAATGTTTCTTTTCTTTATAGATGATGGTCGGGATGACCTCCGGCTCCTCTGTCTGCTCTTTTTTCGGCGTCTCGGAGAACAGCAGCCCGTAGATCCACTCGATCGTTTCATCGACGCTCATGCTCTTCAGCTGTTCGCCGATCTTGCCGGCGTACATAGAGAACATTTCATTGTCCTCGGCGCCCTGCATCATGCTGTCTATATCAAAGCCTTCGCTGCTTTTCAGCGCCCCTACGAGGTAGCGCAGCACCGTCACCAGTACGGCGGGCTTGTCGGGGAAAATATAGGTGTACACCGTCTCGTTCCCCTGATAGGTCCGGCGGCTGGGCTGCTCCACGGCATTGCCGAGGCTCGCAAGGTATGCAAGATCCGGCGCCGGCAGCGTAATGCCGAGGTCGCTCCCCTCGCCGAGCTGCGAAAACAGGTCCGCGATCTCGGGCATCTGAAAGTCGGAAAGCTCCGCAGGCAGCAGCTCGCTCATCCCGAGCTCCGAAACGAGCGTTTTGACCGGATGGAGCAGGTTTTCAACGCACTGCTTCGGCATGTCGGAGGTCAGGAAATACGCCATATTCGGCAAGATCCCGCACAGCACGTCCACAGGCGATTCGATCAGCCGGTCCAACAGCGCCGTGACGGGGGTCAGGATATCGGTCAAAACGGCGTCCGTTTTGGCGTTAGCTTTGTATGCCGCATACGTTTTGATGCTGTCGGCAGGGGCGCCGATACCCTCCAGCAGCGGGATCACCGCCGTCTCATATCCGTTGGAGCCGGGAATGACGATCCCGTCAAGCAGCGTATAATCGCCCTCTGCAAGCAGCAGCCGCAGCATAGGCGCAAAGGGGCGCAGCAGCGTTGTCACGGCGGCGGTAAAACCGGCCTTATTGCCGTCTGCAAAGCCCCATGAAAGGGCGGCGGGGTCCACGTCTTCCCACTTGGCCGCCTTCGCGATCCTGCTGCCGGCGGCGCCGTATTTCCCGGAGATCGCCTTGCCGACCCCGGCAGGGGTCACCGCGATGCCGAGCATCCCGAAAAGCGAAGCACTGTCTTCGGTATCTAATGCGCCGAACACGCCTTTTGCAAGCTCACCGACCAGACGGTTGGAATAGATCGCCTCCGAAAGGATCTTTGACAGCGATCCTTTATCGGTGAATTCCCCGACGAAATCGTTAAAAGTATCGTCCGCCATCGTGAGCATCCGCGTATAATTTTCACGCGTCAGGTTCTGTGTGAAGGTCACGGTCCCGGCGGTATGATCCGGATAGGTCCAGGCATAGTCCAGCCGAAGGTTTTTCCCGTCCAGATTGAACACGCGCACCAGCAGAACGATCAGTTCGTCCGCGGATTTGTTCAGGAACGTATCCAGCATGCCCGTCATCTCGGCGGCACTGTCGCCGAGCAGCGCAGGCAGCTGCGCCTTATTCTGTTTGGCGGCGGAAACAAGCCAGCGCATGATCGTCACGAAGGCCTGGACGTCGTCCGACTGGTAGCTTCCGACGCTGCCGGACCCGCAGGCGGCCAGTTCCTCCAGGTTTATCTCCGGGATCGTCAGTTTCACGTCCCCGCCGAAGACCTGGGAGGTATCCAGATCCGAAAGCATTTTGGTAAGGTCCTGCGAAGAGGAGAACATATCGGTGCTCTCAAGCAGTTTGTCGACGCCCGGCAGGCTGAACACCGCGATGCGGACCTTGAGAGGCTCCATGAGCGTCTTGATACCGTCCGAAAGCCCGCCGCTGACGAGATAGTTGGCAATCGCGGGCAGGTATTTGCACAGCCGCGTCACGGGCGCGGCAAAAATCGCGTCCAAAGCAGAAAAAACCATGCGCACGATGTTGGTGACCATGGCATATTTGTCCGCTCCTGCCGCGGCGGTGAACTGTTCCTGCGTCATAACGCCGGGGCAGCCGATCGTATTCAGAAGCGGGACGATCACGTTTTCGTAGCCGTTGCCGCCCTGGACGCTGACGATCATGTTCGGGCGGTATTCCCCGGCGCAGAGCACCGTATACAACAGGTCGTTGAGCGGGCCGAACATGGCGGCAAGCGCGGCGGAAAACTGCCCCTGCCCGTCCACGTGCCAGTGGGGCGCAAAATTCCCCGCGTCGATCAGCGCCTTCCAGTCCGCGTAAGCGCCCGCCGCGGCGGCGACCTCCGGAAAGCCCGCAAGGCAGGCAGCCGCAGCCTTCGGCGAAATATCCACACCAAGGGTCTTCAGCGTGCTCTCATTGTCTGCAAAGCCGCCGTATACGCCGGTCAGGATCTCATTGAGCGTTTTGTCGGCGTACAGCGCGCCGTAGACCTGCGCTTTCAGGCCGTCGCTGCCGCCGTTGTCCTGCATCAGACGCAGCACGACTTTCTCAAGCTTCGGCATGGTCGCCTGCAGCGCCTCGCGGGTCGTCCCGTCCGGCAGCGACACAGCGGCGCCGACCGGCAATACCGCTCCCGAACACACGATCAGCAGCGCCAGCAGCAGCGCCGCCAACCGTCCGGTCATTCGTTTCATGCTTTTTCCTCCCTGCCGTCGGCGAACACCGGCGTAAAAACAGCCAGCGCCGTCTCGGTCACACAGCCGCGGATCTCATCGAGCGTATACGGCCGTCCGTAAATGATCGCGTCCGAACACACGGATCCGATCATATCCACCATCACGTATACTTTTTGCTGGAAGTTATCCATCTCAGCCTCCGGAATGCCAAGCCCGCCGACGACCTTCCGGTACATTTCGGAGACCTCCGGATCATAAAAATCCGGAAACTGCCTGAGACACGCAGATACGTTTTTGTTGACGATCGCCAGAACGTCCTTGTGCTCCGCCAGAAAATCGATATACATATCGATAAACAAGCGCAAACGATCCGTAATCGCCGCGGCGGAATCCGCCTTTTCTCTGGTACGGTCCAGCAGTTCCTTCATATATTGTGTGGTTTTATAGGCGACGAGCTGATCCAGCAGATCGCTTTTATCCTTAAAATAAAGATAAAAGGTCCCTCTGGCGATCCCGCAGGCCTTCACCACATCGTCGATCGCCGTGTTGTTGACAGAGCGCGTCTGAAAAAGCTGGTACGCCGTCTCAATGATCTTCGTACGCTTTTCAAGCTGTCTGCGTTCCTTTTCACTGCTCATGCCGTCACCTCCGGAAACTGAAATCAAACTTAAAAAAATGACACACTGTCATTTTTATAGTACGCCTTATCTTAGCAAAAAAATGACAATATGTCAATTGTAATTTATGGAAATGTAATATTTCTGTAATAATATACAAAACCCCGCTGACTTGCGGGGCCGTTTGTGTAAATCTGACGGAGAATACACTCTACTTTGCTTTATATACTCTGCAGGCGCACTCCACGAACGCCTCCATGGCAAGGGACGGGTACCGTTTTTTCTTGTAGCCGATGGAAAGCTTGCGCTTGGTATCCTCCCCGGAAAGCTTATAGAAACAGCAGCGGGAATCCCTGTGCTCCGCGCGGGCCAGGTTATCGGTAACGACGGTCATGCCGAGCCCTGCGCGCGACATATTATAGGCGGTCAGAAGCTGGTCGGGGTAGATCTTCACCTTCGGTTTGAACCCGGCGTTCTCGCAAAGGCGCATGGCGCGGTTGTACATATCGTTGCCTTTTTTCAGGATCAGAAAATCCTCGTCGGCAAAAGCCTTCAGATCCACGGCGGGGCAGTCCCTGTGCAGATAGCCCTTCGTTTCGATCGCCGCGTCCGACAGCCGGCAGGAGGCAAAGCGGTCGTTGACCGGGAAGCTCTCCGGCACGCAAAGCAGCAGCGTCTCGTCCGACAGCGGGTAAGAGACGAAAAGCTCCGGATCGAAATCGTGCGCCACAAGGATATCCACCTTTTCCTCCAGCAGCTGCTGCTTGAGGTCGTGGGTATGGGTCTCGATCAGCTCCACATGGATCTGGTCGTAGCTGTGCATGAACTCAATAACGATCTCCGGCAGGATGAATGAAGCGATAAAGTTTTCGCCGCTGACGATCACGCTGCCGCTTTTCATTTCGCTCAGGTCGTTGAGCTGGTTAAGCATATTGTGCTGCAGTGCGCGCATCTTTTCGATGCTTTCTATGCACACGCGCCCTGCCTGCGTCAGGGTGATGGGGTTTGTGGAGCGGTCAAAGATCATGACGCCGAGCTGCTTTTCCACCTTTTTCACGGCGGCGGAAAGCGCCGGTTGGGAGATAAACAGCTTTTTTGCAGCCGCGGAAAAGCTGCGCTGCGCGTAAACCTCGTATACGTAATCCATTCCGTCGAACACAGGCATGACCTCGCTTTCGTCTTCTATATGTTCAGTGTAACACAAATTTGTTTTTTTGTCTATCGTAAAAAACAGAAATTTGAATTGCATTCCCGTTTTTTTTATGCTATGATGGATGAAAAAGCATTCCTATGATACGTGAAATTTGACAAAAAAATAATCTCCCAGTTATGATGTAAGTGAAA
>JAFRNP010000154.1 GCA_017430145.1 Clostridia bacterium
AAGACCCCTTGAAGACGACGAGGTTGATAGGTCGCGTGTGTAAGCATAGTGATATGTTCAGCTAAGCGATACTAATAGGTCGAGAGCTTGTTCTCTTTATCGGTTCTTCTCTTTCTATTGTTCAGTTTTGAGGGTGCATTCAAAGTATTTTGAAACGAAACCGTAGATTCTGCGGTTTTTTTTTTGTTTTGTTTTAAACTTATTGAATTTTATTTATTCTTTTGTTATAATATTTGCGTCGGATCGGTTATCCGGTATATTATCTGATATTTAAAGGAGTGTTTCTGTATGGGATATATCAGAGACCCGCGTGAGGAGCGTACCTGCTATCAGGAATCCTCGCCTTTGCTGCCCGAAACGGATTTCGGTAACGATTTTGTCTGTGTTTACGGGATCGACCCCGGTATGCCTGAGCGTGTAAAAAAGTTTAAGGAGCGCGGATACGTCGTCCATCTGATGACCGGTATCGCCTGGGGAAATTATCAGGATTATATGGACGGCACCTTTGACGGCAGGGAGCATTATGATGAGATGCAGCGCAGCCGCGACGGCTCCATTACCGGAGAATTCTGCCATTCCTCCGGTTATATGGTCCCGACCGTTTCGTACACCGATTATCTGATAGAAAAGATGAAGGTTGCGGTGGACGCGGGTGTTGAGGCGATCCACGTGGAGGAGCCCGAGTTTCTGAACGACGGCGGTTACAGCGACGCCTTTAAGCGGGAATACTTGCTGTTTTACCATGAGCCGTGGACGGCGCCGCATGAGAGCGTGGACGCCCACTACCGCGTTGCACGTTTAAAAGCGTACCTTTACCGTCGGGCGATCGAGCGGGTCAGTCAGTCTTTGCGTGAGTATGCTCTGGTAAAATACGGCAGGGTCCTGCGGTTTTACGTGCCGACGCACAGTCTGCTCAATTATTCCCAGTGGAAGGTCATGAGCCCCGAGGGGACGCTGACCGACGTGCCCTCCCTTGACGGTTACAAGGCGCAGATCTGGATGGGCACCAGCCGGGAGGCGAACGTCTATAAAGGCGTTTATAAGGAGCGGACCTTTGAGACCGCGTTTCTGGAGTACGGCGTGATGCAGGAGCTGGTGCGCGGTACCGGTCGGACCATGTGGTTTGACAACGATCCGATCGAAGACCGGCCCAGTTATACGTGGGAGAATTACCGTTATAATTATGTGCAGACGCTGTTGGGCTCCCTTTTGCAGCCGAAGATCAACCGGTTCCAGATCGCGCCCTGGCCCCGCCGCATCTTCACCGGCGCCGCCACCTATCCGCAGGGGGAGCCGGACGCCGTGCCGATCCCGGAGGATTACCGCACACAGCTTGCGAACGTCTTCCAGTTTTTGGGGACGCTGCCGGACGACGATTACGAATATGCCGACGAGATGCCGGAGGTGGGCGTGTTCCTTTCGGATACCGCCATGTTCCAGCGCAATTTTTCCGACGACGTGATGGCGAAAAAGGCAGACTTTGCGCCGGTCGGGAGGATCGAGATAAAAAGCGCCGCCAACTACATCCCGGGCATGGAGCAGACGCTCACCTCCGGCAGCAGGCTCGATTATTACGAGTCGATCGCTTTCCCGCTGTTTTACGGCCTGACGCTGCCGCTGCTGAAAAACGGCGTGCCGGTGCGCCCCGTGCAGCTTGAAAACGTCATCCGCTATCCCGGGTATCTGGATATGTACAAGGTGCTGGTGCTCAGTTACGAATTTATGAAACCTCAGGGCGCGGACGTGAACGTGGCGCTGGCGGCCTACGTGGCCGGCGGCGGGACACTGGTATACGTGGGCGACGGGCTGGATCCTTTCCATAAGATCCGCGGTTGGTGGAATACCGGAAAAAACAGCGACCCCACGCCTTTGGAGCATCTATTGCGGCTGTTGGGCGTCGCCGAAGACGCGCCTGACGGGGAATACGCCTGCGGGGACGGCCGCTTCGTTCTGCTGCGGCAAAGCCCCGCCGATATATCCGTGGAGCCGGAAAAGAGCGACGCGTACGTAAAAACCGTTGCTGCGCTTGCCGGCGTCAAAAAGCCCTGCAACCATATTTCCCTGCGGCGCGGCGATTACAGGATCACCGCCGTCATGGATGAAAGCGTCTCCGACGAGCCGGTCGTCCATAGGGGCAGCTTTGTGGATCTGCTGGCGTACGACCTGCCGGTGTGTACCGAAAAGGTCGTGACGCCGGGCAATTACGCGGTGCTTCTGGATCTGGATCGGCTGGCGGCCTTGCCTTACGCGATCCTCGGCACGTCTATCCGGATCGAACGCTTTGACGTTAGCGGCGAGGGCTTTGTTTTAGAGGGGCGCGGCGCGAACCTGAACGCCTATATCCGCGTAAAACTGCCGAACGCCCCGCGCGGCGTATCCCTTTGTCTGACGCCTGCCGACGACGTAACGGAAACGCCGGATGAGACGATCCGTTGGCATTATGACGAGGCGAGCAAAAGTCTGCTGCTGTCCTTCCGGAACCTTGCCGGCCATACGCGCATCGCGGGCGGATTTTAATGTAAACATTGCAATTATGTGAAATATTTGTAAATTCCCCTTTTATGTTGTTACAAATCATCCTTCCGGAGACTTATATATATGAAAGCTTCGGTAAGCTTTTGCAGTTGCAACGAGAAAGGAAATGAAAAAAATGAAAAAGCAATTACGTTCAGTGGCAGCGCTTATGATGTGTATTGCGCTTCTGTCGTCTTTTGTTCCTTCGGTGCATGCCGAAACCGTGGTTGACAGCGGTACGGTCGACGGTTTTTCCTGGCGCCTGACGGAAGACGGGATCCTGACGGTCACTGGTGAAGGCGCTATGCCGGAACGGTTTTTATGGACGGAGGACAACATGTCTTATCCGCGTCGGCAGGAGGTCAAACGCCTTGTTCTGTCCGAGGGGATCACCGCTATTTCCGAAGGCGCGTTTTCCGTATATAACATTGAAAGCATGTCTTTGCCTTCAACGCTTGTTTCGATCGGCAATTATGCGTTTTCCCATTGTCAGGCTCTCCAAAGCCTCGTATTGCCCGATCAGATCCGGGAGATCGGCGACAACGTATTTCAAAGCTGTACAGGGCTGACGCAGATCACGTTGCCTGCAGGGCTTGAGACCTTTGGTCAAACGGTGTTCTATTATTGTACAAGCCTGAATACAATTGCTATTTCCGCCGATAACCTCAATTTTGCCTGTGAAGACGGCGTGTTATACAATAAAGATAAAACGGAGCTTATTGCGTTTCCGGCGGCAAAAGACCATGCGGATCTCCCGCAGGGACTGCGCACGATCGCAATGCACGCGTTCCAGTTTAACGCCGTGCTAAAGGAGGTCGCGCTACCGGACAGCCTTGAAAAAATCTGTTCCAGAGCGTTTATGAACTGTGAAGCTTTACGGACGGTGACCGGTGGCGCTGGGCTGAAAACGATCGAACAGTATGCTTTTGCCGAGTGTAGAGCCTTACAGTCCTTCTCTTTCGGCGCTGCGCTTTATGAAATCGAGGAGTGCGCGTTTATGGGCTGTACTTCTCTCACGGCTGCCGAATTACCGGACAGCCTTACGGTTATGGGCGGCAGCGTCTTTAATAACTGTACCGCGCTTGGTACGCTGCGGCTTCCTTCTGCGCTCAAACAGATCCCCAATTGCGCGTTCAGCGGCTGTAAAGGACTGCAGACGGTCGCGCTGCCGGCGTCCTTAATTGCGATCGGAGCTGGGGCGTTCGGTTCCTGCGACCTTGCGGAGATCACGTTCCCCGAAACGCTGCAGTATATCGCCGGCGGTGCCTTTATCGAGAACTACCGTTTGGGGGAGATTTATATCCCTGCGTCTGTGCGATTGATTATGCCCAACGCATTCCAATCCCTGACGGTTTATACGGACAAGGAATATACTTCATTTCAAACCGTTTCCTTTGGAAACGATCTGTCCTTCCGGGTTTCTCCGGACAATGCAGTATACACTTCCGACGCGCAGGGGATCCTGTACAATAAGGATATGACAGAGCTTCTGTTTTGCCCGCGCAGTCTGGAAACGGTTACGGTTCCAAACGGAGTCAAAACGATCAAAAACGGTGCGTTTAGATTTCGTTCCTGTTCAACGATACAGCTCCCCGAAGGGCTTGAAATCATTGAAGAATCTGCGTTTTACAAGTGCAGCGTTCGCAGCATTAACCTGCCGTCTACATTAAAATCGATCGGGAACAACGCCTTTTTCCGTACTTCGGTCACAGAACTAACATTTCCTAACAGTTTGACAGAGATCGGAGACCATGCGTTCCACTACTGCCGGCACTTGGAAAAGTTCAAATTCGGCAGCGGACTGAAAACCATCGGCGCCAGCGCTTTTCAGAACTGTTCTGAAAAACTGAAAAGCATTTCGCTGCCCGCCGGGTTGGAAACGATCGGCGGCGGCGCGTTTGCAAACGATGTGGGCTTGAAAACCGTCAGCTTGCCTGCCTCTTTGCGGATGGTCTACAAATCTTCATTTGCAGGAACCCCATGGCTGGATGAGTATACCGGGCACACGCCCGCTGTTTTCGGCAATACGGCCACACAAAACGGCGTTCTTAATATCCCGGATGGAACAAAAGTCATTGCCGGCGGCGCTTTTGCCGGCAGAGCGGATATCACTGAGGTCGTGGTTCCGGACAGTGTGGTTGCGATCGGCAAAGGCGCTTTTCAAAATTGCGTGAACCTTGTTAAGATCAATCTTCCGGCAAGCGTAAAGGAAATTGCGGACAGTGTGTTTGAAGGCTGTACAAGCCTTCGCTCCATTCTTCTGCCCGCCGGCGTCCGTTCGATCGGAATAAATGCTTTCCAAAACTGTACGGCGCTCACGTCCGTGGCGCTTCCTGAAAGCGTCGTTTCCGTCGGCAGATATGCGTTTGCAGATTGTACGGCTTTGACGAATGTGACTGCCGGCGACGGGATCACATACGTTGGGCAGAGAGCATTTTTTAATGTTCCGTGGCTGAACGCACAGCTGGAAGGGATTTTGTATATCGGCAAGTGTGTCTACGCATACGTTGGGGAGATCACGACGGATACGATGCTTACTATTCGCGACGGCACATCCATGATCTGCGCTGAATCGTTTGTGAATACGCCGGACCGCTTTGTGGGGTTGACTGGCGTTGATTTACCCGACAGTATAACCAATATCGACAACTATGCGTTTGCGTACTGCACCAATCTCCGGGATGTAAGTCTGCCCGCGAATTTGCAAAGGATCGGCCTCAACGCCTTTGCCAGCTGTAAGCTGCCGGACACGCTGGTAATCCCGGATTCCGTAACGGAGATCAATATGGAGGCATTCCGCGGAAGCGGCATGAAGCATGTGATCATCGGAAGCGGTATTACGGAGCTGCCCGCGTTCCTATTTATGAGCTCGGCGCTCCAAACGGTTGCGATTTCCGAATCTGTGACGCAGATCGGCGACAACTGCTTCCGGGACATCCCGCTGACGACGGTGTATTACGGCGGGCCGGAGGCAAAATGGGTGACGGTCGGTATCGCCGGTTTCAATTATGCGCTGTATGACGCGCGGATCGTCGGGACCGACTTCGTGCTGGCGCTGGGCGACGTGAACGGCGACGGGGATATCGGCGCGGACGACGCCAGGCTTGCGCTCAGGTGCAGCGTGGATCTGGAAAACTATCTCGCAGGTTCCCCCGAGTTTACCGCCTGCGATATCAATAAGGACGGCAGCGTCGGCGCGGACGACGCCAGACGGATCCTGCGCGCCAGCGTGGATCTGGAGGCGCTGCCCGCCTAAAACAATCAGATAAAGAAAAAACGCTGCGGCGCCGCTTCCCAACAGGAAACGGCGCCGTATCTGATCATGCCGCGTGAATGAAAACAGCGCGTTAAAAAATGAAAACAGCGCGTTAAAAAAAGACTTGTAATAATTTGTAATATATTGTATAATAGAAACACTCTGCCGTTCCCGGCGGACAAAATCATGAATATGTACCGCCCCGACGGCGTCGGGGCGGGTGTCTGATGAAAAAAAACAGAAGGAAGGAGCGATTCGGGCACAAGCGCGCTTTATCCCGTATTGCGCGAATGCCGGATCGTATATTGATGAAAATGAAAAAAAGCCGAATCATGATCAGCATCGTTATGTTTTGCGTCATGCTGGTATCTGCGCTGCCGTTTCCGGCTGCCGCCGCTGAGACGGATAACGTCAGATATATCTATTCGTTCCTGATTACGGAGCTTGGCGTCAACCGCGCCGCTGCCTGCGGGATCCTTGCGAACATCGAGGCGGAATCGAATTTCGATCCGACTTCGGGCTGGATCGACATCAACGGGTACGAGAGCTTCGGGATCTGCCAGTGGAACGGCAGCCGCAACCGCGCCCTGCGGCAGTACTGCAGCGAAAACGGCTATGACGCCGAGAGCCTGCTCGGGCAGCTCGAATATCTGAAAACGGAGCTGACCGGCGCGGAAAAATACGCGTTCGGGAAGATCCGGGACGTGCCGGACACTGCCTACGGCGCGTATCTTGCCGGCTGTAACTGGGCGCAGTATTTTGAGCGCTGCGCGCATTATTTCAGAGGCGTGGACCAGTATGCCGAAAGAGGCGTGCGGGCGCAAAACTTTTACTGGCCGCATTACAGCGATCTGACCGTCAGTTCGCCGGTTGCTGCCGCCGGAGACGTGAACCGGGACGGATATGTGGGGGCAGACGACGCAAGGTTCGTGCTGCGCTGCAGCGTCGGCGCGGAGAGCCTGAAAAAAGAATCCGCCGCTTACCGTGCGGCGGATGTGAACAGGGACAGTTTTGTAGGCGCGGACGACGCGCGGTTGATCTTACGGGCGAGCATCTCTCTGGAGACACTTTGACAAAATCCCGCGCGCTTATTCTTCGAGCAGCGGGACGCCGTCTTTGGCTATGACTGTGACGCTGCCGCCGTGCTCTTCAAAGTAATCTTTGAGGTGTGCGTATAGCTGGTTTGCGTCGTCATAGGGCAGGTCGATGTGGTTGATGATCCAGGCGTCGCCGCCTTCTGAAAGGACCTGAAAGTTTTCATTGTACTCAAAGCCGTAGCCGTAGGTCTCATCCCCGAGACTGCAGGACAGCTCGACGCTGCCCACGACTTTTCGCGCGGTGCGGTTGACGGTTGCCTTGAGCAGGACCAAAAGAAACAGCACAATAAGGCAGCAGACCGGGATCCCGATCAAAATACCGCGCAGGATCCGTTTTGTGCGGCGGTTTCTCAAGGCGAGCTGTTCGTTGAGCTGGGCGAGCTGTTCGGCGATCTCGTTGCGCTGTTCCTCTTTTTCGGGCAGCTCGGCGCCTAACAGGACGCTGACGTCTACCTCGAGGACCTCTGCGATCTTCTGCAGCATCTCGGCGTCCGGCACGGACAGCCCTTTCTCCCATTTGGACACCGTTTGCCGCACGACGTTCAGCTTGACGGCGAGGGTCTCCTGCGTGAGGCCTTTTTCATTTCGGTATTTTTTCAGATTGTCACTGAGCATGTTGGGTTCCTCCCTTCGTTTTGTCGCCTTTATGATACCGAAAATGTGCCGTTGCCGCAAGCAACGCGTGTTAACATACCGGTTTTTTTGCCGGATTTTTCGTTTTTTTGAAAGGAAATGCCTGTGGAAATGAAGATCCCGAACCCCGCGCTTGAAGAAGAGATCCGGAATGTATTTGCAAACGACAGCGGCGGCCACGACGAAGCCCATATCTTTCGGGTGGTCCGTATGGCGCTGCGGCTTTGCGAGACGCAGGGCGGCGACCGGCAGATCGTATACCTGGCGGCGCTGCTGCACGACCTTGACGACCCCAAACGCACCGGCGGCAGGGACGGCGAAACGGCGCTCGCCCGTGCGCTGATGCAAAAATACGGCTACGGCGCGCCGACGGTGCAGAAGGTTTGCGCGATCATAGAAAAACTGTCCTTTAAGGGACAGGGGCGCGACGTGCCGGAAACGTTGGAAGGGAAGATCGTGCAGGACGCTGACCGGCTGGACGCCATCGGCGCCATCGGCGTTGCCCGCGCTTTTGCCTACGGCGGCAGCCGGGGCCGCAAAATGTACGACCCGGACGAACCGCCCGCAGTGGGGCTTTCTCCGGAGGAATACCGCAGGCGGAAGGGCTCCACCGTCAACCATTTTTATGAGAAACTGCTGCTTGTCAAAGACCTGATGCATACGGACGCCGCCAGACGGATCGCCGAAAAACGGCACCGGGAGACGGAGGCGTTTCTGAAGGCTTTTCTGGAAGAGTGGGAAGGCAAGGCGTAGCGGTTTTTGCGCGCGTTCTTTACATAACGGCTTTCCGCTTTGAAAGCTTTATATATCGGCAAGGACCGTCGCTGTGTGCGCCGGGATCTCAACCGCGCCGTCAAGTTTGGTCCCGCCGATGAGCGGCATCATTTCGCGCATGTCGGTGTTCAGGTTGTAAACGATGGGCTCCGGGTTGTTGTTGCAGATCAGCGCCAGGCGTTTTTCGCCGGGCTGATAGCGCAAAAAGGCGACGGTCCCGCTTTCGGCGGAGAGTGGGTAAAAACCGCCCGAACGCAGTACCGGGTGGGTGCGGCGGATCGCGCCGAGAGACCGGAAATAATGGATGAGCGCCGTATCCTCATTGCCCCAGGGGAAATAAGCGCGGTTGAACGGGTCCTTTGCCCCTGCCATACCGGCTTCGTCGCCGTAGTAGACCGAGGGGATCCCGGGCAGCAGATACAATATCGCCGCTGCGGCGCGTAAAAGTTTTTTTGCGTGCCGCTGTTTTTGTGCGGATATCTGCAGGGCCGCCTGTGCCTGACGGTTCTTGCCCTCCAAATTGACGCCGGTCAAAGCCGTCAGCACCCGCTCGGTGTCGTGGGTGCCCAGCATGTTCATGCAGACGTCCAGCGCTTCTTTCGGATAATGGAGCACGATCACATGGACCTGCCGCATGAACCGCCCGGCGTTTCCGGAGAGCATATACTCCAGGATCGCCGTACGGAAGGGATAATTCATAACGCCGTCAAGCTGCCTGCCGTCAAAGTAGTGACGCCTGCCGCCGTGGCTGATCTTGTTGCTGGCGTCCTCCCAGACTTCGCCCAGAACGAACTTGTCCTCTCCGTGCCGTTTGACGGCAACGCGGACCTTATCGAGAAAGCCGTCCGGCAGCTCATCCGCCACGTCCAGCCTGACGCCGTCGGCGCCGAGCGCCATCCAGTGGTCGATGACCCCGCCCTCTCCGGTGATAAAGGATGAAAAGCTTTCGACGTTCTCATTGATCTCCGGCAGGGTGTCGATGTTCCACCAGCAGCGGTACTCGTCCCGCGTTTTGCCGAACGAGTACCAGTCGTAATAGGGGGAATCCACGCTTTGGTATGCGCCGAGAGAGGCATAGCGGGCGTATTTGTTGAAATATACGCTGTCGTCCCCGGTGTGGGAGTAGACGCCGTCGATCAGCACCTTCATGCCGCGGGCGTGCGCCTCCTCGCAAAGACGCCTGAAATCGTCGTCGGTCCCGAGCAGGGGATCCACTTTTTTGTAATCCGCCGTGTTGTACCGGTGGTTGGAGTGCGCCTCACAGATCGGGTTCAGATACAGGATATCCGCGCCGAGGGCGGCGATATCGTCAAGTTTTTCGGTAATACCTGCAAGGTCGCCGCCGAAGTAGTCGTTGTTGCGGATCTTTCCTTCGGCGTCCGGCAGCCAGACCGGCAGGTCGGTGAGGTCCGTGTGCAGTACGCGGTCAGTGGGCACGCGGCGTTTTTTTTGCCCGGAATTATAAAAACGGTCCGGAAAGATCTGATAAATAATGCCGCCCTTGAAGCACTCGGGCGTCCGGAACGACGGGTCGTATACGGTAAGCTGCCAGTCCTCGGTGCCGTCGATGCCGGCGCGGGCGCTGTCCTTATAGCGGTGCAGAACGGTGCGGCCCCAGCCGGTCTCATAGGCGAAATGGTAAAAAAACAGCCCTGCCGGCAGTTCCAATGCGATCTGCCACCACTCCTCGTGCCCGTCGGTCCACTCCCACTGCATGGCGCGGTAATCCGTGGCCGCGCCGTCTGTGTAAAGGACCAGCGTGCAGGCGGTCACACCGAAGGCGCGGGGAACACAAACCCTTAGCCGCAGAGTTTCTCCTGCGGCTAAGGCTCCGGTCGTTGATTTGTAGTAGGTGTTCAGCGCGTCAAAGGCGGTCATGGCGGGTCCTTTTTATTTTACGGGCTTGGTGTGCCAGATGTTTTCTGCGTATTCGTTGATGGCGCGGTCGGCGGCAAAGAAGCCTGCCCCCGCAATGTTCATCAGGGACATGCGGTTGAACGTGGGTCTGTCCAGATACAGCGCCTCTGCCTTTGCCTGTGCAAGCCGGTAGTCCGCAAAGTCCGCCAGTACCATATACGGGTCGTGGTGCTTGATCGTTTCACCGATCTCCGGGAAGTTCTTTCCGTCGAAGGAATGGGAATTGAGATAGTCGATGGTCGTTTTCAGCTCGGGCGAATTGCGGTAGTAGTGCATGGGGTCGTACCCCTGCGCCTTCAGTGCGTTGACCTCCGGCGTGGACATACCGAAGATGATGATGTTGTCCGCGCCCACGTGCTCGTAGATCTCAATGTTGGCGCCGTCCATGGTGCCCAGCGTCACCGCGCCGTTGATCATCAGTTTCATGTTGCCGGTGCCGCTTGCCTCGGTCCCCGCAAGGGAGATCTGTTCGCTGATATCCGCGGCGGGCATCAGACGCTCCGCGGCGGTCACGCAGTAGTCCTCCACAAAGATCACCTTCATATACTTGCTGACAACGGGATCGCTGTTGACGGTCTTTGCCAGCGCGCAGATAAAGCTGATGATCTTTTTCGCCATGAAATACCCGGGGGCTGCCTTTGCGCCGAAGATATAGGTGTGGGGCACGTGGTTCCCGTTCGGGTCGTTTTTGATCTTGATATAATTCGCGAGGATGCTCAGGGCGTTGAGCTCCTGCCGTTTGTACTCGTGCAGGCGCTTGACCTGAACGTCGAACATGGAGGCGGGATCCAGGACCTCTCCGGTGGTCTCTTTGATATGACGGGCGAACGCCTCCTTGTTGTTCAGCTTGATCTTTTCAAGCGTTTTCAGGACCTCGCCGTCGTCTGCATAGTCGGTAAGCTTTTTTAAAGCGTCGCCGTCGTATACGAACTCACCGCCGATGCGCTTCGTTAAAAACTCGGTCAGCGCGGGGTTTGCCTGGCACAGCCAGCGGCGGTGGGCGATGCCGTTGGTGACGTTTGTGAATTTGTCGGGCGTCAGGGTATAGAAATCACGGAAGACGCTGTCCTTGAGGATCTGCGAATGCAGCGCCGAAACGCCGTTGACCGAGTGGCAGGCGGCGACGCAGAGATTCGCCATGCGCACGACCCCCGCGCTGATCACGGCGGTGCGTTCCACGTAGTCCGCGTCGTGGGTGCTTTCCCAGACGTAGTAACGGAACCGGTTGTCGATCTCTTTGATGATCTGGTAAATACGCGGCAGCAGACGCTTTAAGAAATCCTTGCCCCATTTTTCCAGCGCCTCCGCCATGACCGTGTGGTTGGTGTAGGCAAAGGTGGAGGTGACGATCTTCCAGGCGTCGTCCCAGCCGTAGCCGCATTCGTCCAGCAGGATGCGCATCATCTCCGGGATCGCGAGCGTGGGATGCGTGTCGTTGATGTGGATGGCGATGCGGTTGGGCAGCGTCTCCATGGTGCCGCCGTGGTGCAGGTGGTTGTGGATGATATCCTGGACCGAAGCGGAGACAAGGAAGTACTGCTGCCTGAGGCGCAGGCTTTTGCCCTCGGGATGGTTGTCGGCGGGGTAGAGCACCTTGCTGATGGTTTTTGCCATCGCCTCGCGCTCGATGGCGCGCAGATACTGTCCCTCGTTAAACAGCGCCATATCGAAGCCCGGCGCCTCGGAATCCCACAGCCGCAGCACCGATACGCCCTTGCCGTCCTTACCGGCAACGAACAGGTCGTAGGGGACCGCGCGGATCACGTTGCCGTTGACGATCTCCACCTGATGGTGGCCGTTATCCCAGCTGTCGTGGACCTCGCCCTCAAACACCACGTTCACGGCGCTCTCCTCGCGTTTGGTCAGCCACACCTCGCCGCCGGGCAGCCAGAAATCGGGCAGCTCCGTCTGCCAGCCGTCCACCAGCTTCTGTTTGAAAATGCCGTATTCGTACAGGATGGAATAGCCGCGGGCAGGGTACCCCTGCGTTGCCAGACCGTCCAGATAACAGGCGGCGAGCCTGCCGAGGCCCCCGTTGCCGAGGCCCGCGTCCGGTTCACAGTCGTACAGCTTTTCAAGGCTGACGCCGTAGTCCTTCAGCGCCGACTCCACGGTCTTTGTCAGGTTCAGGTTGAATAACGAATTTTTTAAGGACCTGCCCATCAGGAACTCCATGGACAGATAGTATACACGCTTTGTGTCGCTCGCGTCCGCGCGGACGTTGAAGTCGGAACGTTTCTGCGCCATCATCTCCGTCAGGATCATGGCGAGCGCCCGGTAGAACTGCTCGTAGGTCGCGCTGCTTGCGGTCACGCCGAAGGAGTGCAGGAGCTTTGTCTCGAGCACCGCTTTGATCTGTGCCTTGGTCATGTTTTTCATTTGGATTGCCCTTTGCCCGAACGGCGTGAAAACCTGCGCCGTTAGGCGTCCTTTCTGCGGGGATTTTTGTGCATATTTGCATGAAACACGGCGTTTGCCGATGATTTTTGCATCGTCATTGTATATTTTACACTATTATATGCCGGAATACAAGAGGTAATATTAAAAAAGTTAAAAGATAAAAAATATAATCGATTTGAAAGTCTGATCTAAAAAAAACAAACGCTTTTTCGCGTCTGCTTTTTTACTTTAAGGCAACACCGCATAATTCCGGTGTGCGGATTGCGCAGTAGATTTTTTCGTCAGATTGTACAGATTTGACGCCGTCAACCTGGCGGTTGGCAAGGAAAATCTGTGCAGGATGACGGAATAAAGATCAAGCAAGGC
>JAFRNP010000155.1 GCA_017430145.1 Clostridia bacterium
CCTTGCTTGATCTTTATTCCGTCATCCTGCACAGATTTTCCTTGCCAACCGCCAGGTTGACGGCGTCAAATCTGTACAATCTGACGAAAAAATCTACTGCGCAATCCGCACACCGGAATTATGCGGTGTTGCCTTAACAAATCTTTTCATTATTTGAGGTTTTATAATAATAAAATGATGTAGTTTTTCTTTTTTTTTCTTCCCTTTTTGTCTGTTCTGTGTTATACTCCTGTTATAAGCGGTGATCCGGACGATCGGCGCCGATAAAAAAGCGGCTTTCGTTTCAAGTTTCTGCACGATTTTTGTTAACCCCGCGGGGGCAAAACGGCCGCCGGAAAAAATTGAAAACGTCGCTGGGAGGCACAACGATTTGAAAATAGGTAAAAAACTGATCATATCCATGCTCGCGCTGACGCTCGGTGCAATGCTTCTCGTCTATGCCGGGCTATATGTGATCGTGGGCAATATGCGGGGAAACATTCAAAAGCTGTATGAAGAAATCAGAACGGGCGCGGAGCTGACCATAGAGGAAGGCCTGTACGCGCAGGATTCCGATTCTCTCGGCGTTTTGGCGGATATGCAGATGGAAGTGACGGATTCACGTTTGCGTATCGTGTCGGATGCGGTCACGCAGTCGGCGGAATTCGCAGAAAAACTCTACGCTTCCCCCTCGGAACATATGCATTCCGCCTATTCTCCGGTTCATCTGTCCGAGGCGCCGGATACGCTCTCTTCGAGATATATGTTCAGCGCCGGGGTCGAAGAGACCGCCGGGCTGAATGAAGAACTGAAGCTGATATCGAATATGGAAGAGATCTTCGCGCCGGTCATGAGATATAACAGCCGGTTCCTCGATAATCTCTACGTCGGCACCGCCAGCGGGATCTTTTATCAGTACACGGATAACAACGTTTTCCGTGAAAACTATGTGGTGACCGAACGGCACTGGTACGTAAACTCCACATCTTCGCCCGATAAGATCATGTGGAAGGAGACGGAGATCGATTCCTACGGAAGACCGTGTATCACGGCGTCGATGGCTGTTAAGGACGCAGAAGGAAATATTGTCGCCGTGGTGGCCGCCGACGTCAATTTCGAGCAGATGATGTCAAACGTGATCGGCAGCGGGCTCGGTGAAACGGGAACCACCTTCATTCTCGGCGAGAAAAGAGATCTTGTTGCGTACAGCGCTTTTATGGAGGACGTGAAAGCGCACAACGGCCTGTACAACGCGTTTGAGGATCACTTTACGGATCCTCAGAGCGTACGCAAAAAGATCGACGACTGTGCCTACGGCGACGGCGAGGCGTTTCATGCGGAACTTGACGGTCAGGAGATCTACATGACCGCCCGTGAGATCCCTTCCACCGGCTGGATCCTTTGCACCGCGATCAACGCCCGGGAGATAACGGATCCCATCAGTAAGGTCACGGCGCAGTCCGATACGCTGTTTGCGGACGCGCGCACGAAAATGACGGATGAATTCAGAACGCTGGTCGTCAACTCGGTTTTTGCCACCGTTGCGGTTGCCCTTATCATCGCCGTTATCGTATTTTTCATTTCCCGCACGATTTCAAAGCCCATCATCCGGCTGACGGACACGGTGAAAAACACCGGCGAAGGCGACTTTGACAAAAAATCGGATATCGATACCCGCGACGAGATCGGAGACCTGGCGAGAGGCTTTAACAAGATGCAGGACGATCTGAAGCTCTATACGGAGAATCTGAAGACCGTCACCGCCGAAAAGGAACGGATCAGCGCCGAGCTGAACGTGGCAACGCAGATCCAGGCGGATATGCTCCCGCGGATATTCCCGCCCTTCCCGCAGAAAAAAGAGATCGATCTGTTCGCCTCCATGTCTCCCGCCAAAGAGGTGGGCGGAGATTTCTACGACTTTTTCCTGCTCGATGAAAACCGTCTGGCGCTGGTGATCGCGGACGTTTCCGGCAAGGGCGTGCCGGCGGCGCTGTTTATGGTGATCTCCAAAACGCTTATCAAAAACCGCGCTATGCAGGGCGGCACCCCCGCTGAGATCCTCGCCGACGTGAACAACCAGCTGTGCGAAGGCAACGACGCGGATATGTTCGTCACCTGCTGGCTGGGGATATTCGATTGTTCAACCGGCAAAATGACGGCTGCCAGCGCCGGGCATGAATTCCCCGCCGTATGCGGCCCCGACAGAAAATTTGAACTTTTTAAGGATAAACACGGCTTTGTGCTGGCCGCCATGGAGGGCGCGCGCTACCGGGACTATGAGATACAGCTTGCGCGGGGCGGCAGCATATTCGTCTATACGGACGGCGTACCGGAGGCGACGAACGGCAGCGGTGAAATGTTCGGATCTGACAGGATGCTGGAAGCGCTGAACTGCCGCCCGGACGAAAACCCGAACGTATTCCTCAGGGAGGTCGGTTCCGCCGTAGCGGAATTCACCGGGGAGGCGCCGCAGTTTGACGACGTGACCATGGTCGGCATGACCTGGCGCGGAAAAGACAGCGAAAAAACCGGAGAAGCCCCGTGATCGGGTGTATTGACGCACGCAGCGGCGGAGACCAAAAAAAGGCTGCCGGCCTCTTTGTGAATGACAACGGCGGTTTTGGGGTCGGCGTACGGATCAAAAGAAAGGGAGTGGATACCGATGGCGGAATGTGTATTATGTCGGAATGAAGGAGCCGCCTATTTATGGAACGACGACGGACTGAAACAGGAATATCTCTGCGAAGGGTGCAGGCGGGACGTCGACCGCCTTTTCGAACTGTCAAAAGGTTCGGATCCGGACGCCTACAATCGGTTCAAATGTGAACTTCTGGAGGACTTCGGGTCGACGCCCGTCGTAAATGAGATCCTCAGACGGGCGGATTCGACCATGTATTACGTGCAGAGGCAGACAGAAGAGAAAAGAAAGGTCGAAGAAAAAAGAAGGATCGAAGAGAGAAAACGATTTGAAGAAGCAGAACAGGAGAGAAAGCGGGAAAAAATAGCTGCATTAAAAGAAAAGGATACGACGGCTATTTTGAGTATACCACGATCAGTTTCAGGGATAACGACGACGGCGGTCTGTTTGTTGAAACGATCACTTCCCGTTTGAACGCGATGGCTTTGGACGGCTGGCATCTGGTCTCCGCTTATTCCAATGAACTGCTGCATAAAAACAATCCCGGTGGGGTCGGCGGCTATGCGTCCGCCGTAAACGCGACGGTAGACCAGCATATCCTGATTCTGGAAAGATTTGTAAAAATCTGAAAAAGTTCGTCGCTACGTTTGCCGCCGCGCTGTTTTGCGACGATCGTTCGGGAGAGCGTTGCCTTGCGCCGCAATACACAGAAAACCCACGTGAGAGCGTGGGCTTTCTGTTCTGCAGGCGGGCGCGGGGGAATACTATTGATTTATTCCGAATACTGCTTCTGATCATTCTTTTTATTAAAAAGAGGTATTTGATGGCAAATCCGACAGCCTGAAAGATTGCCCCGCTTAAACTGTTTATAAGCCCAAAAGCTGTTTTTTCTTCGCGTCGAATCCGACCTTTCTTGCTTGACCGGATACATTCTACCATATCCTCCACAAAAATGCTACTGTCCATTTCCCGGGGTTCCCGGGTCCGTTCTTTGTCCATTTTTCGGGGACGTTACCGGCAACCACTCAAATCGACCTGTCCATTTTTATGGGTACGGTTTACCCGCCGATATGCCCTGCAGGATCAAAAACGGTGAGTGGCTGATCCCGTTGCAGGATCCCGCCTGGACTGACGGGCTTCCTGAGGAGGGGGATTTTTCGCCGGACGATCCGGCTGCCGTGGGCCATGTGAAACTGAAAAAACCGGTCTGCAATGCTGAGTTAATACTATATCGATCAAAAGATCTCCGCGGATATTTCTCCGGAAATATCCGCGGGGATTGTTTTTTCGCACAGTGGATAGATTTGGAACCCGAAACCGTTCTGAATAAAGTTGACAAAAGCTGTGTGTTTCATTTATAATCGTATTGTAAAAAATCTCCGGAGGTGTACCATGCAGATTCTACGGGCGGTCCGCTATATTCTTGTGCTTCCTCTGCTGCTGCTTACGCTTTTGTTCTCTCCCAGAGCCGGGGAGTGCGACACGATGCGGTTTGTGGAACAGGACGTTTTCGTGTTTGACCAGGCGCTGATCATGGGGCAGGGCGTTACAACGGACGGCGAATATTACTACACGTCCGGCGCCATTACGGCGCTGGATATGACGGCGCTTGCCAAATTTACGTTCCCGGACATGCAGCCGGTGACGCATCGGATCAACCCCCTGCCGGAGGCCTGCGTCAGACGCGGCAACGACCATATCGGCGGGATCAGCTGCTATCACGGCAAGATATACGCCTCCGTTGAGGGCGGCGACGAATGCTGCGCCTGTATTGCCGTGTTCAGCTGCGCCGACCTCTCCTTTTGCGGGGAATTGTACGACCTGCCGAGCGACCGGTTCCCGGACGGCATCCCGTGGCTTGCCGTGGACCCCGATACGGGACTGTTGTACGCGACCCCCTGGTCGCACGCCGGGACCGTGTACGTGTTTGACGTAAACGACGGTATGCGTCCCGTAAGGGAGATCCCCGTTGCGGGGCTCGGCGAACTGGACCGGATCCAGGGCGGTGAGTTTTACGAAGGGATGCTGTACCTTTCCCACGACAAAAAGGACGCGGGCGATATCAAAGAGGTGATCCGCTTCGATCCGGCCTCCGGCGTCGCCGAGGTCTGTGCTGTGCGCGGGATCGGGGACGTCAGCCGCTGCGAGACGGAGGGAATGACGGTCTGTCCCGCCCCGGACGGCAGCCTGTTCCATTTTTTGGATTATAACAAACGCATCGGCGTCTTTGTACGGCATTACGCCTGGAAATAAGGTTTTTTCCGCTGCGGCTGGTCCGACGTGCGCCGAACCTGCGGCGTACGCCGTCGGGTCAGGGCGGACGCCTTTTGTATGTCCTTAAGCGGATCCGTCCGCCTGTTCTCGGTTCTTGTTTTGACGGCGGGTATAATGCCGCGCTTCGGCGGGCGCACATGTAACGATGGAGGAACGTATGATACCTACGCAAAATACGGATACGCCATTTCGGACCATACGGCATCAGGTCGATTTTTGCGTCGTCGGCGGCGGGCTTTCGGGCTTATGCGCCGCGGTTGCGGCGGCGCGGCACGGCGTCCGGGTCCTGCTGATGCAGGATCGGCCTATGCTCGGCGGCAACGCATCCAGTGAAATACGCATGTGGGTCTGCGGCGCGCAGGGCGAAAACCGGCAGGAAACAGGGCTCGTGGAAGAGATCATGCTGGAAAACCTTTATCGGAACCCGGACCGCAATTATTCCGTCTGGGATTCCGTTTTGTATGAGCTGGCGTTTTGCCAGGAGCGTCTCACATTGCTGCTCAACTGTTCCTGTATGGACTGCAAAACCCAAAACGGGCGTATCCTTTCCGTTACGGGCTGGCAGATGACGACGCAGACGTTTCATACCGTTGAGGCTGCGATCTTTGCCGATTGCTCCGGCGACAGCGTGCTGGCGCCTTTATCCGGCGCGCTTTACCGCTGCGGCCGTGAGGCGGCAGGAGAGTTCGGCGAAGATATCGCGCCCGTTCTGGCGGACGGAAAAACCATGGGGATGAGCTGCCTGATCCAGGCGCGGGAGGAAACGCGCCCCAGCGTTTTTATCCCGCCGAAATGGGCGTATCAGTATACGAAAGAGGACCTGCCGTACCGCGTTCCGGATATGGATGAAATAAACGAAAACTTCTGGTATATGGAGCTCGGCGGCGAGGACGACGCCATTGCCGACACGGAACGTGTGCGGGACGAGCTGCTGAAGGTTGCTTACGGCGTCTGGGATTATGTGAAAAACGCGCCGGAGAACCGTGAACGCAACAGTAACTGGCGGCTGGACTGGGTCGGGATGCTGCCCGGCAAGCGGGAGAGCCGCCGCTATGTGGGGGACCATATCCTGACGCAGAACGACGTCAGAGCCGGCGGACGGTTTGAAGACCTTGTCGCCTACGGCGGATGGAGCATGGACGACCATGACCCGGCTGGCATCCGTTCCGCCGGCGTGCCCACGGTGTTCCATCCGGCGCCGTCTCCCTATGGGATCCCGTACCGGTGCCTGTATTCTCAAAACGTTGAAAACCTGATGTTTGCCGGGCGGAATATTTCCGTCACGCACACGGCAATGAGCTCCACCCGCGTAATGGCGACCTGTGCTTTGTGTGGGCAGGCTGTCGGCACGGCGGCTGCCATCGCCGTAAAAGAACGCCTCACCCCCCGCGGCGTATACGAAAAACGCATCGGGGAGCTGCAGAGACAGTTGATGGACGACGATTGCTGGCTGCCCGGTTTCGTGCGGGAGATACCGGCTCTGACGAAAGAGGCGGAGCTCGTGTGCAGCGCGCCGGACGCCCGGAACCTGCGCAGCGGGATCGACCGTCCGGTCGGAACGGATGAAAACAGCGCCGCAGTCGCAAAAGGCGAGGCGATCACATACCGGTTTTCCGAACCTGCGGCAGTTTCGCGTGTGCGGGTCGTTTTTAACAGCGACCTGAACCGCAGTACCCTTCCCCCGCAGGAGGCGCGCCGCCACAGGAATATGCTGCACAACCGCCCCCTGAACTGGCCGGACGTGTATGTGCCGAAAACCTTGGTGCGCATTTTTCGTATCGAAGGCGTCGAACCGGACGGCACCGTGCGCGTCCTTGCCGAAGAGACGAACAATTACCGGCGGCTTAGGTGTTATGCCGTCAGCGGCGTCTTTTCCGCCGTCCGGCTGATCCCGCTGGAGACCTGGGGCGCGCAGCAATGCCGCCTGTTCGCATTTGAAGCGGAATAACAGGGGCGTGCGCTTTGGGTATTTTCCCGAAATAAACATAACAAAAGAATAACGCTTTTATGATGAAAGTACGGTGAAAAGCGATGACAGTGAAAAAGAAAATGACAGTGAAAAAGAAAACGATCCTCTCGCTGTGCATGTTCGCGCTGCTCTTTATCGGGCTGCTGATTACCGCCACGTTTACCGATCTGCAGGTCAGCACGATCCTGACGAAAAACGCGCTGCCGGCGGGGCAGTATTACGCCGACGACCTGTTCGGCGTCGTGTTTGAATGCGTGGGCACAAGCCCGGAACTGCTGATCTGCGCGTTGTGCGCGGCGATGCTGACGATCTGGGCAAAACGGATCATGAAGAAGGGCGCCGTGCGGATGCTGCTGCTCTTTGCCGGCGTCGCCGCCGTTATCGGATTGTACCTGTGGGAGTTTTCCGATCTGTTCAAGTACGTCTGCCGCCATGCAGCCGAAGACGGAGAAGTGCCGCTTTTTATGTGGGGCATTTCGGGTTTTCTGGCGCTGCTGTCGGCGGCGCTCAGCCTGTTTGCTGTCAACTGCTTTTCGGATGAGAGCTTAAAAAAGCTGCCGCGCTATGCGATCGTCACCATGGGGGCGATCGTCGTTGCGATCCTGATCGTGCAGGCGCTGAAAAACCCGGTGGGACGGATGCGCTACCGCGCCATGAACGTGATCGGCGATTACTCCGGCTTTACGCGGTGGTATGTGTTCAACGGACAGCCGGACAAGACCTGGATGCGCGAGACCTTCGGCACGTCGGACGCCTATAAAAGCTTCCCGAGCGGGCACACCCGCGCCGCCGCGGCCACCTTTTATCTTGTAAGCCTTGCGGACGTGATCGGCGTAAAAAGCAAGCGTACCCGCTGTCTGCTGTGGTGCTTCGCGATCGGCTTCACCGGCCTTGTGGCACTCAGCCGGATCGTGGTTGGCGCGCATTT
Source organism: Clostridia bacterium (assembly GCA_017430145.1). Lineage (GTDB taxonomy): Bacteria > Bacillota > Clostridia > Oscillospirales > Acutalibacteraceae > RUG806. The sequence goes on from JAFRNP010000155.1 coordinate 7,789, forward strand.
CTTTTCGGACGTACTGGTTGGCGGTACGATCGGCTTTACGGTCTGCATGCTTGCCCGGGAGTTTTTCCTTGTGGACAGCGTCCATCTGCGGGCGCTGAAAAACGGCTGAGCGCCGCTGTATCCCAAATCCAAACCGGGAGGAAAAATACATGAGGCTTCCTCTGATCCCTTTGCCGCGCGAGGTCGTTGTCACCGGCCCGAAGACGGTGCTGGACGGCAAGAGCCCCGTGACCGTGACCGACGCGCCTAAGCTGCCGGAAGAAGCGTATGAGCTGACGGTCAGAAACGGCGCCGCCGTGATCGCCGCGTCGTCCGACGCCGGGGTATTTTATGCGGATCAGACGCTGCAGCAACTGAAAAGCGTCTGCGGCGGCAGATGTTCCGAAATGGTGATCCGCGACGCGCCTGAGCTGCCATACCGCGGGTTCCTGATCGACAGCTGCCGGCATTTTTACGGCGTGGAGGAAATAAAGCGCCTGATCGACGCGGCGGCGATGTTTAAGCTGAACCGCTTCCACTGGCATCTGACGGACGACCAGGGCTGGCGGATCGAGAGCAAACGCTATCCGCTTCTGACTGCCGTCGGCGGGCGGCGAAGCAACTCCCTTTTCGGGGGCGTCAATGAAAACAGGGAACATACGGGCTTTTTTACGCAGGAACAGATCCGAGAGATCGTTGCATACTGCGCGGCGCGCTGTATCGAGGTGGTTCCCGAGATCGAAATGCCCGGCCATTTCACCGCCGCCGTCGCCGCGTACCCGTTTCTCGGCTGTACCGGAGAACCCATGGAACCGGAGCAGAAGGAAGGGATCTTTCCGAACGTGCTGTGCGTAGGCAATGACGACGCCGTCGCCTTTGTCAGAAACGTATTGGACGAAGTGACGGAACTGTTTCCGGGAATGTATATCCATATCGGCGGGGACGAGGCGCCCAGGACCCGCTGGCGGCACTGCGAAAAATGCGCGGCAAAAATGAAACGGCTGGGGCTGCAGGACTTTGACGCGCTGCAGGGCAGCTTTATGAAAGAGATCGCGGCATACCTTAAAACGAAAGGCCGGACCGCGATCACCTGGAACGAGAGCCTGAAGGGAAACATGCTTTCTCCGTCGGACGCGGCCGTACAGCGGTGGATGGACCGCAAAGGGCTTTGCCTGGATTTCGCCGAAAACGGCGGCAGGCTGATCGAATCGGATTTTTACCATTACTATTTTGACTATCCCTACGGTATGACGCCGCTGAAAAAGACGTTTGCCTACGACCCGTTCGGAGACTGCGCCGACGCCGTGACCGGCGTGGAGGGGGCGCTGTGGACCGAGTTCGTGCGCACCTTCGACGACCTGTGCGAAAAACTGTTTCCGCGGCTTCTGGCGGTGGCGGAGCGGGGTTGGAGCGGCTATCCCTCCCGTAGCTACCGGGATTTTACTTACGCCGTCCATATGCTGCTGCCGCTTCTGCAGGCGGCAGGGATCCCGACGCTGCCGCCGAACCGCTGGGACCCGGACGTCCGCTCGCGCGTCAGGGAAGTGCCGGCGTTTTTCAAAGGCTCCTTAACGCCCGATTTCTTCCGGCAGGCGCTTGGCAATATCAAATAGAATAAAGGCAACACCGCACAATTCGCGGCGCACGCCTTGCTTGATCTTTATTCCGTCATCCTGCACAGATTTTCCTTGCCAACCGCCAGGTTGACGGCGTCAAATCTGTACAATCTGACGAAAAAATCTACTGCGCAATC
>JAFRNP010000156.1 GCA_017430145.1 Clostridia bacterium
GGGCGACAACGTGGGCGACGTGGCAGGCATGGGCGCGGACCTGTACGAATCGTACGTGGGCTCCGTGATCTCCGCCTCTGCGCTGGGCGTCGCAGCCTTCCATTCGCTGGAGGCGATGGCGCTGCCGATGCTGATCTCGGCCCTCGGCGTGCTCTGCTCGATCCTCGGTACGTTTCTGGTGCGCACCAAAGAGGGCGCGGACCAGAAGCAGCTGCTGCGGGCGCTCTCCCGCGGGACAAACTTTTCCGCGATCCTGATCGCGATCGTCTCATTCTTCCTCGTGCGGTTCGTTCTCGGCGCCGAGAACCAGAACCTGTATTTCGCGATCCTGGCGGGCCTTGTGGCGGGCGTCCTGATCGGGCAGTCCACCGAGTATTTCACCTCCGACAGCTATAAGCCCACCAAAAATCTGGCGGCGACCTCCGAGACCGGCACCGCCACCATCATCATCGGCGGCCTTTCGGTCGGCATGCTCTCGACCCTTCTGCCCATCGTCATCGTCTCGGTCTGCGTGCTGGTCGCCTACTTTGTCTCCGGCGGGAAGGGAAGCGCCGCAAACGGCCTGTACGGCATCGCGCTGGCGGCCGTCGGCATGCTCTCCACCCTCGGCATCACCCTTGCCACCGACGCCTACGGGCCTGTGGCGGACAACGCGGGCGGCATCGCCGAAATGGCGGGCCTTGACAAGAAGGTACGCGAGCGTACGGACGCGCTGGATTCTCTCGGCAACACCACCGCCGCCACCGGCAAGGGCTTTGCGATCGGCTCCGCGGCTTTAACGGCGCTGGCGCTGATGGCGTCCTATATCGATAAAGTCACCAACAGCATCGAGGGCGGCGCGGAAAAGATCGCCGACCTCAGCATCAACAACCCCACCGTGCTGATCGGCCTGTTCATCGGCGCCTGCCTGCCCTTCGTGTTCGCGGCGCTCACCATGAACTCCGTGGGCCGCGCCGCGCAGAGCGTGGTCAAGGAGGTCAGAAGGCAGTTTAAGGAGATCAAGGGCCTGATGACCGGCGAAGCGGAGGCGGATTACGCCACCTGCGTGGACCTCTGCACCCGCTCCAGCCTCAAGGAGATGATCCTGCCCACGGTCGTGGCGGTGGTCGCGCCCATCGTGGTCGGCATGGTGCTCGGCTGCACCGGCGTGGTCGGTATGCTGGCGGGCGCCACGGCCTCCGGCTTTTTGATGGCGGTGTTCATGTCCAACGCCGGCGGCGCGTGGGACAACGCCAAAAAGTATATTGAAAGCGGCGTGCACGGCGGCAAGGGCAGCGACTGCCACAAGGCGGCGGTCGTGGGCGACACCGTGGGCGATCCCTTCAAGGATACCTCCGGCCCCGCGATCAATATTCTCATCAAGCTGCTGTCGATGGTCTCCATCGTCTTCGCGGCGATCGTCGTGTCGTACTCGGTGTTCTGATCCCGCCCGGATCCCCGAAAAAAGAAAGAATATATCCGCCCGCTACAAATACCCTGAGCGGATTTCCGACGTTTATTTTCCTGATGATGGATGAGGATAACCTCACGGTTATAACGACTATGCAGCTGACAAAGGTCGAGGTTTGCGCTACAAGCTCCAGTACGCTGACCACGATCCGGTCGGGAACGATGCAGGCAAGCACCGTCTGCAACTCGTATGCAGTGTCTGTAAACAGAAATACGGGTTTTACACCGTTGCGCCCGAAATACTGCGCCGTTCCCGGTTTTTTGCCGGGGACGGTTTTTCTTTTTTTCGCAAAATGCCGTTCTGAGGAAAAAACTGCCGTGAAAATGCGCCGTCCGACGCGTATTTGTGTTTGACAACCGGCGGTTTTTATGATAAAGTAGAATCAGGTAAATACCATACTTTTTTATGAGGTGTTGCAAATGAAACGAATGAAACAACTGCTTGCAATTTTCCTTTCGGCTCTGATGCTGCTTTCGGTGGCCCCGATGGCACTTGCCGAAGAGGGACCCGAGGGGCCCAGGCTGTTTTTGACGGACAGCGTGATCTCGGAATCCACCATGGAAGTTGCTTTGGCGGTGGAAGACTGCGCCGGGCTGGAGTGGGCGGATCTGGACATTACGTTCGATACCGCGTCGATCGAAAGATTTGCCGGTATCGTATCAGGCGCGGATGCCGAGCGGCTCACGGCGGAAGGGAACGGCATAAGCTGGGCAGGGAAAGCCGAAGGCGGAAATCTGCATTTGTCCTTTTTCCTGATCGAACCTTTAAGCGACGATACCGAAACGCAGCTTCTCCGGCTCCGGTTTGAAGTGTCCTCCAGCAGCCAGTTCCGGATCGACATGGGACTGTCGGCGCGTTCCATCGTCGGCGTTGAAGATGTGTCCGTTGAGGGACTTGATAATCTTGAGATCCGCCACCAGTTGGGCGGCAGAGTGGTGCATGTTGCGGATTCCACCTGTTCCGAACGGGGATTCAACCTGCGTACCTGCAGTTATTGCGGCGAACAGGTCAAAGTGTATCTCCCGCTGCTTGACCATACGCCGGAGGACGATGCGGCTGTGGCGCCCACCTGCACCCAGACCGGTCTGACTGCCGGGGTGCACTGTTCCGTCTGCGGAGAGGTCCTGACGGCGCAGAAGGTCATCGCCGCCCTCAACCATGATTTTGACCGTAACAACGGCACCGTGCTTCAGCCGGCGTCTTATACCGCGCCCGGCACGATCTCCTATCCCTGCACGCGCTGCGATGCGACGCTGGAGGAGGAGATCCCGCAGCTTGGCGGTTTTGTGGTGCGTTACCACGATACGGCAGCCGACGATGCGGTTGACGTAAGCACGACCGTTCCCGCCGGAGAGACCGGTACGCTGGAGACCGCTGCCGCTCTCGGCTTTGCACACGAGGGTTACCATTTTGCCGGTTGGGAGCTGCAGAGAAACATTGACGGCTGCGTGTATGCTGTGGATGAGGACGGCGCGTTCAGTTGGGCGCCGCTCGATGAATTTGACGAGCTGCCGCTGGGGCTGACGAGAGCGACCGTGGCCGACGGCGCAGAGGTTTCAGACCTTGCCGAAACCGGCGAAGTGCAGGCCTACGGCGTATGGAACGTCAATGATATCCTGTTCTCCTATTACAATTCCGTCGACAGCGACACCGTCTATGTGGACGAACATGCGCCGTATTCCGACGAGATCACGATCTACACCGGAGATGCGCTCGGGATGAACAGGGATCTGCGGTTCAACGGCTGGCGCATCCACCGGTCGATGGACGGCAAGTGGCTTGTCCGGAACGCGGCAGGCGATATTTCCTGGGCGGCGCTTGAAAACGGCGCGCTGCCGGAAGGCCTCACCTGGGCGACGGCGGACGGCGACTATGCGGTCAGTTTCTTCGCGTCGGAAGGCGAGATCTCCCTTTACGCCCAGTGGACGCCCTTTACCTTTGACGTTTATTACCACGTCGAAGACGAATCGCCTGTCGAGACGACGGTGACGCATGTGACCTATCAGGAGGCGACCGCGGCGGTTTCCGCAGAGACGCTGGGGCTGACGCACGGCTACGACGCGTTCGACGGCTGGAAGGCGACGCTGGAAGGCAACGTGCTTGCCGTTGACGCAGAGGGTGAAGACGTATGGGTCGAGCCCGAGAACGGCGCTCTGCCGGAGGGATATACCCTGAAGGTCCTGCCGGATTGCGCGGACCTGTCTACGCTGACCCGCGAGGGCGACGTACATCTGGTCGCCCTGTGGAGAGAGACCCCGGCGCCCGCAATGGTGATCACTGCCCATCCGCAGAGCGCAACTGCCGTATTGAATGCAACGGCGACCTTTACCGTCGCCGCCACCGGCCGCGGGATCACCTACGCATGGCGTACCCGTCCGAACAGCTCTTCCTCCTGGACCTACCTGGACGCGCAGACCGAAGGCTATAACGCCGAAACGTTAAAGGTCACGGCAGCCATGGCGTTGAACGGCTATCGGTATCAGTGCGTTCTGACCGATATCACCGGCGCGAAGGCATATTCCAGAGACGTGTCGCTGACGGTCGTGGAGCCGGTCAAGATCACCGCGCATCCCACTTCCGTTACCGCCGTTGTAAACACCACGGCGACGTTCTCCGTCACAGCCACCGGCGCAGGGCTGACCTACGCCTGGAGGAGCAAGCCGAACAGCTCGGCAAGCTGGACCTACCTGACCGAGGCGACGGAAGGCTACAACGCGGCGACCCTGAAGGTGCCCGCCACCATGGATCTGAACGGCAGCCGGTACCAGTGCGTCGTGACCGACGCCTCCGGCGCGAAGGCATATTCCAGAGACGTGTCGCTTACTGTTGCTGAGCCGCTGGCGATCACCGAACATCCCACTTCCGTTACCGCCGTTGAAAATACCACGGCGACGTTCACCGTCACAGCAACGGGCACAGGGCTGACCTACGCCTGGAGGAGCAAGCCGAACAGCTCGGCAAGCTGGACCTACCTGACCGAGGCGACGGAAGGCTA
>JAFRNP010000157.1 GCA_017430145.1 Clostridia bacterium
CCGTCCCCCTGATTTTCCCCGGACCGAAACAGGAAAACATAAACACAAACAAAACAAAACCAATCGGGGAACCGTCCATTGATTGAGGGACGGAATAAGCACGTCCGGCGGCGTTAACACGCAGGGGACAATCACGGGGACGGTTATCCCGATTTACAAGGTCAATCGGGGAACCGTCCCCCTGATTTTCCCCGGACCGAAACAGGAAAACATAAACACAAACAAAACAAAATCAATCAGGGAACCGTCCCCTGATTGACGTCCCCTGATTGAGGGAACCGGCCCCTTGAAGGTAAAAAAAATCAGGGAACAGGACCCCTGATCGATTATTTATTCAAGTATGATTCTCTTATTCAAATATTTTTCGACCTCGTCTGTGAATATTCCCGCGTCATAAACCTGCTGTTCCACATCTGCCTTTGACAGAACGTAAAAATCCTCATAATCGGATTCAGAACGTATGCTGAACGCAGATTTGATCATTTTTGCCATCGACGGGTCAAAAATACCGGTTTTGATATAGTTTTTGCTGAACGTACCTACTACGCCCGCATGCTTTTTGAAGTCAAGGCCATCCAACGCCAACACGGCTCTGGCCGCGTGAAAAATTGCGTAGTATGAACGGTTCGCGGCGTTATTGTACATGCCGAGACGCAGCGTTTCCTGTGCGTCGTGGAGGTCGTTCTTCGCTTTTTCGATCCTGAACAGGGCAAGCGCTTTTCTTTCTTCATCCATTCACAAAAACACCTTCCCTTTTTACGTTTTTGAAAAACGGCAAAACGGCGCCCCAGCGGTCAAACGTCGCTTTATCCTGCAGTTTGATGGAAAGTACAACGTCGTATTTCAGATCCAGATCACAGGAATAATTGACGATTTGTCTGCGATACGCCGAAAGCTCCTCTTTTTCCATATCAACCAGTGCCATTACGTCGATATCCGATTCATCGTCGTAATCGCCCCGGGCGTAGGAACCGTACAATATCACACTGCATAACTTATCGCCGAAAAATCCGCGCAGACCGTCCCGGGTTTCCTTTAATAAAAGTTCCAATGTATTCTTGCTGCACATGCCGTTTCACCTGCCTCTCTGATATCAGTATACCATATCCGAATCTGATAATCAATATCTTTTCCCCGGACCAAATCCAATACTTTGTTTAATTTTTATCAATCAGGGAACCGTCCCCTGATTGATGGTCGTCACCGATATGTGACCTGATATATTTTTTGACGTCCGCCTTTTCTATTCCGAGTGCATACGCAAATTCTTCAAAAAGCAGGTTTTCCGCGTTTTTGAAGAATTTTTCATCGGTTGAAGGAAGCTTTTTTCGGACCAAAGCAAGTTTTTGGCGGTGTACGTAAATGGATTTCAGCATCATGATAATCGCATACCTGTCCCCGCTTTTTGTAATTTTGTTATATTCCTCATTTCGTACGGTATCGTTTGCGATCCAGGCAGGCGCGGCGTCTTTCATATGAAGGATCAGGTCGTCTACCTCTTCTTTTGTACATATCGGGTGAAGCTTCCCGACGGTTTCCTGATTATTCAGGGGAACGTACGCGGTGCTTTTCACGTCATGAATATGGCGGAGCACATAATAATCCTGTTCGTCGCCGAAGAAATTGCGCTTTTCAATCGCGCTGATTCTGCATATACCATAGGAACCGTACATGACGACGTCGTTCACACGAAACACATTTATCACCTCAAAAAAATAATAAAACGCGCAGCAAACAACCGGACTTACGCAGATAGTTGCTACACGTTGATCAGCATTATTATATCACTTTTTTTGAGAATTCGCAAATGGTATTTTTGCACAAATTTTTTCAATCAGTTCAATCAGGGGACGGTTCCCCAATCAGGGGACGGTTCCCTGATTGATTTATGTTTTGTTTGGAGATGAGAGGTCAACGGTTTCAGTCCGGGGAAAATCAGGGGGACAGTTCCCCGATTGACTTACGTAAATCGGGAGAACCGTCCCCCGTGATTGTCCCCTCCGCAGGCGCGCAACCGGACACCTTTTGTTTGGTTCTATAATCAAGGGCTTCGCCCTTTTTATCATTTCTCTTTAATCTTTCATCTTTATAAAAAATCAACGCCGCGTAAGCGGCGTTCCATATTTGTTACTTTCTTACTTTCCTACTTTCTTACTTTTAAAAAAAATCGGGCTTTCGCCCGGTTTTGTTTTATGCTTCCGTCTTCCCGATGACCAGCCTGTGTATCGCCCCGATGGCGCGTTCGGCGTCGGCGGCGTCGACCACAAGGGACAGGCGCAGCTCGCTGGAGGAGATCATCAGGATATTGATGTTTTCCTCGGAAAGCGCCTCAAATACGGCTTTGATCACGCCGTGGTGGGATTGCATGCCGAGCCCCACAACGGAGACCTTAGCGACGTTTTTGTCGCAAACGATCGTATTGGCGCCCGCGTAGTGCTTCTGAAGCAGGTTCACCGCCTCGTCCGCCTGCGCTTCGTCCACCGTGAACACGATATCCGCTTTGTTCCCGTCCTCGCTGTCCGCCTGCAATATCATATCCACGTCGATGTTTTCGCGCGCTAAGAGCCCGAAGATCGAAAACGCCTGGCCGGCGCGGTTCTCGATCCCGTTCAGACGGATGCGCGCCACGTCGCTTTTTTTGGTGACGCCGCTGATGAGCATTTTTTCCATATCGGCTTCCTCCCGGATCACGGTCCCGGGCGCGTCGGAAAACGCCGAGCGCACCTCGATGGGCACCGCGTATTTGTGCGCCAGCTCCACGGCGCGGGGGTTAAGTACCTTTACGCCGAGATACGCCAGCTCCTGCATGACGGAATAGGAGACCTCTTTCAGCTTCACGGCCTGCGGGAACTCCATGGGGTCGGCGGTATAGATCCCGTCGATCACCGAATAGATGCGGCATATATCCGCCTCCAGCGCCGCCGCCAGCGCCACAGCCGTGGTGTCCGAGCCGCCGCGCCCGAGGGTGGTCATATCCATGCTGTCCGCGATCCCCTGAAAGCCCGCGACGACGACAACGTGTTTTTTAGAAAGCTCCCGCCGGATACGGGCAGGATTTATGTCCGTCACACGGGCGCTGCCGAACAGCCGGTTCGTCCTGACCCCCGCCTGCCAGCCGAGCAGCGACACGCAATCGATACCTGCGGCTGCCAGCGCCACGGTCAGGTAGGAGGCGCAAAGCTGCTCGCCGGCGCTCATGATCACGTCCAGCTCCCGTTTTGCGGGCTCTTTGTGCAGCCGCCGCGCTTTCGTGATCAGACGGTCGGTCATATCGCCCTGTGCGGAGACCACCGCCACCACGTCGTATCCCTCTTCCACCGTCTGCCGGATGATCTGTGCGGCGTTTTTGAGCGCTTCGTCGTCCTTCAGGCAGCTGCCGCCGAACTTTTCAACAATGATCCCCATACGTTACAGCTCCGGGCAGCGGATCTTTACGGCGGGTACGAAGGACCTGATCTGCGTCAAAAGCAAAGAAAGCGTCTTTTCGGGCGCTTTGCCCGTGATAAACGCCAGCTCGTTTTGAGGCGCGTTGTCGCGGGTAAGGACCGTAACGTCCTCGAAGGCCTCGCGGATATCGGAAAGCGCCGCCGCTTTATCACCCGCGTTGCCCCTGACGTACAGCCGCAGGGATTTTTCCTGATACGGCATCAGACGGCCGTCCTGCTTCGTTTCCCAGCTGTAGACCGGGTCGAAGCCCGGCGTGCGCGCGCAGTCCAGCACGTCCGCGACGACCGCCGACGCCGTGGCGTCCTTACCGGCGCCGGGGCCGTAAAGCATGATCTCCCCGACCTTGGTGCCGTAGAGCGATACGGCGTTGAATACGCCCTCCACGTCCGCCAGAATCCTGCCCGCCGGGACCACCGCCGGGGCGACGATCGTGTAGATCCTGCCGTCCGGCTGCTTTTCGCCGATCCCCAAAAGCTTGATGCGGCTTCCGGCGCCGTCGATATAGGCGGCGTCCGCCGCCGTAATGCCCGTGATACCCTCGGTATGGATCCCGTCGGGGTCCGTATGCGTGCCGAAGGCAATGGACGCTAAAATCGCCGTTTTCCGGCAGGTATCCCTGCCTTCGATATCGTCGGAGGGATCCGCCTCGGCGTAGCCGTGCGCCTGCGCCTGCTTCAAGGCGCCGTCGAAGGACGCCTGCTCGCGGATCATTTTCGTAAGGATAAAATTGGTGGTGCCGTTCAGTATCCCCGCAAAGCCGGTGATCTCGTTGCCCGCCATGGAATAGAACATGGTGCGCAGCACCGGTATGCCGCCGCAGACCGACGCGCCGAAACGGAACTGCACGTTATGTTTTTTCGCGGTCTCAAACAGGGTCTCCGCCTTTTCCGCCACCAGCTGCTTGTTGGAGGTGACGACGCTTTTGCCGTTCTGCAGGCACGCCATACAGAATTCAAACGCCGGATGGGTGCCGCCCATGGCCTCCACCACGACCTCGATCTCGGGGTCCCCGGCGATGATACCGACGTCCCGGACCGTCAGGGCGTCAAGCGCCGGCTCGCCGAAGGTCCGCTTATCCAATATATATTTTATTTCGACACAGTCCCTGCCGCAGCGCGCGCCCAATACGGCGGACAACTCCCGTACGGTCTCGAATACGCCGCGCCCGACGGTGCCGCAGCCCATCAATGCGATCTTCATACCGTTTCTTCCTTTCCGGAAAAATCAAAAATCTTTGACGTAATCCTATAAAATAAATATTACACAAAAAAAAGGAAATTGTAAAGACCTTTTTTTGATTTTTTCTCTTTCCTATACTTATATATAAGCTATATATTATAGAAAAATATTATAAATATTTTAGAAAACGCTTGCAAACCCGCATAAAATATGCTATACTTTTTTATACTGCATTCTATCGTTTTTTCCGCGCATCTCACGGCGCAAATACATAAAAGGAGAAAGAAACAGCGCTTATGGATACCATGGCAGACGTTTGGAAAGAAGTCCTTGCCGTATGCAAAACAAAAGTGTCGGATATCATGTTTAACCTCTGGATCGAGCCGCTGGAGCTGATCAAATTTGAAAACGACACGTTCATTTTTTTAATCAATTCCGAATTCAAAAAATCCATCATCCTGGATAAGTTTTCCGGGCTTATCAAAGACAGCTTTGAGGAGGTCATGGGCTTTCCGGTGGAGATCGACATTTTAGTGGACAGCGCCGCGGACGCGAAGGAGATGCGCGCGCACGCGGACGGCAAAATCAAGGATACCGCAGTCTCCCCCGCCGGCAAGCAGTTCACCTTCGACTCGTTTATCGTAGGCAAGTCGAACAATTTCGCCTACAACGTGTCGCTGGGCGTGGCGCAGCATCCGGGCACGCTCTATAACCCCTTAATGATCTGGGGCCGCTCGGGGCTCGGCAAAACGCACCTTTTGTACGCGATCTATAACGAGATGAAAAAGAACAACCCCGACAAGGTCATCATCTACGTGCCGTGCGAGACCTTTATGAACGAGCTGATCGAGGGGATGGCCAAGCACAACACGATCGCGTTCCATCAAAAATACCGCAACGTGGACGCGCTGCTGATGGACGATATCCAGATCCTGAAAAACACCGTCTCGGTGCAGGAGGAGTTTTTCCACACCTTTAACGCGCTGGAGCAGGCGGGCAAGCAGATCGTGCTGACGGCGGACGTGGCGCCCAGAGAGCTGGTGGTGCTGGACGACCGGCTGCGCTCGCGGTTTGAGATGGGCATCATGGCGGATATCCAGCCGCCGGACATCGACACCAGAAAGGCGATCATCCTGCGCAAGTGCGAGCAGCTCAACATGACGCTGCCGGACAATATCACCGAATTCATCGCCCAGCGGATTAAAAACAACATCCGCCAGCTGGAGGGGACCGTGAAAAAAATCTCCGCCATGCGCATGAGCTACGGCGACAACGTGACGCTTGAGCAGGTGCAGGACATCATCAAGGATATCACCACCGACAACCAGCCGGTATCCGTCCTGGTGGAAAAGATCATCGACTTCACGGCGAAAAACTTCGGCGTAAGCGCGCAGGACATCCGCTCCGACAAGCGGCAGGCGGAGATCACGCTGGCGCGGCAGGTGACCATTTACGTCATCAAGGAGGTCACGACCTTAAAGCTGGAGGAGATCGGCAAATACTTCGGCAAAAACCACTCGACGGTGCTGTATTCCATCAACCAGGCAAAGGAAAAAATGGACGAGGCCCCGTCGGTCAAGGCCATTGCCATCAGCGCCATCAACGAGTTCCAGACGAAGTAGGTCCCGCCGCCTTCCGGACGCGTAAAAAACCGGAGCGAAGGGAACAGGAACGGGCGGAAAAACTGCCGCCGGAATGAAAAAAGTTACGAACAATTATTAGACATTGAACATTTTGTTTTCGACAAAACTGACACGGCAGATTTTATGCTGTCAAAACCCCGCGGTTTTAAAAACGTTTTCATAACGGCAAAAACCGGCGCAAAGCCGCTTTACGCGCGCAGAAAAACCGCTTTTTGACATTTTGACACGGGGCTACTACTACTACTATTTTTAAACGGTTACATTACGATCCGGGAGGGAAATCATTTTGAAAATCATTTGCAACACAGCGGCGTTTACCGAAACCTGCCTGAACGTGCAGCGATGCGTACCGAACCGCTCCGTCATGCCGCACCTGGAGTGCCTGCTGATGCAGACGCAGGAGGACTCGACGCTGAAGATCAGCGGGTTCGACCTGTTCCTCGGCATCACCACCGTGACGGACGTCCGCGTGGAGGAGCCCGGCGCCATGGTGCTCAACGCAAAGACCTTCTGTGACATTTTAAGGTGCCTGCCGGGCGATGACGTGAGCATCTCCTGCGACGAAAAGAACATCTGCACGATCCGCAGCGGCGAAACGGAGTTCACGATCATCAGCCTGAAGCCCGAGGAGTATCCGGAGCTGCCGAAGATCACCGAGGAGGTCCCGTTCTCCGTCAGACAGGGGACCTTCAAGACCATGATCCGGCAGACGGCCTTCGCGGTGTCGGCGGAGGAATCGAAGACCGTGCACCGCGGCATCAAGTTCGAGGTATCCCCGGGCCTGCTGCGCATGATCGGCCTGGACGGCTTCCGGCTTGCGATCCGCAACGAATTCAACGCCTACAACGGCGATCCCTTCAGCTTTATCGTCAGCGCGAAGAACCTGAATGAGATCATCAAGTTCATCGACGACGGCGAGGACGCCGAAATGGATATCAGCGTTGGCAGAAAGCACGTCAGCTTCAGGGTCGGCGCCTACGAGATGATCGCGCACCGGCTGGAAGGCGAATTTCTGGATTACAAATCGGCGGTCCCCACGGCGAAGAGCACGGTGGTGCGCGTGAACACGAAAAAGCTGATCGACTGTATCGTGCGGACCTCCACCATTATCACCGAAAAGACCAAGAGCCCGCTGAAATTCGTGATCGACGACGACATGATCAGGATCTCCTGCGTGACGGCGCTGGGCAGCGTGAAGGACGAACTGGATGTCAGCCTGGACGGCAAACGGATCGAGATCGGCTTTAACAACCGCTTTATGCTTGAGGCGCTCAGAAGCTGCGAGACAGACGAAGTGCTGATCCAGCTCAACGGCCCCTACGCCCCGGCGCTGATCCTGCCGCCGGAGGGCGACGCGTTTACCTATCTGGTACTGCCGGTGCGCATCAAAACGTGAGTATGAACGAAAACGGCGGGAAAAAAATAAAAAAGGTAAAGGTGCGCCTTTTGACCATGCAGGAAAAGGCGCTGCTGATCCATACGGAATATATCAAGCTTGACGCGGCATTAAAGCTCTCGGATATCGCCGCGACCGGCGGGCACGCGAAGGTGCTGATTGAAAAGGGCGCGGTGCGCGTCAACGGGGAGACCTGTACCCAGCGCGGCAAAAAGCTGAGGCCCGGCGATACCTTTGAGTACAAGGATCTGCTTTTTAAGGTGGAAAATGAAAGTTAAGGCGCTGCGGCTCCGGGATTTTCGCAATATCGCCGGCCTGGAGATAGAACCCTGCGAGACCGTGAACATCATTTACGGCGAAAACGCGCAGGGCAAAACGAACCTGATCGAGGCGCTGTGGCTGTTTTCGGGCATGAAAAGCTTTCGCGGCGCAAAGGACGCCGAGCTTGTGCGCTTCGGCGCCGAGCGCGCCGGGCTCAGCCTCCGTTTTGAAAGCGGCGGCAGGGAGCAGGAGGCGAAGCTGACCGTCACGAACCGCAGGACGGCGTCCCTAAACGGCGTGGGACTGAGTTCCCCGACGGGCCTTATCCGGCAGTTTCGCGCCGTGGTGTTCGCGCCGTCGTTTTTATCGATCGTGCAAAGCGGGCCAGGCGAACGGCGCCGGTTTCTGGATACCGCCGTGTGCCAGACGCTGCCCGCCTACCCGAAGATCCTCACCGAGTACCAGCGGCTGTTAAAGCAGCGAAACGCTGCCCTCAGGGACCCGAAAGCGGAAAGCCGGCTGGAAGAGCTGCTGGACGTGCTGGATATCCAGCTTGCCGCTGCCGCCGAAACGGTGGCGAAGGCAAGGATCGGGTATCTTGAAAAGCTCTCCCCTGCCGCGGAGGCTGTCTATGAAGGCTTAAGCGGCGGGCGCGAGGCGATTTCCTTTTTGTACCGCACGCGCTTCGGCAATGATAACGGGACCTATCTGGAGCAGCTTGCCGCCCACAGGCGGACGGACATACTCTCCCGCACGACGAACGTGGGCCCCCACAGGGACGATCTGGAGATCTGTATCAGCGGCGCCTCCGCGCGGCTGTACGGCTCCCAGGGACAGCAGAGAAGCGCGGCGCTTTCCATGAAGCTGGCGGAAGCGGCCGTATTGCATAACGAGACCGGCGAGCAGCCGGTGATCCTTCTTGACGACGTGATGAGCGAGCTGGACGCCCGGCGGCAGGATTACGTTTTGAACCACATCGAGGACAGGCAGGTCTTCATCACCTGCTGCGACCCTGAAAACTTTAAGCGGCTTACCGGCGGCAGGACGTTTTTCGTCAAAGAAGGAAGCGTGTTTTAGTTAGGAATTAAGGGGAGTTTGAGAGAAAATGGGGTATCTGGATCTGGGCGGCGAAGCAGTGGCCGAAACGGAGATCGTGGGGATCTTTGACCTGGATACCGCAAGCGTCGCGAAACGTACGCGCGACTATTTGAACACCGCCCAAAAAAGCGGCGCGGTGCAGACGTTGACCTTTGACCTGCCGAAATCGTTTATCGTGACCGAAGAACCCGGCGGGCAGAAGGTGTATATCTCCCAATTTTCCGCCGGGACGCTGGCGAAAAGGGTTTCGGAATAGGTTAGCTGTCAGCTGTCAGCTGTTAGCCGTCAGCTATTCTGAATCAGGTGGCTGCAACGGAAGCAGCGTTGACTTTTTGCGGGCGGGCATGTGTATAGTGTGATAACTTCGTTTACAGATTGTACGAGCACATGGTTTACAAAGCATAACCACCCATTTGGAAAGAATATGTGATGCGGCATGGAAAAAGGGATCTTTCCGGACGTAAAACGTTTTCCGGAACCCCTCAGTACCGTAGGGGCGGGCACCGACCGCCCGCAAAACGTATAACGAATTCAAAGGCGAAAAAAAAGAACATATTACGTCTGTCAAACGGAAAAAATCTTTCAACGGATCACGGCATCTGGTTTTAAGGCAGCGGGCGGTCATGCCCGCCCCTACGGAGACGGCGCCGATCATCGTCTTTATATAAAGACGGCGATACCAACGTTTTTATCAATTCATAAATTTGTCTTTTCCGGGAAAAAAACCGTTTTCCCGTTTCTATAATCAAGGGCGAAGCCCTTCCGACTTTTAACATTTGAAAACAAATCAGATCGGTCCTGCCTGCTTACAGATCGTCTGTTCCTTGCCGGAAAAGCAAAAACGGCGCAGGTGCGCCGTGCTGCGATTATTATGATCAACGGCGAATATTATGATCAACGGCGAAGCCGTTCCGCATTTGATACTTTCATACTTTTTTACTTTCATACTTTTATAGAAAACCAATCAGGGAACCGTCCCCTGATTGACCCTGATTGATTTGGAGGTTAACATGGACGAGATCACCGAAAACAAAACTGCCATCACGGAGGAATACCGGGAGACCGCCGAGGTCCTTGAGGAAGAGGCGGCGCTGACCGAACAGATGGTCACCCGCGTGGAGGAGGCTTACGACGCCAACCAGATCCAGGTTCTGGAGGGGCTCGAGGCCGTGCGCAAACGCCCCGGCATGTATATCGGCTCCACGGGGCCGAGGGGCCTGCACCATCTGGTTTACGAGATCGTGGACAACTCCATCGACGAGGCGCTGGCGGGCTACTGTACCCACATCGAGGTGGAAATAAGGCCCGGCGACGTCATCGCGGTGCGGGACAACGGCCGCGGCATTCCGGTGGATATCAACGAAAAACAGGGCATCCCCGCCGTTACGGTGGTATTGACCGTTCTGCACGCCGGCGGCAAGTTCGGCGGCAGCGGCTACAAGGTTTCCGGCGGTCTGCACGGCGTGGGCTCCTCGGTCGTCAACGCGCTGTCCGAGTGGCTGGAAGTGGAAGTGAGCCAGAAGGGGCATATCCACCGCCAGCGGTTTGAGCGCGGGCATATCGCCTCGGAGCTGGAGATCGTGGGCGATACGGACCGGACCGGGACGCTGGTGACCTTTAAAGCGGACCCGCAGATCTTTCAGGAGACGACGGTATATGAATTCGAGACCCTGCAGAGAAGGCTCAGGGAGCAGGCGTTTCTGAACGCGGGGCTGAAAATCACCCTGACGGACAGCCGCGACCCGGAAAACGTCAAAGAAGAGCAGTATTGCTACGAGGGCGGCCTTTCAAGCTTTTCGCATTACTTAAACGAGAGCCGCGGCCTGACCGCCATCCACGAGCACCCGATCCATTTTTCCACGGTAAAGGGCGACCGCAGCGCGGAAGTCTCCCTCATGTACGACGACGGCTTCAACGAGCTGATCTTAAGCTTTGCAAACAACGTACGCACCGTGGACGGCGGCACGCACGAAACGGGACTGAAAAATGCCCTGACCCGCGTGTTCAACGACTACGGCAGAAAATACAACTTCCTGAAAGAGGGAGACAAAAACCTTTCCGGCGACGACGTGCGGGAGGGTCTGACCGCCATAATCAGCGTCAAGCTGACGGAGGCGCAGTTTGAGGGACAGACCAAGGGCAAGCTCGGCAACACCGATATCACGCCCCTGGTGCAGCAGATGGTCTACGAAAAGCTGACGACCTATTTTGAAGAGAACCCTGCCGTCGCCCGCGTCATTTTCAACAAAGCGCTGGACGCTTCCCGCGCCAGGGAGGCGGCAAGAAAGGCCAGGGAGCTGGCAAGGCGCAAATCCGCCTTTGACGGCGCTTCTTTGCCCGGCAAGCTTGCGGACTGCACCGATAAGGACCCGGCGAACACGGAACTGTTTATTGTGGAGGGCGACTCCGCAGGCGGCTCCGCAAAGGAAGGCAGAGACCGGACGATCCAGGCGATACTGCCGCTGTGGGGCAAAATGCTCAACGTGGAAAAGGCGCGGATAGACAAGGTGATCGGCAACGAAAAGCTGGTGCCGGTGGTACTGGCGCTTGGCACCGGGATCGGCGACGATTTTGACATCACGAAATTAAGATACCACAAGATCGTGCTGATGGCGGACGCCGACGTGGACGGCGCGCATATCCGCACGCTGCTTTTGACCTTCTTTTTCCGCTATATGCGCCCGCTGATCGAGCACGGCTACGTCTATATCGCCCAGCCGCCGCTGTACAGGCTCACGAAAGGCAAAAAGCACCAATACGCCTATTCCGACGAGCAGCGCGACGCGATCATCGGGGAGCTGGGAAGCGGCTATACGATCCAGCGCTACAAGGGCCTCGGTGAAATGGACCCGAAGCAGCTCTGGGAGACCACCATGGACCCGGCCGTGCGCACGATGCTCAGGGTGAACCTGTCGGACGCCATGGAGGCGGACGAGACCTTTTCCATTCTGATGGGCGACAAGGTGGAGCCCAGACGGGACTTTATAGAAAAGAACGCGAAATATGTTCAGAATCTGGACGTGTGAGGAATAAAAAATGGCTGACGAAAACAATACCATGATTCCCGAAAACGAGGAAGCGGAAGGGACCGCCGGCAGGATGATCGAGGTGGATCTCAACCGGGAGATGCGCAAATCCTTTTTGGATTACTCGATGTCCGTCATCATGCAGCGCGCGCTGCCGGACGTCCGCGACGGGCTCAAGCCCGTACACAGGCGGATCCTCTATACCATGTTTGAAAACAACCTGACGCCGGACAAGGAGTACCGCAAGTGCGCGGACACCGTGGGCGCGGTGCTGGGCCGCTACCATCCCCACGGCGACGCCAGCGTCTACGACGCCATGGTGCGTCTGGCGCAGTCGTTCTCCATGCGCTATCCTTTGGTGGATGGCCACGGCAACTTCGGTTCCATCGACGGCGACCCCGCCGCCGCCTACCGGTATACCGAAAGCCGCATGAGCAAGATCACCTTAAAAATGCTTTCGGATATCGACAAGGAGACCGTGGATTTTACCGGCAACTACGACGACCGTCTGCAGGAGCCCACCGTTTTGCCGTCGCGCTTCCCGAACCTGCTGGTCAACGGCTCCATGGGTATCGCGGTCGGTATGGCGACCAATATCCCGCCCCACAACATGGGCGAGGTCATTGACGGCATGTGCTGCGTGATCGACAACCCCGACTGTACGCTGGACGATATCATGGAGCATATCAAGGGGCCGGACTTCCCCACCGCCGGCATCATCATGGGCCGCGCCGGGATCCGCGCCGCCTACGCCACCGGGCGCGGCAAGATCCAGGTCCGGGCGAAGTGCGAGATCCAGGAGACGAAAAACGGCAGGTTCCAGATCTCCGTGACGGAACTCCCCTACCAGGTCAACAAGGCGCGGCTGATCGAGAACATCGCCGAGCTGCACAAGGATAAAAAGATCGAAGGGCTTTCCAACGTCAACGACTATTCCAGCCGCGAGGGCATGAATATCCTGATCGAGCTCAAACGCGAAGCGAACCCCCAGGTGGTCTTGAACCAGCTTTACAGCTATACGCAGCTGCAGAGCTCCTTCGGTATCATTTTGCTGGCGCTTGTAAACGGCGAGCCGAAGATCCTGACCCTCAAGCAGATCCTGGAGCACTATATCGACCACCAGGCAAACGTGGTGGAGCGCCGCACGCGTTACTTTTTGCGCAAGGCCGAGGAGCGCGCCCATATTCTGGAGGGGCTTCTGAAGGCGCTGGACTTCATCGACGAGGTCATCGCCATCCTGCGTTCCTCCGGCTCTATCGCCGAAGGCAAGGAGCGGCTGATCGAGCGCTTTGAATTCGACGACGTACAGGCGACGCACATCGTGCAGATGCGCCTCGGGCAGCTGACAGGCCTCGAGCGGCAGAAGCTGGAGGAGGAACTGGCGGCGCTCAGAGAAAAGATCGCCGAGTACCTGCACATTTTAAGCTCCCGCCAAAACGTGCTGGCGCTTGTAAAGGAAGAGGCGCTGGCGATAAAAGCGGAGCTGAACGACGAGCGCCGCACCGAGATCGTGAACATCACGGGCGAAATGGACGTGGAAGACCTGATCCCGGTGGAGGACTGCGTGTTCACCAAGACCCGCATGGGCTATATCAAGCGCATCCCGGCGGACGAGTACCGCATGCAGCGCAAGGGCGGCCGCGGCAAGATCGGCCTGACCACCCGCGAGGAGGACGTGGTGGATACCATGTTCACCTGCTCCACCCACAGCTATATCATGTTCTTTACCACCCGCGGCAAGGCGTACCGCTTAAAGGGCTATGAGATCCCCGAGGGCAGCCGCACCGGCAAGGGCATGAACCTGATAAACCTTTTGCAGATGGAGGGCGACGAAAAGGTCTCCGTCATGCTGCAGCTGCCGGACGAGAGCGAGGGCGTGAACGTCTGCATGGTGACGAAAAAAGGCGTCATCAAAAAGACCGCGCTTTCGGATTTCAACAATATCCGCCGCAGCGGCATCATCGCCGTGAACCTTGACGAAGGCGACGTGCTGCAGAGCGTGAAGCTCACCTATGGCAACGACGATATCTACGTGGCGACGAAGGACGGCCTCGGCATCCGCTTCAATGAAAAGGACGCCCGCGTACTCGGCAGGACCGCCAGAGGCGTTAAGGCCATCACCTTCAAGCGCCCCGACGACTGCGTCGTCGGCGTGGAGGTGCTCAGCGATCAATACGACGGCGGCACGCTGCTCACCGTCAGCGAGACGGGCCTCGGCAGAAAGAGCGAATATGAGGATTACCACGTGCAGGCGCGCGGCGGCATGGGCAGCATGAACTACCGCACGGCGGCCTTCGGCGACGTGGCGGCAGTCACGAAGATCTTTGACGACGAAGACGTGATCCTGATCTCGAAAAACGGCATCATCATCCGCCTGTCCTCGGACGATATCCGGCTCTGCCAGCGTCCCGCCAAGGGCGTACGGCTCATGAAGCTGGCGGACGACGACTGCGTGATCGCCATCACCACGGCGAAAAAGAACAAGGACGACCCCGAAGAGACGGCGGAAGGGCTGCCGGAGGACGACAGCGCCGAAACCAACGAAAGCGCCGGAACCGATGAAGGCGCCGGAACCAACGAAAGCGCCGGAACCGATGAAGGCGGCGAAACCAGCGGCAGCGCCGAAACTGCCGAAAACGAAGCGCCTGCAGCGGAAGAGACGGCAGAGTAAAACAGAAAAAAAGCTTTCCGACCGAACCTTTTTACAAAAAACAGATCGGGACAACGTTAAAAAAATGACAGAACGAAGACGCTCAAAAAGAATCGATAAACAAAAACAGAAACAAAAGCGCACGATTTTAACGGTGCTGGCAGTCATTCTGGCGGCGGCGGTTCTGGCCGTCGGCGTAAAGCTGGTGGTCGATAAGATCGTCGGCGTGCCGCTGCGGTTTTTCGGCTTAGCAAGCTGGAACGGCAGCGGGGACCTGGTGGATGACAACGGCGATCTGATCGGCGAGGACCCCGGGGTGCTCGAACAGCTCATGGAGCTGCGCACGCAGTCGGACCTGTCGACGATCCTGAAGGAATGGGCGACCAACGGCGGCTCAAAGGCGCTGATGCAGAGCAAAAAGGTCATCAATTTTCTGCTGGTTGGCATGGATGAATCGGGGTCGAATTCCGACGTTCTGATGATGCTGACGCTGAACAACGATACGAAAAAGATCTTTCTGACCTCGTTTATGCGCGATTCCTACACCTATATCAAGTCCCCGAACGGCGACGTGTACGCAAAGGTGAACGCCTCCTACGCCAACGGCGGCATGGATTGCCTGATCAATACGCTGCAAAACGACTATAAGATCAAGATCCACCACTACGTGTGCGTGAATTTCCAGACCTTTGCGGAGATCGTGGACGCCCTGGGCGGCGTGCGGCTTCCGGTAAAGGACTACGAAGCCAAAGAGATGGACCGCGCCGACGACAAGCATAAGGGCGTGCCCTACGTCTCGGGCGACGACGTGCTGCTGAACGGCTATCAGGCATTGATGTACTGCCGCATCCGTTACTGCGACGCGGACGGGGACGTGAGCCGTACCCGGCGGCAACGCCTGTTTGTGACGACGCTTATGGAGCGGGCGCGCACCATGTCGGTGGACGAGGCGACGGCGATCATCAAATCGCTGATGCAGTACGTGACCACCGACTGTACGGCGTCGGAGCTGATTTCGCTTGCCACCAAGACGCTGGTGAACCGCTGGTATGAGTACGAGGTGACGAGCTTTAACCTGCCGGAGATCGAGGACCGGATGGATTACAGCGGCAGCCAGTGGGTCTGGATCGTGGATTACCCCGCCGCGGCGCAGAAGCTGCAGCTTGCGATCTACGGAAAAACGAACATTGCCCTGAACGCGGACCGGCTGACCGCCATCGACGTGATGAAGGATAAGGCGGGCGCCGGGTATTACGTGGAGGAAAAGCACACCGGCGATGAAGTTCTGAGCACCGAAGCGCCGGCCGAGACACCGCCGGAGCCGACATCGCCGTTGGATCAGACGCCCACCGCAAACCCGTATATCCCGCCGGAGATCACCGATTGGGAGCCGCCGGTGTACGTTGAGCCGACCGAACCGGAGATCATTTCGACCCCCGCCGAAGAGGAGCCCGGAACGCCCGAGGAGGAACCGCAGGCACCTGAACCCCCCGGCGAAACCCCGGAGCCCGCAGGGGGCGAGGAATGAATAAAAAAAACACACGGAGGTTTTTTTTGCCTCTGTGTGTTTTTTATAAAGAAAAAAGAGAAATGATAAAAAAAGGAAGCGCTGACGCGCTTGATTATAGATACGGCAGTAATAGCCTTTCCCCCGACGGGAAAATGTCAACAGCTTATAACACGAAAGCACAAAACCAACAGGTTTTCTGGCCTTGGTACTGCGCCGTTAAGATCTCGCTGAGTAGGGGCGGGCATGACCGCCCGCAAAACGTGTATTATACGCAATAACGAAAAAGACAACAAACAACGTCTGAAAAACAGGAAAAATCCTTCAACGGACAAATCAATCAGAGAACCGTCCCCTGATTGACGTATAAGCTATGCACGGCGGAGGGGACAATCACGGGGGACGGTTATCCCGATTTACGTTAGTCAATCGGGGAACTGTCCCCCTGATTTTCCCCGGACTGAAACCGTTGATCTCTCATCTCCAAACAAAATACCTATCAATCAGGGAACCGTATCAATCAGGGAACCGTCCCCTGATTGATCCAGGTGCGCCGTGCTACAGACCGCCGCCGACAATCGGGGGTCCCCTGATTGGTTTTGTTTGCGTTTATGTTTTCCGGTTTTGGTTCGGGGAAAATCAGGGGACGGTTCCCCGATTGACCTTGTAAATCGGGATAACCGTCCCCGTGATTGTCCCCTGTGCAGGCGCATCGACGGACGCGTTGTCGGGGCAAACGGAGGGGACGGTGAGAGTCAGAGAACCCCACGTAAGGCAATGTCAACAACTTAAGGCAACACCGCACAATTCGCGGCGCACGCCTTGCTTGATCTTTATTCCGTCATCCTGCACAGATTTTCCTTGCCAACCGCCAGGTTGACGGCGTCAAATCTGTACA